>JAESQY010000087.1 GCA_016764915.1 Aliivibrio sp. | reverse complement strand
GCAAGCGACCAGAGCGCTGGTCGGGGAAAATCAGGAACTGCAAACCGATCGGTAGGGTTCAGCTGAACCCAGAGAAAGAAGCTGCCTAATTACTAGGCAAGTAGTGACAACTACCTTGAAAAACACCGCTAGCTTACAATCATTGATGTTAGAAATTTCCCAATCATCTGTTGTGATTGCATCAAGCATCAAAAACCTTGAACACCATGTAGTGTCAAACAACGATGTTTTAGTCTCACACAGCCAAGAAGCGGATCAAGTTGCCACTGCCATAGAAGAGATGAGCGTAACAGCTAAAGATGTCGCGCATAATGCAGAAGAAGCATCGTGTTTCTCTCAATCAATGAGTAATCAAGTAGAAACCTCTAAAACTAGTGTCGCATCTGCTGCAGAAACAGTGTCAGAACTGGTTAATAATATCCAAGGATCGTCAGACAGTATCCAAGCGATAGAGCGTGATACTCAAGCTATCACAAATGTGCTTAATGTGATCAGTGATATTGCCGATCAAACCAATCTTCTGGCTTTAAATGCCGCGATAGAAGCTGCGCGTGCTGGTGAGCAAGGACGAGGGTTCGCTGTGGTTGCTGATGAAGTAAGAGCGCTGGCTGCTAAAACACGTGTGAGCACTGAAGAGATCCAACACACATTGGGTCAATTAAGACAAGGTTCATCCGCTGCAATTAACGCAATGACAGTAACTCAAACCACTTGTACTAATACTGTAGAACGCACTAATGCTGTGGAATCTGATTTAACAACAGTGGTTCAATCCGTTGCGCAGATCAACGATCTGAATAATCAAATTGCAACGGCGGCTGAAGAGCAAAGTGTTGTGTCGGGTGAGATTGCGATGAACATGACTGCCATTCGAGAGATGGCGCTTAAATTGTCGGATAATGGGAAAAGCACTGAAGAGGAAACGATGAGTCTTTCAAAAGCAAATAGTCAACTCAATCAAGTGGTCAGTAAGTTTAAACTTAAATAGATTTAACTTCAGATACTAAAAAAGCAGTGAATATGGAGAAATCTCCAATACATTCACTGCTTTTTCTTTGCTCTAAAACGAATCAGTTACGCGTTTTTGTTTTTTCTGCGACGTACAAATCCCATTCCGAAAAGTGCACTTGCCATCATAAATAACGTCTCTGGTTCAGAAACATAAACAGTATCACCGTCCATCTTGATGGTTAAATCGCCATCGATGGCACTAAACACTGGATTGTTTGTTGCACCTCTAAATGTTTCTGATTCGAATTGAAATACAAAATGATCCGTATTTAGGTAATTTACCTGTACTGCTCCACTTGTGTCTCTTTCAGAAACATTACTGCCAGGGCCGGTGAAAAGAATCTCTTTTCCATCATTTTCTAAAGATGCTGTCACACTCGCGGCAGCAGCTCCTGTTTGGTAAGAGCTTATACCGTCTGCGGTAAATACACGAAGCGATTCAATTTGATAATTAAATGCATTATTTTCGCCATCGATATCATAGGCAATGATAGCTAACTCATCAGCAACATATCGTTCACTGAATGTTCCTGATTTAGCACCTGCGCCATCAAAAAGCTCAAAAATATAGGTTAACCCACCTGACCCATATACTTCACTATTTGAGTATATGAATGCAATGTCACCATTTGGCTCAACACCAGAAGTCTGATTATAATTTGGCACATGATAATTGAACTTGTAGTCACCATAAGCATAAGCAGTAACACGTGCATCAACCGTTACAGAACCTTGAGTCGCAACATTAGTGTAGTGCATGCTAGTGCCGCTGTATGATGGCCCAAAACCAAAAGCAGCAGTGCCATCGGGTGTTTCTATGAAATCATTGAATCGAAGATCTAACGGTACAGCGTTAGCAATAGGAGCGGCAGAAACTAGGGCAAGAGCAGCTAGCGGAAAAAGTGTATTGCGTAAGATAGTACTCATAAAAAAATGCCTATTATAAGTTTTACAGAACTCTGTAGTTTGAAAATATTTATGCTTAAATTAAGCAATAAAACAATATATTTCACTTATAAGCAATAAATAAGCCAACTTGTTAACCTCTTATTGTATATGCTGTTGGTGACCCTACTTCAATCTTACTTATGATAAAGTGTATAAAATCCTGACAGTGCGGCTCTCATAAATAAGATCAGCACTGTATATCCACATTAACCAACCGACATACCCGCTTTTCTTAAGCTTTCTCTCGTTTTTGTACGACCAAGCTCTATTAATTGACTGGCAAGATGAAACTCGAAAGTTCCGCATGTATTTCGAGCAAGTTCAATAGTGATGTCAGGTGGGTAAGCCGCAAGTTTCGCTCTAGCAATGGTACTTTGCATCGCATCAAAAGCCTCAGTAGCGATGTTATACGATCCCCACCCGTCTACAGAATTGCGAGTATTGGTTTTTAAACGGCCGATGAAGTTTTTAATGTTCAATTGAATGTCGCTCTGGCTCGCCTCCGCTTCTATATCAGTTTTTGATGATTGCATTTTCAACTTTGCAATCTCATCGACTGACCCTGCCAAATTCACGGCAATGGTTAGATCCGTTTTATCGTTGAATGTCGGCGCTATGGGAACAGGGTTCAATACTCCACCATCAACCAAATAGGTATCTTCATGTTTTACGGGCGTGAAGAACAAGGGTAAGGATATAGATGCTCTGATCGCATCAAACAGACAGCCTGAATTTATCCATACCTCTTTTTCATTTTTAACATCAGCAGCGATAGCAGTGTAGGGAATAGGTAAATCTTCAATATTTTGATCGCCAACCAATTTTTTTAAGGTGTTGATGATTTTATCTCCCTTAACCAAGCCCCCTTTTCTAAATGAAATATCAAGCAGTGAGACAATATCAACCTTATCAATCGCACAGACCCATTGCTCAAATTCATCTAACTTGCCTGCTGCAAAAACACCGCCAATAACGGCACCTATTGAACAACCAGAGATTGATTTAATGTCAAAACCATTACGCTCCAGTTCACGTATTACTCCAATATGTGCCATTCCTCTAGCACCACCACTACCTAGTACTAAAGAAACTGTGATTCTCTTATTATCGATATCCATATTAACCCCCAGCAGCTATTGATGATTTATCATACCGCAGTTCAATGCAGTTTGAATGAAAACATATGTGACCACGTCACACCGAAAGCCAGAAAGATCTGATCATATCTATTTGATTAAGTTTTGTTTACTCGGTTATAGTGAATCCATCGCGTTAATTTAAGGAGTCTATTTTGACTGACAAAAAAAGGGTCATATTGGTCACAGGAGCAGGAAGTGGTATTGGTGCTGCGGTGTGTGAGACTTTAGCTAACGAAAATACAACACTGATCATGCACACAGGTTCAAATCTGTCTGGTTTGCAACAGTTACAGCAGCGATTAATTGATAAGCGTTGCAACAGCTTCATTGTCGTTGGAGATTTAACAGATCCAGCTATCAGTGAAGAGATTTTAGACGTAATTAACAACCTGGGTCAATTAGATGCCATTGTAAGTAATGCTGGTTTTCCTGACTGGAGAACATTTGGGGAACTTGATGACGAGGGTTTAGCTTACTCTTTTCAAGTTATTCAGGCTGCTTTTTATCGCTTAATCAACATGACACTCCCAATTTTAGAAAAATCCCCTTCTGGTCGAGTCGTTGCCGTAAGCTCCTTTTTAGCACATAAATTCCAAAATGGAGGCAACTCTGTCCCTGCCTCTGCTGCTGCTAAAGCCGGATTGGAAGCGTTAGTTAAGTCATTAGCCGTGCATGTGGCAGAAAAATCAATCACCGTAAACTGTATTGTTCCGGGATATATTAAAAAGAACTCTCCAGATCATGTCGATCTAAGTGATGAGTCATACAAAAATATCACCTCGCGTATTCCGATGCGACGATTAGGTCAACCAAGTGAAGCAGCAGCACTCGTTGAGTTTCTGCTCTCAGCGAACTCTAGCTATATCACAGGTCAATGCATACATATTGATGGAGGTTTAACTCTGTAGCATTAATAATATCAAGCACTAAAAAGCCACATGGTGACAGCATCACCATGTGGCTTTTTGATTAACATTACTTCGCTTTCGGTCTGAATGGTTTTATCACATCAAGGTTACACTCAAGGAACGGTCCATCCATGAGATCGATGCAATATGGAATCGCAGGAAAAACGGCATCCAAACATTCACGAATTGACTTAGGCTTACCAGGAAGGTTAACAATTAAACTGTCGCCGCGAAGCCCCGCAGTTTGACGAGAAAGAATGGCTGTTGGAACAAATTTCAAAGATTCTGCTCGCATTAATTCGCCAAAACCCGGCATCATTCTGTCACAAACCGCTTCGGTAGCTTCAGGAGTTACATCGCGTTTTGCAGGACCGGTTCCGCCAGTAGTCACAATTAAACTGCAATTCTCAACTTCAGCCAACCGAATTAAAGTAGCCTCAATCACATCCTGCTCATCTGGGATGACTTCATATACTGGAGTCCAATCTGAAGTGAGATAATCGTTTAGCGTCTCAATGATGGCCTTTCCAGAGATATCTTCATAGATACCAGCACTAGCACGATCACTTACAGTGATGATTCCAATCTTTGCTTTGCTCATTTATTTTATTCCTTACTTAAATTATCTGCACATTATGCCGTTTTTTTTTCATCTTCCCAAGTGCGTTAGCGCAATAATGCCGCCTCAAACAAATCGAGTTATAGTGCACCAAGGAGGGTAATGAATCCTATTTATAGAATTATAGTGCATTAGATTTTACGCCTCGCCTCTTTTTGATGTTATAGTGCGCTAGATTGGTTCAAGCAAAAAAAACCAGCCAAGAATGGCTGGTCAATATTACGCATAAATTTGTGTCTATTTTTGTTCTGCTTTCTGCTTTCGTATCTCACTTGCGATGGTTTGTATCGCCTGACCAGAACTAATACCTTGCTCCATTAACTTCTGAATTTTCTCAACTGCAGCTTGTTGCTCTTCATGACTTAAGGTCGGTAGATCGTCAAACATGGGTGACTCCTTTACTGGACACCCACCCTCTTTTGTTAGGTTCAAAAGAAAAATGCCCAGCATGATAAATGTTGGGCAGATAATAGTAGCAATAGATCTAGATGTATACCGTTAATTAAAAAGCAAATGACCAATTCATTGAAACACCTGCGGCATCTGCATTTGCATAGCTTGCGGCTACATCCAATCTGAACATATCTCCCGGTGAGAAGCCAATACCCGCGGTATAGGTATCTTCTAAATTATCTTCGAGATCGATTCTGTAACCCCCTCTAAGCTGAATTTGCCCAAGTAGGTTAAATTCTGCTCCCATGCGTAACATACGGGTATCATCATCAAAGTTTTTAAATCGAGTCTCTTTATTAAGATCTATATCCGTAGTTAACGTAAAGTAATGGGTTTCAAATGCCCCACCGACTGTGTATAGAGGCTTTATTTCATAGGTGTATTGATAATTTGATACTGTAGGTGTGTAAGCCGGATAGCTTGATGGACCTGTCGTTGTCACGGTAACGTTCTCAGTAACCAATTCTTGTTTGATTAGATTTTTACCCGCCAAACCCAACCTGAATGGCCCATAAAACCAGATAACTCCGACATCAACATTAAACGCATCATCGGTTACTTTGTCGTCGCTGTATTTATCTACATCAAAATCTTCAACGGCCGCCGTGTAGTTATAAGCACCAAAATACTGATATTTAGGTGATACACCAACGGTAAAATGTTGACCAAATAACTGAACATACCTGGCTAATGCGATTCCAATTTCATTTACTTGAAAGCCTGTAAGTGTCACGGTTGTGTCATAGATGGGTCTGATCTCTTTTTCTACCGCATCGTCACCTGCAATGCTTGTTGCAATATGGGGTAACGCAATTGCTTCAACATAGCTTTGAGCAAACAGACTTGCTGAAATGTACTGATTAGGAATCGCAATTGAGCCTGCAATTCCTCCTCTGATCAAAAATCGAGTTCCATCTAAGCTTTTCAGTTCATTGACCGCATTATTGACCGCAACGGGATCTGAAATATCAAGTCCCTTAATGGTATCTTGCATTCCATCCACTTTGTCTCGCATATCATTGATATCTTGATATTCAAAACCAATGGCAGGCAACATTATGCCAAAATCATCTTTACGATTATAAATAGCAACCAGTGCTGGATTATAGAAGGCACCCGCTAAATAACTGCCTGTTGCAGTTCCGGCTCCCCCCATTGCTTCTGTTCTTGCATCAGCTAAAACTAGAGCTGGGCTGGATAGACATCCAAAAAGTATTGCATTCGTTAAAATTTTTCGGTTCATACAGTTATCCATCGCTGCGACTTCATCTCATTAAAGATAACGGCGGTGGATAATAAAACTGAAGAACTATTTAAGAACAAATAGATAGAATTGCAGACAACACAAGAAATCGTCTATTTTTGCGGTATGACGTTAATCAGAAAACAATTCACTGTTTAAATCAATGGTTTTGGTGATCGTTTGAGTATCAAATATCATAATACTACCTTGCCAACGTCTATGTTTCAGGGAGATTGCCAACACGTATCTGTCATCAAGAAGATCTATTTTAGGAAGTTGATTGGGATACTCACCCTCAAATTGCTTGCTCCATACCTGATGAAATGTAGAGTCCTTATTAGTAAACAAATTAATATTTAAGGTTGGCAGTGGGCAGTATTCATTTAACAAACCTGTTTTATAGGTCCTCCAACCCTGTTTTGAACTCCACCGAATCATCTCTTTATTTTGAGGCTCTGCCAGAATGACCCAAGATTCCCACTCTACATCCGAACCCGCAGCAATAACGACCTTATAAAGACCACTTTTCGCTCGGGTATTTAAATTTTCAGTTGTCGCACTAAATTGGAACTGACTTTCGCTCCCATCACTTTTCACCGGGCTAGATTCGCTAATCACCTCATGGTCCGGCCAACGTATAAAACTAATTTTGGTTAACTCTAATGTCGTATTGACTTTCACAATAAGTTTGTGCGATAATCGGCCCGGACTTTGTATATTCTGACGCTCAATCGTTACCCCATCTAACCATTCTGGCATAGCCATTTGAGTCAAAGATCTTCCACAATCTACCTCAATAACTGAATTGATCAGTTTATCTAAGTGTACCTGTTTGCTGGAAGAGGGAAGCTGTTGCCAAACTTCGATTAACGATTGAAACCCTTTCGTTGAATCACCTTCTAAAAAGAGTTTATGAGCATTGGTCAGTGAGGTATTTTCTATAAACCAATGATCAGCAAACGCAGCCGTTGACGCTGTTGCCAGAAGAAAAATTAACAGTACCGATTTAGCACTTACTCTATTCATATCATTACGCTTTCATCTTAAACCAACGCCGCGAAGTGTCTCAATATCAATATTTTCAATTTTTTGTCTTAACTGCAAAATGTGAGTATCGACAGTGCGCGTCGTTGGGAAGTGGTTATATCCCCATACTTGATCAAGTAATTCATCTCTTGTAAATACTTTTCCTACATTACTGGCAAGAAAAAGCAGCAGGTCAAACTCTGTTCGAGTTAATGTCACTTGCACGCCATCGTTATTGACTTCACGCGTTGAAGTATCAATAGAGAGAATGCCCACGACCACTTTACTGGAATCACTGTTGTCCGAGCTATCAGGATTACGTAAATGGGCTCTCACTCGTGCTAATAATTCAGCTTCAGCAAAAGGTTTTGTTAGATAGTCATTAGCGCCTGCATCTAAACCCGTCACTTTATCCCGTACAGAGATCAGTGCCGTTAATAGAATCACCGGAGTATCTTTTATTAATTTCCATTGCCCAAGAAAGGAGATCGAATCACCATCAGGTAGCTGTCGATCTAAAATCACTAAATCTGCTTGCTCCCATAAAGCGGCTACATCAGCTGCTTTATCTGCATGTAAGCAGTTATAACCCGCTTGCTCAAGACTCACAATAAGCCCCTCTGCTAAATTTCGGTCATCTTCAACTAATAGTAGTGTTGGTTTCACACGGTACCTCCAAAATAAACGATGTTGGTGGACCTTGTAATTTTAAGGTTCCACCCATTCGCTTGACCATCGAATCAACAATAGTCAAACCTAAACCTAAACCACTTTGACTGACAAAGGGTTTTCGTAGTCTGTTCCAATCTTTTGCAGATAAATTACCATCATCTTTAACGCAAATTTTTATCTTTTTTTCACAAATAGTGACGTTAAGTTCAACGGTACCTACCCCATATTTACAAGCATTATTCACCAGATTATCGATGCAGTTACCTAACCAGTAAATGTTAACCCTTACTGCAGAGTCGTGGTTCAAGCTAAAATTAACGTCAGTGTCGCTCTCTTCATAGCGAAAACTTAACCAGTCATTCACAGAAGGGATCCACTCTGCCGCCAAACGTTGGTGTTCCGATTGCAGGTAATCTTTACTTGCTTCAGCCAGCTGTCTCAATCGTCTTGTATCTTCACACAAACGACGAAACTCGTCATATACACTTTGCGGCAATCTATCAAATTCGCGCCTGAATCCCTCAACAGTCAGACTTAAACTGGCAATAGGTGTTCTAAGTTCGTGAGTGAGTATTTGAAGCACTAACATACGATCTTTAAGATCTCTTCTGCGACTGTTCCAACGGGTAAAACTCCAAGCACATATCAGCGAGATATTAGCAATGACCAAGCCTAGAATACTGTAGTAGATAACCTTAGAGTCACTCTTTACATCCCAACAAACATTACCAGTTCTGACATAACAGTGAGTGGTGAGCCTAGATAAACTGAATGATAGATCGGACTCTTCGAGTTTTGCTTTCCACAATATAGCGTTATAAACGTCGTAGTTATTACCATTTCGCAACCACAACTCATCGGCACTAACAAAGGTATCCGCACCAGCGATCAATGCTGAAACTGCATCATATTTCATACGCTGTAATCGTCCTAACATAGAGTTACTGTCCGCCAAAGGTCGCTCTTTAATGTGCATATATGGCAGTAATTCTTGCTCCCTAGCTGGAAACTCTTCTATATACCTTGCTGCGTATGTCCCCCCTCCAGGGTGAATCATTCCAGATCGTATAAACCATTTTGTTGGCAATTTGGTGGCATTACACATTGCTCGAGTGAACACCAACGGATCGGTAACCAAAGGACTCACAGGCCAAGGTCCTTTGCATATCTTTGCGGCTTGATACAGCTGCTTTATGTATTTAAAGGGGTAATTTGATGTCTGAGGTAACATAGATTCAGGGGTTAAGAGCGACGTTGGGAAATCCCCTTGAATAAGACGAATATCATAGGTAGCCGCTGATTTTGATTCAGTAAAAAGATCGCGAAATCGCTCAATTTTTTGAGGCAAGGTATCAGCAGTAACTGGCGTTACCACCAATAGGGCTAATAGCGCTAAAAGAGATCTAACTAACAATGTTATATGCACCCATAATATTCATATATAGCATAGCTGTATGTAAATTAACCTATTGAATAAATACAATATTTAGCTTAACTCATATCATACCTTCTTTGCTAATATGAACATAATTCAATGAATCGATGTCTATTTTTTCTATTGTAACAAATAATTATTCTTATTAATGAGACGAATGAAACTATCAATACCCGCTAATGAATAGTTATCAGTCATAAAAAAAGGGAGCACAAATGCGCTCCCTTATTTATATCACTTTATATATTACAAATATTTTGCAATTTCCAAGCACGAATCTTTTGCGTCTCCGAATAACATTTGAGAGTTATCCTTAAAGAACAGTGGATTCTGTACACCAGCATATCCAGGGTTCATCGAGCGTTTAAAGACGATTACGTTCTTGGCTTTCCAAACCTCAAGCACAGGCATTCCAGCAATTGGACTGTTTGGATCATCAAGTGCCGCTGGGTTAACCGTATCATTGGCACCGATAACAAGCACAATATCGGTCTCAGATAAGTCATCATTGATCTCATCCATTTCAAGTACGATGTCATACGGTACTTTTGCTTCAGCAAGTAATACATTCATATGACCCGGTAAACGACCTGCAACAGGATGAATGCCAAAGCGAACCTCTATACCCATAGCTTTAAGTTTTTCTGTAATTTCATACACAGGGTACTGAGCTTGGGCTACCGCCATGCCATATCCTGGAGTAATCACGACTGATTTTGACTCTTTGAGCATATCAGCAACATCTTCTGCATTAATTTCTCGATGCTCACCCTGCTCTTCATCAGGATCGGAAATCACGACTGCTGTACCAAATCCACCAGCAATAACACTTATGAACGAGCGGTTCATCGCTTTACACATGATGTAAGACAGAATTGCACCCGATGACCCCACTAGAGCACCCGTTACAATCAATAAATCATTAGCTAACATAAAGCCTGCTGCTGCTGCTGCCCAACCAGAATATGAGTTAAGCATTGAAACAACGACTGGCATATCAGCGCCACCAATAGATGAAACAAGGTGATATCCAAATGCCAAAGCAATTATCGTCATCAGTATTAGGACGAACATGCCACCTTCATTATTAACGAAATTAACCATCAACAACAAAGAAGCTACGATAGCTAATAAGTTCAACTTGTGGCGATGAGGCAGCATCAACGCTTTTGAACTGACCAAGCCTCGAAGTTTACAAAATGCAACGATAGAGCCCGTAAAGGTTACTGCGCCAATGAAAACACCTAAAAACACTTCAACTAAGTGAATGCTTAACATCGCGCCAACTAATACACCGTGATCGATGTACGAATTATAGGCAACCAGAACCGCTGCTAAACCAACAAAGCTATGAAGAATCGCCACCAACTCTGGCATCTCTGTCATCTCTACGCGTTTTGCATAGTAGATACCAATAGCTGCACCGATCATCATTGCAATAATGACCCATGCAGTACCCGCTGATTCAGGGCCAAAAATAGTGGCAATAAGTGCAATCGCCATCCCTGTCATTCCGTAATAGTTACCTGTTCGCGCTGTATCTTGCTTAGATAATCCAGCCAAACTCATAATAAATAGAACGGCAGCAACGATATAAGCTGCTTGTACTAATCCTGCAGACATGTGTTACTCCTTTAGTTTTTACGGAACATTTCAAGCATACGTTTGGTGACAGTGAAGCCGCCAAAAATATTGATACTTGCAATTAATACAGCAAAGAATGCTAAGAACGATACCACACCATTACCTTGACCAACCTGTAACAAGGCGCCCACAACAATGATTCCAGAAATCGCGTTAGTGACTGACATTAGAGGAGTATGCAGTGAGTGACTCACATTCCATACCACGTAATACCCGACCACACACGCTAGTATAAATACGGTAAAGTGAGACAAGAATTCTGCAGGAGCTACACTTGCAACCCAACCAAAACCTGCGATAGCTGCAGCGATAAACCCAAACTTCTTAACTGGAGAAATCGGCTCTTGCACTTTTGGCGCTGCCTTTTTAACCGGTTGAGCTTTAACTTGAGGTTGTGCAGACACTTGGATTGGAGGTGCTGGCCATGTAACCTCGCCCTCTTTCACCACGGTAACACCACGCAATACAACATCTTCAAAGTCGATATTAATATTGCCATCTTTCTCTTTGCAAAGAAGTTTCAGTAAATTAACTAAGTTGGTACCGTACAACTGCGATGACTGTGTCGGCAAACGTCCAACCATATCGGTGTAACCAATGATCTTCACGCCGTTATCGGTAGTGATGACTTGATCAGCAACGGTATATGCACAGTTACCACCATTAGCTGCGGCCAGATCGACAATTACACTGCCTGACTTCATTGAATCAACCATCTCTTTGGTGATCAATTTCGGTGCAGGGCGGCCTGGGATAAGTGCCGTTGTAATAATAATATCGACATCTTTCGCTTGCTCAGCATAGAGTTCTTCTGCTTTCTTATTGAAATCATCAGACATCTCTTTGGCATAACCATCACCAGCGCTGGTATCCTCTTTGAAATCAACTTCAAGGAAAACCGCACCCATGCTTTGTACTTGCTCTTTTACTTCAGGACGGACATCAAATGCGCGAACAATAGCCCCAAGACTACCTGCAGCGCCAATAGCGGCTAAACCTGCAACACCGGCACCTGCAACCAATACCTTGGCTGGTGGTACTTTACCCGCTGCCGTGATTTGGCCCGTAAAAAATCGTCCAAATTCATGTGCAGCTTCAATAACTGCGCGATAGCCTGCAATGTTTGCCATCGAACTTAATGCATCAAGAGCCTGAGCTCGAGAGATACGAGGCACCGAGTCCATCGCTAATACGTTTATGTTCTTAGTGGCTAATTTGGTCAACAACTCTTCATTTTGAGCTGGCCAAATAAAGCTGACAATACTTGCGCCGTCTTGGATAAGTTCAAACTCATCAACATTATTGACAGGGTTAACTTGGGGTGCATTAACTTTAAGTATGATGTCTGATTGCCAAACATCGTCAGCAGATACAACACTCGCTCCTGCTTTTTCAAACGAAGCGTCATCAAAACTAGCTAAAATTCCCGCGCCTGTTTCTATCGAGACGGTAAACCCGAGCTTAAGTAATTGTTCAACTGTTTTCGGAGTAGCTGCAACACGAGTTTCACCCGCGAGACTCTCTTTTGGTACACCAATCTGCATAGTGATTCCTTGGCTATTAACAAAGTGATAGGTACTTTTTATCTAACGAGCAGCGATACTTCAAGCGTTTTGTAATAAAAGTACCAAATAAACTGTATTTTGTGTGTTATTTGTTCGCAATTGATAAGAAGTAAGTAATTTTACATCACAAATAAAGTGAGAAATGTTACATCAATGCTTTGTTATCGGTTAAGTAATTAACCGATCACTTAAACATATTATCTCCCGTTTGATCGATAAACATTTGAGATTTGGATAACATGATCTGATTTGCTTGAGTTTCTGACGGGACGACATCCGATCGAATAAATCGATGCGTTTGTAGCTCATGGTTTATCTCTTTAGTGATCGTTCCAGAAATTCGATATTGTCCGCCTTCCTCTGTCGGCTGAGCATAAATTAAATATCCTTTATATTCAGTCGGTTCTACGGAAAATGTTTGTGATTCTTTGGAAGAGCGTCCGAACAATTTTGAAAGAAATCCCACGGCTATACCTATTAATGATTATTACTAGTCACAACAGTATAAAGAATAGTGAATTATTTCCCAGTGAAATGTCTTATATTTGCCCGTTTATCAATCATATGGAAGATAAATGCAAACCAAAACTCATAACCTGAATTGATTTGCACTGTTTGCATTATGAATTTGGCTGGTTATGAAAGGGCAATTTCTACACTGGCATTAATAGTTGATGAACAAGCTAATACGAATCCTTGTGCAATTTCATCTGGAGTTAATGTCTCTTGGCTGGTTGTTTGTACTGTGCCGACTGCCACTTTACACTTACATGAGCCGCAAACACCACTGCGACATGCCGCTATAACTGGAATTCCGCCTTTCTCTAAGGCATCAATCAGTAGCGTTCCTTTATCAATTGTCAGTTCAAAACCAAAATCTGGAACTGAAATCTGTACCGAATCATCAGTATCGCTATCAATCTTCGTACCTTGCTTTGACACTGTTGGGCTGAAGCTCTCTTCATAAAAGTGATTCATATCAAAATCACTGCTCTCTATATACCCTTTCACATCCTGCATGAACTGAACCGGACCACACAAAAAGACGGTAGAATTATTAAGTTCAGGACACATTTTTTTCAACAAAGATTGTGATAGTTTCCCTTGTTGGTAATCCGTACCTTCTGCATCCTTCAATAATAAGTTAGCGTGAAAGTTGAGGTGCATGTTGGCAAATTCTGTGAGTTGTTCAGCAAATATTATTGATTCTTTATTACGTGCAATGTGCACAAAGTTTATTTCTACATCCGCATTTGTAGCTAACCACTGCTTTGCCATCGACATGACAGGGGTGATACCACAACCTGCACTGATCAACGTCACTCTATTACGGTGCGTGCAATCAACGCTGTTAAACACGCCCTCTGGCTTTAGTGAGGTTACAACGTCACCGACACTGAGGTCATCAATAAGATAATTAGACACCTTACCACCTTCAACACGCTTAACGGTCAGCTCTGCACAGTTAGCGTTCGGTAGTGAGCTGATTGAATAAGCTCGATATTCCATCTGCTGTTCAATATCAATCCCAATAGTCAAAAACTGCCCAGGTTTAAAATTGAATGTTCGTGCTGTATCTTTAGCTACATTCGCTTCAAATCGTAAACTAACGGTATCAGCTGTCTCCATCCACTTTGCAACACACACTAAAGTTTCAGTCGATGGATCCCACGCTTTATTCTCTGTCATTTTTTTGCCTTTACTACACTCTCAGATAATTAAAAAAGCCTAGCTGCTCCCAACTAGGCTTTTGTTTTATTTCGTGCCTAAGATTATTTTAAGATCTTCTTCAGGCGTAGAGATAAATCTCATATCAAATTTCTCTTGCATAATAGCCAATAAATTGTCGGTCAAGAATGCAGGTGCTGTTGGTCCAACATAAATACCTTTAATACCTAGGGCGAACAGCGTTAACAACACAACAATCGCTTTTTGTTCAAACCATGATAAAACAAGTGTTAATGGTAAGTCATTAACACCACAATCAAACTCTTTGGCCAGCGCTAACGCCAACTGAATAGCTGAGTATGAGTCATTACATTGGCCAACATCTAATAGACGTGGAATACCATTGATATCGCCAAACTCATTTTTGTTAAAACGGAACTTACCACACGCCAGTGTCAAGATAACCGCATCATCAGGAACTTGGGCTGTAAAATCAGTGTAGTAACTGCGCTCTGACTTGTCACCATCACAACCGCCGACTAGGAAGAAGTGTTTAATATCACCTGATTTCACATTTTCAATAACAGCAGGTGCCGCTTCCATCAATGCATTACGACCAAACCCGACCGTGATCATCTGCTCTATTTCGTTATGTTTAAAACCTTCATGAGCTAACGCGCAGTCGATAACTTGGCTAAAATCATCGCCTTCAATGTGTTCAACACCAGGCCAGCCGACAATGCTGCGTGTAAAGATACGGTCAGCATACTGCCCTACATTTGGGTTAATCAGACAGTTTGATGTCATCACGATTGCACCAGGGAAGTTTGCGAACTCCTTCTGTTGGTTCTGCCAAGCGCTGCCGTAGTTACCTACTAGGTGAGGGTATTTGTTTAACTCAGGGTAGCCGTGCGCAGGAAGCATCTCACCATTGGTGTAGACATTAATGCCTTTGCCTTCAGTTTGTTTAAGAATTTTTTCTAAGTCATGAAGATCATGTCCAGAGACTAGAATACACTTGCCGGCGATTGTTTTAACATTAACTGCAGTCGGTGTTGGGTGTCCGTAGGCATCAGTTTCACCGTGATCAAGCATCTCCATAACGCGATAGTTCATCATGCCAATCTGCATTGACGTTTCAAGTAGCAGGTTAAGATCCGTTGGATCCGTTCCTAACAAACCCATTATTTGATGATATTCAGCGTATACTTCGTTATTAGTTTGACCTAAGACACTCGCATGCTCCATGTAGGCCGCAGCACCTTTCAAACCGTATAGACATAATAGGCGAAGGCCAATTACATCTTCACTGATGGTTTCGTAACCACGGTTAACGGCTGCTTGTGGTGCGATGGCTACAATCTCTTCTGCCGTTGCTGGCAATTCAAATTTTGCTGCGTTAGATAGAGCGGGTAATTCAAAGTCAGAAACGAGTGCAGCAGTAATAACTTTGTCTTTAAGGCGGTTTTTATACTCTTCTGCTTGTTGTGCAAAAGCAACAATCTTCTCAGGTACAAAGTTAACATTGGTTAGGGTTGAGAAAAATGCTTTTGGAGCCCATTGATCAATCTCGCTGTCAGCTACGTTCAGTTTATGCGCTAACTCAGCCCAAAATGAGACACCTTGCAAATTATAAACAAGCACATCTTGCAAATCAGAAACATCTGAGGTTTTTCCACACATACCTTGTGTGTAAGAACAACCCTTAGATACAGGGGTTTGAATTGTTTGCTCACATTGAATACAGAACATGTTGACTCCAGTTATTATTATGCGGTCTGAGAGACCTTTTAAAATAATCATCTAATCTGACGATAGCCCCTCAAATGCACATACCATGCCAATGGTTAACTCATTGTATTCTAAGTGTTTACTATTTCCATCCACCTTCTACGCGTGGTATAAAGCACATCACGACGATGTTATTTATACACCGAAATAATTTTAAGCCATTGAATTCATACATTTTTGTAACAATTTCAATTGATCTGGATCAAGGTTTCACCCCCAGTTTCTTTCCCATCTTATACAAGTTTCCACGATCCATTTTTAAAAAATCAGCCGCTTTCGACCAAATCCCACCTGATTTTTTAAGCCCATGCTCGATAAGTTGTTTTTGATACCGCTCTACTGCTTCTCTCATCACAATCGGTTGATCTGGCATATCATCAGTCGCACTGCTCACACCTTTTATAACCATACCGCTGACTCCCAAGTGCTCTTCAGTAATCACTGCTTGCTGGTCTTGAATACTTCTTAGTGCTGCTCGCATTAAGGTGTGCTCTAACTCTCGTACATTACCCACCCATTTCTGCTCTTCCAAATATTGTAAAGAGCGTGGATGAACGTGAAGTGTATTGATATTGAATTGAAGTTTCACTTTATCGAGGATATGTCCCGTTAATACTGCGATATCTCCCTTTCTTTCACGTAAAGGAGGTACATGGATTGGGAATACATTTAAACGGTGAAAGAGATCACTTCTAAATCGTCCTTCGCTCACTTCTAATTCAAGATCCCTATTAGTCGCAGCAATAATCCGTACATCGATAAAAAGGTTCTTATCTGCACCTACTCGCTGAACTTCGCCTTGCTGTATAACTCGGAGTAACTTAGCTTGTAATAACAGAGGTAACTCACCAATTTCATCTAAAAATATAGTGCCACTGTCAGCCAATTCAAACTTACCTGCTCGGTGGCTATTCGCTCCAGTAAATGCGCCTTTTACGTGACCAAATAGCTCACTTTCAGCAATCGATTCTGGTAAAGCTGCGCAGTTAACGTAGACCATAGGTTTATCACTGCGTTGTGATTGAGCATGCAGTTCATGCGCCACCAGCTCTTTTCCCGTGCCCGTTTCTCCACTAATTAATACGGCATAGTTTGAGTGGGCAACCATCTTAATGTTATCTCGAAGACGCTGTATCTCTAGGCTTACCCCAACAAGCTGCCCTCCTTTTGTTCTTGCTTCTTCTATCAAGAGTTTATTGATATTTTGGTGTTTTTTATTTGAACGTTTGAGCGCTTCTACCATGGTGATATTTCTTATGGTTGCTGCCGCCAACGCGGCAAATGTTTCAACCGTAATATCATCTATCTGGTCAAACGCCCCCACTTTCATAGCATCTAATGTTAAAACGCCGACTAAGTTGTCTTCGACGTATAGGCTACAACCCATACAGTCATGCACATCTATAGAGCTATTGGGGTCATCCTTTAAGAATCCATCAAAAGGATCGGGTAGCTCTGACGTTGAAGGAAAGCGCAGTGGTGTCGTGCAGCCTAAGATGGCTTTTAATCGCGGATGATTATCCGGCAAGAACTTTTTCCCTAACACCTCTTCGGATAAACCACTTACTGCTACAGGTTGCAAAAAACCCATTTCATCAAATACGAACAATGCACTCGCCTCGCACGGTAATACTCGGTTTAATGCGGCAATTAATCGTTGGTAATGGTGACCAGAGGGGAGGCTTGTACTTAGATCTAAAGCGATTTGCAGTAGCACTTGATTAATGGACGGTTGCACCATAATTCCTTACTTTAGTTATCAAGGCAACAGTATACCTGATGTATTAAATACATCAAAGACTGAATGTTATTATTTCAGCATAAATCAAACTCTATTAAATCAGTAAGTTACAAACTGGCTTATTTTTTGCTATAGTCAATGTATTATCAAGGAGTACCATTTTTATGATCAACATTACCGACCGCAAAATTGAAGACAAAGTTCCCCCTCTGCTCAGACTGGCTTTTCGCCCTTTTTTCCTTTTAGGCTCACTCTACTCAATCATCGCTGTAGTGGTTTGGGTCTATGCATTTACTCACGGACAGCCAAGTGCGCTCTCAGTTCCTGCACTTTGGTGGCATGTACATGAGATGTTCTTTGGTTTTGCCATGGCGATTGTCGTCGGATTTTTATTAACAGCCGTTCAGAATTGGACTGGCATTAAAGGCACCAGTAACCGATGGCTTGGCCTCCTTGTACTGTTATGGCTGTTGCCAAGATTGTTCTTCTGGACAGACACTCCAATATGGTTCATTTCCATCGTTGAGTCGCTATTTCTCGCCGCTGCTGCCTATGCAATTGGTTATCGAGTGATAAAAAGTAGAAAATGGCAGAACATTATTTTTGTTGGTTTTTTCATTCTTGCCATCGCTGCAAACTTTGCCAGTTACGCAACGATTAAAGGTATGCCTCCTTTCCCATCTTCAGCAGTGTGGCAGGCGATGATTTGGTGGTTTGTACTATTGTTGTCTGTCATGGGCGCACGTGTTATCCCTTTTTTCACCGCTAAACGTTTTAACTTTGAAAAAGCCCCCAATCTTTTATGGTTAGATGTATTCGCTAATCTCCCCGTTTTTTTACTGTTTATTTTGAGCTTCTTCCCTATTGCTTCTGCCGAAATTTCAGCGCCATTGATGATTGTGGCGGGTGTCGCACAGCTGGTTAGAATGGTTAGATGGAAACCTCATCTAACGTTAAGTGAACCTTTAGTATGGTCACTACACGCAGCCTATTTGTGCATTCCTGTAGGTTTGCTTGTAACAGGCATTAGTAGTGATCCTCTCATTGATCACTCAATGATCCATCTGTTTGCAATTGGTAGTGTTGCAGGGTTAATTCTAGCGATGATCACCCGTGTTACCATGGGGCATACTGGAAGAGAAATCTACAAAGGACCCGTTATGTGGCCCGCTTTCTTAGCTCTATTTTCAGGGGCATTAGTACGCAGTTTTGGAGTGGCGTTTTTCCCTGAACACATGATTACTCTTATCTATGTCACCGCGATTTTATGGAGTATCAGTTTCGGTCTTTTCCTTATATTCTTTGCTCCTATGCTAAGCAAAGCGCGCACCGACGGTAACCCAGGATAACTCAAGCTATAACGTTAACAATAATAAGCAGCAAGTGTTTAACCTTGCTGCTTTTTTTTTATGTTTTCTCTTTCCTCTCTGCGTTAGAATCTCTGCGTTAAAATGATGAACCAGGTTGATTTAAGAACTCTAACTCCTCAGCAGTAGTTTCTCTGCCTAAAATCTTATTTCTGTGTGGATAACGACCAAATTTATCGATGATGGCTTTGTGCTTTAATTCAAAATCTAAATTACCCACATCAGGATCTGCAAATATCTCAATTGCGGTTTGATGTATTAATTTTGACTCACTGTGCATAAAAGGCATATAGAGAAACGACCGCTGTTCTCCCGTTAATTGAAGATGATAATTTTGTGCTATTGCCTCTTGGGCCAATGCCAATGATAAAGGATCCGCTGAGAATGCCTTTGGTGTGTCTCTATAGATATTTCTTGAGAACTGGTCCAGTACTATAATTTCGGCTAAACGACCCAAAGCATCAACTCTCCAGTGTGAAAGTTCACCCGCTATAGCACTGCGATGAACATCGGCGAATCGCTGCTCAATCAGCTGATCAAATGGTTCAGATTTTTTCCACCAATCTGCTGGCGTTATCTCTTCAAACCAAAAATTTAAAACAGGTTGATATTGCATACTCACTCCTAATAATTATTGATCATAAGGCGATATCACTCGCACTATAAAATTACTGTATATATTCACATGGTTTTTTTGTGCGTTATCTTGTTAAATGCAGTATTATTCCGTTAACCACATATAGTAGAGAAATAGCATGCTTAATCAAATTCTTAAACAACAATTCGGTTTTGATCACTTAAGAACGGGGCAAGAAGAGGTCATCAATAAAATTTTAGCTGGAAAATCTGCTGCCGCTATCTTCCCTACTGGCTCAGGAAAGTCACTCTGCTATCAACTACCAGCAACACAACTGCCACATTTGACACTGGTTATTTCTCCATTACTTGCATTAATGAAAGATCAACTCGATTTTTTACATAGCAAAAAAATTGCGGCTGCATCCATAGATTCAAGTAAAACATGGGAGCAGAGTCAGCAGATAATGAAAGAGGTAAAAAGTGGCGTAACAAAAATATTGATGATCTCAGTTGAGCGTCTCAAAAACGAAAGGTTTCGCGCCTTTATTTCGCAAGTTCCTATCTCATTGTTAGTCGTAGATGAAGCTCACTGTATATCAGAGTGGGGTCACAATTTCAGACCTGACTACTTAAAACTAGCGCGTTATCAAAAAGAACTTAAAATCCCTCAAGTCCTACTATTAACCGCAACTGCAACCTCTAAAGTTGTTTCAGATATGAGTGAGAAGTTTGCTATTACACGCGATGACATTGTACTCACCGGGTTTTATCGATCGAATTTAGATCTCTCTATAGAGGCAGTAAATGAAGACGAGAGACTGGATAGGTTAACCAGTTTATTAAGTGTGCATCCGCACTTGCCAACCATTGTCTATGTCACTCTACAACACACTGCAGAGGCAGTTGCTAAACATTTACAGATGCTAGGTTTCAGTGCTCAAGCTTACCATGCTGGCATGGAGTCCGATAAACGACAGCAGATTCAAACACGCTTTATGCAAGGGGATATGAATTGCATTATTGCAACCATCGCTTTTGGTATGGGCATTGACAAATCTGATATTCGCCGCGTTGTTCATTTCGATTTACCTAAATCCATTGAAAACTACAGCCAAGAGATTGGCCGCGCTGGCCGTGATGGACAAGATTCAGAATGCACCGTGTTAGCCAACAAAGACAATTTAACGGTACTTGAAAATTTTGTTTATGGCGACACGCCCGATCTCTCTTCTATTCAACAACTATTAGATTTAATCGAACAAGTTGACTCTGCTCATGGGCAACGGATGTGGGAGATTGTATTAACCCGCCTTTCCAATCAAACCAATATTAGACAGTTACCATTAAAAACGTTGATGGTTTACCTTGAGATTAACAACATAATCTCTCCAGCTTACAGTTATTTTGCTGAATATAAGTTCAGATATTTAGTGGATTCCTCTGTCATTGTCGATCACTTTTCAGATGAAAGAAAACAGTTTGCGACCACTGTTTTAAACACAAGTAAAAAAGCTAAGATTTGGTGTACGCCTGATCTCGATAGATTATGGAGTGAACATCAAGCCGACAGAAAACGTGTCATAGCGGCACTTGAGTATTTTCATGATCGTGGCTGGATCGAACTTGAAAGTAAATTAATGACTGAAGTATATCGAGTGAATACCTTGCCAAGTGCGGTACCAAATCTGGTCACAGAGTTACACAAGCTCTTCCAGTTAAAACAAGAGAGTGAAGTTAAGCGAATTGCAAATATGATCGGTTTTTTTGAATCTAAAGCGTGTTTGAGTTACCAGTTAGCACAGTATTTTGATGATACACACGCTCCGAAAAAATGTGGACACTGTTCTGCATGTCGCGATCAGTCAGTGATATTACCGCACTCAATTTCTCAATATGACATTGACCAACAATTAATAACACAATGGTTACACCCTTACATTTCAGCTCATCATAAAGAGACAGGACAAGCCCCAAGCGTTGAATCTCAAACTCGATTTTTATGTGGCATTTCTACACCAATAACCACAAAGCTCAAAGCAAGGAAGATGGAAGGGTTTTCTACTTTTGAAAAACTTCCATTTAAACAAGTACTTCATAACATTCAATTGCTGAGCCAATAAAATGGACGCCTTCATATAATAATCCAGTATATATCGAAACACAGAGGTAACTTTCCTTAATAAGTGTTATTCTTAACTGGTTGAGTTAAATGCTTATTTTGCATTGCCCAATATTTATTATTCTCGAAATCTCAACCTCTAGTTACGGATGACTGGTAATTTTATGAAATATTTAGTAACAGGCGTTGCAGGATTTATCGGTTCTGAAGTGGCTCGTAAATTATGTGAGGCTGGTCATGACGTTATCGGTATTGACAATATTTGTGATTACTACTCTATTGATCTCAAGTACGCACGTCTTGCCCGAGTCGAAGCGTTTGTGAATTTTTCATTTATTAAGATGGACATTTCAGATCGCCAGCAGATCGCCCAACTTTTTGCCTCATCTAAATTTGATAGAGTGATTCATTTGGCTGCTCAAGCTGGAGTTCGTTACTCGCTTGAAAACCCAATGGCTTATGCGGATAGTAATTTAGTGGGTCATTTAAATATTCTTGAAGGTTGTAGGCACAATAAAGTCACTCACTTGACCTATGCCTCCTCAAGTTCAGTATATGGTTTAAACAACAAAACGCCATTCGAAACAAGTGACAGCGTTGATCATCCAGTATCACTTTATGCTGCAACTAAGAAATCAAATGAACTGATGGCGCACTCCTATTCTCACCTCTATGGGATACCTACAACCGGACTAAGATTCTTTACTGTTTATGGCCCGTGGGGTCGTCCTGATATGGCACTCTTCTCTTTTACTAAAGACATCATAGAAGGCAACGAGATCAACATCTTTAACCACGGTAACTTACAACGCGATTTTACCTATATTGACGACATTGTTGAAGGTGTAATACGGGTTCAAGACCATGCCCCTGTGATAAATAAATCGTGGCGCGTTGAAACCTCCAATGCCGCTGCTAGCTCTGCCCCTTATCAGGTTTTTAATCTCGGAAATGGAAAACCGGTTGCACTGATTGATTTCGTTAAAGCGATTGAATCTTCAATTGGTATCAAAGCAAAGCTGAATATGTTGCCAATGCAACCAGGTGATGTCTACACAACTTATGCCGATAGCCAAGATCTCTTTACGCTGATTAACTACCAACCTAAAACCAATATTGATGATGGCGTTTCGTCCTTTGTTAGCTGGTATAAAAATTTCTACAAAATCGACACATCAATTAACCATTAAACAAGGAGTCTGATTGTGCAGAGTGCTGTAGGTTTTATTGGTTACTGTGTCGATTTCATTGGATTTATAACTCTGTTATTGCTCATTTTTACTCATAAGAATAAACACAGTTTCATCAGAAGTGTACTTGCTGTTTCCATTCTCTTAAGTGCAATTTGGGCGTTAAGTACTGCTATATTACTTAAATATCCCTATCCTGTTGAATATAACTTCATTGCAGAGTCAATACGAAACCTCTCGTGGTTTGTTCTCATTTTTTCCACGATCTCTTATAACAACAACCTCCGCTCATTGCTATTACAATCAAAGGGCCCCACACTTGTATTGTTAACAACTTGCCTGTTATTGCTGCTTGAAATAACCACTCTATTTAGCAATTTTTTTGTTAACCAAATTTTCGTTTTCCATTTATTACAATCGTTGATAGGACTGTGGTTAGTTGAATCTCTATTTAGAAAAACCGTCAGTACTTCTCGTTGGACAGTCAAACCTTTGTGCATGGGTTTAGGTCTAATATTTGCCTATGATTTTGCCTATTATTCGAACGCACTTTTAACCCAAACAATTCCCATCAATTTTCTATACGCAAGAGCATGGGTAGTTGTAATTGCCATTCCTCTTATCTTATTATCGATTCGTAGAGTAACGGATTGGTCCATCCGAATTTATGTATCTAGAGATGTCATTTTTCACAGTTCGCTACTTTTAGCTGCTGGTGGTTATCTGCTTGTTATGGCATTAGCAGGTTATTATATTCAATACATTGGCAATAGCTGGGGAAATATTTTACAGATTTTCTTTTTCTCAATGAGTTTGTTTATTCTGGTTGCCCTGTTTTTATCTGAAAAATTACAACGAAAAATCAAAGTATTTATCGCAAAACATTTCTTTGCTAACAAATATGAATACCGAGAAGAGTGGACAAAGTTTGCTCGCCAACTGAATAACAGCAGCGACAATCCTTATCAAACAGCATTAACTACCTTTATCACCCCTTTTAAGCCGAGGTATGGCGTTCTGCTAGTAAAAGAGGGACCACGTTTTATTATTAAGGCTACGCACAATATAAACAGGGAGTCATTGACTCAAGTTAATCAGCTTAATTTTGAACTTAGTGAGTTAGCAATTGAACATCAGTGGATAGTCAGCCTCCGAGAAGTTATAGAGAAATGTGAAACAACACCTTTTGATTTCGACACCACAAAATTAGACCAAAAGCAGCTTTTTGAATACATCATTCCACTTTCAAATCCTTCTGGTTTTAAAGCAGTGTGCCTTTTGTCTCCTTTAACATCTACTGATGATGTTAATTGGGAAGACAGAGATTTGATGCGTGCGATTAGTATTCAAGTCACGAATTTTTTGCATCTACATATTTCAAATCAAGAGCTTTCTGAAAGTAAACAATTTGATGCATTTAATAGAATGTCTGCATTTCTTGTGCATGATTTAAAAAATGTCGTTACCCAACTGCAGCTACTTTCTACCAATGCTGTAAAACATAGAGATAACCCTGAGTTTATTGATGACGCATTTGATACTGTCGACTCCTCAGTAATACGACTAAACAAAATGTTGAGTCAACTAAAACAGAAGCAGATTAATAGTACGTCGGAAACGTTAACTTCAGTTTTAACCTTATTAAACTCTGCTGTTATTCAGCGACAATCTTGTCAACCATCGCCAACTATCGACTATGGTCACACAAGCGACTGCACGATCTTTACCGATCCAACCAGGTTATTAAGTGTTTTCTGCCATTTAATACAAAATGCACAAGAAGCCACATCAACGGCTGGCTCAGTGATCATAACCACAGCTTCAAACGATACCGAGTTAATTATTACATTATCAGATACAGGTATTGGCATGAGTGACGATTTCATCACTAATCGTCTTTTTAAGCCTTTTGACACAACAAAAGGTAATGCTGGAATGGGCATTGGCGTGTATGATGCTAATCAATATATACAAAAAATTAATGGATACTTATCGGTCACCAGTGTTGAAGGTGAAGGAACGGTGTTTACGATGCACTTTCCGATCTCTAGTGATTAATTTCATTCACTTTTCACCTACTTATCCAAGGAAGATAATTTATGGAACTACTACTTGTCGTCGATGATGATATTGGGCTTCAAAAACAACTCAAATGGACTTTTAGTCAATACAAAGTTGTTATTGCCGGAGATCGAAATACAGCGGTTAATGCCATCAGACGGCACGAACCTAAGGTAGTAACCTTAGACCTTGGCCTTCCACCGGATGAAGCCAACGCCTCTGAAGGATTACAAGCACTTAAAGAAATTCTAGCGCTATCTCCAAAAACAAAAGTGATCGTAATAACTGGAAATGACCAAAAAGAGGTTGCATTGGAGGCTATCTCAATGGGTGCACATGATTTTTATCAAAAACCAATCGACGAAGATACACTTTCAGTTATTGTCGAGCGTGCTTTTTTAGTCGCTAATTTGGAACTTGAAAATGCGGCACTTAAACAGCACTCACTTGATAATCATGGTTTTATTGGTAATTCACCTAAAATCCAACAAGTATCACGTATGGTTGAACGAATCGCTCCAACAGAAGTGACAACCTTAGTTTTAGGTGAAAGTGGTACAGGTAAAGAGGTTATTGCTAAGGCCATTCATCAGAAAAGTAACCGTATAAACAAACCTTTTATTGCCATTAACTGTGCTTCTATCCCTGATAATTTATTAGAAAGTGAGCTGTTTGGTTATGAGCGAGGCGCATTTACAGGCGCTATAAAAACCACTAAGGGGAAAATTGAATGTGCTAATGGAGGAACATTATTCCTCGACGAAATTGGCGATATGTCCTACCCATTACAAGCAAAGATTCTTCGATTTTTACAAGAAAAAGTAATCGAAAGAGTTGGCGGACGTAGTGAAATACAAATAGATGCAAAAATTGTCTGCGCAACCCATCAAAACTTACAGCAAATGGTCGAAGATAGAACTTTCCGAGAAGATCTTTTTTATCGAATTAGTGAAGTAACCATCAATATTCCACCTCTGCGAGATCGTGGTGAAGACATCCTTTTGCTGGCTCGTTTTTTCTTACAGCAATCTTCAAAGCAGCTTAACAGAGCAGACCTGAGTTTTTCAAAAGATGCTATCAACGCCCTTTCATCTCATAAGTGGCCAGGAAATATTCGAGAGCTTCAAAATAAGATCAAATCTGCAGTTATTATGGCTGATAGCAAGCACATCAATGAAATGGATCTTGGACTGATCAGTGCCTCTAATGAGAACAGCCTAGCTCTTAATTTAAGACAAGTACGTGAAGATGCTGAAAAAAATGCAATACGAAAAGCATTAGCTTATGCGGAAGGGAATATATCGAATACAGCAAATTTGCTTGGTGTAACCCGGCCAACTCTTTACTCACTACTGGAAAAATTCTCAATTGAAAGCAAAGAGTTCAGCTAATTTATCATTATTACCGCAGAGCAGCTAATTTTTATCCAGTTGCTCTACTTGTTTGCTTTTAATTCTAATGAATTTATCTAACTGCCGAATCACTCTTATCTTACGTTGAATGTCATTATCTAGTACATCCGATACTTCCATTAACGTTTTCATTATTTGATCAGGTTCAATTAGATGGTTATCACTTAGCAACTGTTGAGTCACAGGCAGTACATCAGTTACAGCTGCGTTGGAGTTAGTCACGGTTTGCTCTTCATCTTTTGCCAAAGATCCTGACAACTCTTCAGACAGCTCTTCTATAACTACATTTACATCTGTAACTTGGATAGAATCTATCTCTTCTAAATACGCGTATAAAAATAGACGATCTACAAATATATTAATTTTTCTTGGTATTCCGAGCGTGTAATCGGTAATTAGAGTAAAAATATTATCATCGAGTTTTGGGAACTCATCCCAACCCACCTTTTTAAGACGATGAAAAATATAATCTTTAACTTGTTGTTCATCAAAAGCTTTAAGGTGGGATGAAGCAATGATTCTTTGCCTAAATTGCTCCATTTGAGGAAGCGCAATAATCGGTCTTAGCTCTTCTTGTCCTAGCAAAAAACTTTGAATTAAGGGTTTATCATCCAGTTGAAAGTTAGACAACATTCGCAACTCTTCAACTGTTTCTGCAGGTAAATTTTGTGCCTCATCAACGACCAAGAGTGCTCGCTTACCTTGACTGTGCAACTGAAGCAAAAATAGTTCAAAGCGTCTTAAAATCTCTGACTTTGAATACCCTTCAACTTCTATATTAAACTGAGATGCAACTAAACTCACTAACTCATCAGGCGTCAGTCTAGTTGTAGCAATTTGAGCAGCAACAATATTGTTATCAATTGATGATAACAGAGTTCTTGCTAGCGTCGTTTTCCCCGTTCCAATGGGGCCAGTCACAACAATAAAGCCTTCACCTTGAGACAGACCATATTGAAGATAAGCAAATGCTCTTTGGTGATGTGGACTTTCAAAGAAAAATTTAGGATCAGGGCTTAATTTAAACGGCTTGTCTGTGAGATTAAAATGAGTTTCGTACATAATCAAAAATACTTATTAAAATTGATACTAAACCTTAACTCTTCATAGTTATCTATCGCTTCTGAAGAGTCCCTATTTGAGAATTCAATACTGTAGTTTGCCGTAATTTTATTATTCAGAGTCTGCTCAAGTGTGGATTCCAAAACACGATAATAATCTGTTTTGCCTTGATTAATGCCTTGGTCAAAATCATACTTATCGAAGTCGAAGCTGTTGGTCAAGGTCAGTGATTTAGCTAATCGGTGTTTCCATTCCAACGTTATACCTATCGAATCAAACCCCGTATTGGTGGAATTTTC
Organism: Aliivibrio sp.; assembly: GCA_016764915.1. Lineage (GTDB taxonomy): Bacteria > Pseudomonadota > Gammaproteobacteria > Enterobacterales > Vibrionaceae > Aliivibrio_A. The sequence continues at coordinate 136,598 of JAESQY010000087.1, read as the reverse complement.
AATGATATTTTTATTATTTTGGCTTCTAACAACAAATTCTAAATCCCCCCTTTTTAAATCAAACGTTGAAGTCCACTCAAGTTCTTTTAATAATGATAATTCGTTTGTTTCATTGCCACTAACTAACAATCTACGGTTAAAACTAGTTGGTTCTTCAGTATAAGAGACTGCATTTTTCCAACGACGAGAACGATGCGATAGTTCCAACTCATAAGCATCTCCAAAAAAACGCTTGCTGTATTCAAAATAAATTTTTGTCCGGTTGCTAGGCTCTAAATTGACGGCGCCCCCAACATAATCATCATTGCTGTCGTGATCACTCGGTATATTATAAGTAAGTTCGACATAAGAGTTTTTGTCAAAAAAGTAGCGTGTACCCGCTCCGAAATAATTTGATTCTGCAGATTTCGTTGAGTTGGTGCTTAAGTCTTCATTTGAATACCTTACGAGTGGGCTCCAATGATCTTTAGGTTGAAGTCCAAACTCTGCATAAAGCTCCTCAACAACAGTTTTATCCGAATTATTACTTTCTAAGCCATTAGTCTGCTCATAAGAGAAATCTAATTCAGCGAAATATGTTTTCTCAGCACTGCCATTGGCAATATTAAACCGTGTTTCGACATTATTATTGTTCGCAATAGTATCTTCATTTCTAACCAATTCTAACTCAGTAAAGGCTTCAAGTTTCACTCGTTTTCTAGGATTAGACTTAAAAGTAACATCTACAGAAAGAGCTTTAGATTCAATAGTCGAACCACTAAAAATATCAGTAGTGGCATCAGAATCTAATTCGTCAGATAGATTATCAATTGAACCATGAACGCCAAATTCTAAACCACTATCTGGCAATTTAAAAACATTATCCAGTTCTAATTCATTATAAAAATTATTTCGAGAAGAGTCTTGATGATCTATCAGTTGTCGGCCTAGGTATTCCATGTTGAAACTATTTTGGCTACCGATGATTTCTATTTCTGCCCCTAAATTTAGCGTTGTTATTTGACCATCTTTTTCGTTGGTCGCAGATCTATCTCTATTATCTGTAAAAAGAAGATCTATTCCAACATGAGGCTTAAATGTACTATTTTCAGAACTAGCATAACCGTTTTCTATAGGACAGAGACAGATTATACTAATTGCTACTATTCGTCTCAGAACTGCCATATCCATAGCTGCCATATCCATATCCATACCCTAAGTTACTAAACGATCCTCTAACTGCTTTGTTTAGTATTAAACCAATAATTAATTCTTCATTTAAATTTGCAATAGCTGATTTTAAATCGGACATTCTTGTTTTATCTTGTTCAACAACCACCATTGCTTGTCCCATTAACGAGGAGAGGACCACCGTTTCAACCACTCCATTTATGGGAGGACAATCAAATAAAACAAGACGGTCAGAGTAACGTTTGGACAACTCTTGTGTTAACGACGTCATTCTGTCGCTGGTCAGTAACTCATGTCCCTGATAATGAGGTTTTCCAGCAGGTATCAACTTTAAGTTCGGAATTGAAGTTGAATAGATAACATCGCCAATATCATCTATCTCACCATTAAGGTACTCGATTAATCCTACACGTTCCTCTATTGCCAAACATTTTGACACACTCGGTTTTAAAATATCTGAATCAATCAACAACACCGTTTTGTTTTTTTCTAAAGCCATACTTAACGCTAAATTAATTGAGATAAACGTTTTACCTTCATTCGGACTTGAGCTCGTTATCATAACCAATTGACCGTTACGATTTAAATTAGAGTTTTCGCCAAATGCATTTTTTAACAGTTTATGCTTAATCGTTCTGAACTCATCGTTCATTCGCTTATTTTTAGCAGTAATTGTGTCATCAATCATTCCAAGCGTTCTAAGATTATTGAGATCTAATTCAATCACCTCTTTTTCATCATGTTCCGAATAGGAAAAATTGTTGCAATTGATTGAAGGTTTCACTTCACCTTCATCTAAAGGTGCCTGCAAACTCTCTTCTCTGTTTGCAGCTTCCATTTTTTGGGTTTTTAGCTTACCCATTGCTTTTTGAATAGTGCTCACAGGTATGACACCTCTAAGAGTATTTTCTGATGAAGTGCTGGTATCGAGTTGATTACCGCAAAAAAAGTGAAAGTGATAAATAGCAGCGCAATACCTGCAACAAACAGTTTCATTTTTTTCTTTTCCCACTGCTCAAGTCCAGAGACCTCAGTGGCAGAGACAACGCCAAACACAGGCAAACCAACGGATTGATACAGTTGTTTTGTTGACGTTATTTGTGGATTGATTTGACTGACCAAAAATAAAAAACCAACGCCTAAACCTAAGCCTACTATTAACATAATTACCAAGAAAAGCGCTCGTGGTGGCCCAGAAGGTGATCTTGCTAACATTGGTGGGTCAATAATTCTAAATTTAATATTATCACCCGACTCCCCAACATTTTGTGAAATGACAGCACTCTCTTTTCGAGATAATAGCTCTTCATACTTACTTTTAGTAATATCGTAATTTCTAGTTAGCGCAGTAAGATTAGCTTCAACATCAGGAACAAGGTCCAGTTGACGCTGCAGTTCAATTATCTTCGCATTATACTGTTGTTGTCTAACTTTAAGGGTGGCTACTTCATTTTCATTTTCTGCGAATATGAGTTTTAAATCTTGATAGACTGCGCTGTTTTCTATCCACTCTCGTGATTTTCTGACTTGTTTTAACTCTTTCTTTTTCAGGATATCGAGTTCCGCAAGTTGTCTTTTGGCTTCGACAACATCTGGATGCGCATCTGTAAAACGGAATAACAGGTCATCCAATCTGGCTTGCATATTTTCTATTCTGTCATCAAATTCAGTGCTGGTTGTTTGCTTCATAGCTGCAAGTGTACGCTCTTCAGACGCCATTTGTTCCTTGGTCGAAATAAGTCTGGATTTAGCCTCTTTTAAAAGTATATCCGTATTTTCAAGTTCAGAAGTAAATCCTTCTAATCGTGAATAAAAATTACGGCCGCTTCCTGGCATAAAGCCTTGATTCTGTCTTTTAAATTCAGCCAGTTTTTTTTCAGCACCGCCTAATCTATCCTCATAATCTTTAATCTGACGACTAATAAATATATTGGCTAGATCTGTATCTAAGCGTTTTTCACCTAATGCACTTTCTACAAACACATCTAAGGTGACTTGAACGATATCTTTAACATAACGTGCATCTGCGCCTTCATAACTAATGCTGTACAGATTTTCACGTCCAGCTGATTTTAATTTAATATTGTTTTTTAAATTAGCAATGATATCTTCAAATTCTTGCTCATTTTTAGATTTAACATCAGCATCTGTTGCTTTAGCAATTTTTTCAAGGTTTGAACGACTTAATAACGTTTTAACCATCAATCGAAGCTCTTGCGTTTGATCGGTTTGAATAGCTAAACCTCTCAATAAAGGCTGCAAAATTGAACGTGTATCAGCATACACTCTAGCTTCAGACGCATATTGATTTGGAAGGAGTGTTATATAAACCCATGCTATCGGACATATTACCCATGAAACGACAAGAATAAATCGTCGTTTTAACCATACTCCACGTAAGTAGTGAAATATGTCTTCAAATATTTCTTGCATATTATTGAAGCCTTAATCTAAAACCAACTATCTGGAATAATAATGATATCACCAGGCAACATATCAACGTTTGCCTTTATCTCTCCATCACGAATTAGCGAGTCTACACTTAAACTAAACTCTTGCTGTTTTCCATCGATGATCCTAACTAAACGAGAACTATTTCCATCAGCAAACTCAGTCAACCCTCCAACTTCAATCATCACATCTAATAGTGACATATTCTCTCTATAGCTAATACTCTTTGGGTTTGCCGCCTCACCTATTACTCGAACTTGCTCGCTATATGGGCCAACAAAGCGGTTCACTATTACCGTCACAATTGGCGTTCTTATGTACTTCGACAGTTTATCTTCAAATACGCGTGCTACATCAGTGGGTGTTTGGCCAGAAACATCAATATCTTCAACCAATGAAGTACTAACCATCCCATCCGGCCGTACCTGATAACTTCCAGATATTTCAGGGTTACGCCACACAAAAATCTCAAGTGAATCACCAGGGCCAATTAAATAGTTATAATTAGAAATGTCACTAGTTAAAGAAGGGTGAGCGGTAGCCGAGGGAAGCTGGGGTAATTTATTGGTACTGCAAGCGGTTAATGTCAAAAGTAAAGCTGCAAGTACAGTTCTGTTAAGTTTATGTATCTGATTCGATTTCATTTCTTCATATCATCCATAATACAATAATTTATATCATCCACAGGTTACAACGATAGCCATTCACGCATAAAAAGTAAAATTATATTTAGCAATATGCATAACATAAAGCTAAAGTATTAACGGTGGGAATAATATACAATGGATCTCTTACATTTCTTTTTTATAAAGATGGACATTTAGGACGTATATGACATGGCTGTCGTGAAACTGTATCGTAAAAAAACCAGTGCAAAATTTATCTTTATTGCCGATTTCATTACGCTAAGCTCACTTTTCTTTTTGAGTTGTCTACTTTACAACCACTTTTATACCTCTGAAATAATAACCATAGCCAATGCTGATGCCGTAGTTCACGCTTTAGTTTTCCTTGCTATCACGCAAACTTGTCTATTGGCCGTTGGTTTGTACAATGACAAGCTTCGTGAAAGTAACAGAGGCATAAAATTTCGTATATTTTCTGCCGTATTAATCGCCTATCTTATTACCAATTTTATTTATTGGATCTCGCCTTTCGAATACTTTAATTATTACCACCGAGAGTGGTTATTTATAAGTGCTATTATTGTACTCTGTTCGTTGCGTTTATTTGCTAACTTAATCAACTATAAAAGTTTTGGCAGACGAAATGTCTTAGTTTTAGGGTCCGGACGTAGGGCCAGTATTATTGAAAAAAGAATGCGAAGAGAGTCTGATCGAGTTGGATTCAGAATTATAGGTTTTGTTGCCGTTGATGGGGATTGTGAATCAGGTATCAACTCTGAAAAAATCATCTCTCTTACTGAGCCTTTAGAGCAATTTTGTCAAACTAATCAGATAAATGAAATCGTTATTGCCGCTGATGAGCGTAGAAATAACCTCTCATTAGACTGCTTATTTACTTGCAAAATGAATGGCATTCAAATCAGCGAAATTGTTGATTTTATTGAGAAGGAAACAGGTCAGATTGCAGTTAATCTTCTACACCCTTCATGGATAATACACAGCGGTGGTTTCAAAGTTCAACACACCTTACATCAGTATGCCGATCAATGTTTCAATTGCTTTCTCTCTTTAATTATATTCACTTTGACATGGCCATTAATGTTATTCACTTTTCTATCTATTAAGCTAGAAGATGGCATCAAAGCCCCAGTGTTTTATTCACAAATTAGAATTGGAAAGAATGGCAAACCATTCACAATTTTTAAATTTCGCAGCATGGGCATTGATGCTGAAAAAAATGGTATTCAATGGGCAACCAAAAATGATGACCGCATAACAAAAACGGGTAATTTCATTCGAAAATACCGTATCGATGAGTTACCACAACTTATTAATGTATTACGTGGTGAGATGGGGTTTGTAGGGCCGAGACCTGAACGCCCAAAATTCATTGACGAATTATCTCAAAAGATTCCATTTTACAAACACAGACACAATGTAAAACCCGGCTTAACTGGCTGGGCACAGCTGCAGTATCCTTATGGCAGTAATGATGAAGACGCGTTAGAAAAGCTTAAATATGATCTCTATTACATTAAACATCGAAGTTTGCTCTTAGATTTATTGATCCTGGTACGGACATCAGAGATTATTTTGTTTGGCAAAGGCCGTTAGAATTCAATTATACAGACTGACAAAGGATTGAAAGTGAATGCATTAACTATAGATGTTGAAGATTATTTTCACGTCGCTGCTTTTTCTTCTCAAATTTCGACTTCTGATTGGGGCACAAAGTATCCTTCTCGGGTCGAAACAAGCACTAAACTTGCGCTAGAACTGTTTGCTCAACATAACTGCAAAGCGACTTTTTTTGTGTTGGGTTGGGTTGCTGAAAAACACCCACAGCTCATCAAACAAATCGTTGATGAAGGCCATGAATTAGCTTGTCATGGTTACATGCACCAAAAAGCAAACACACAATCTGTCTCTGAATTTAAAGATGATGTATCTCGTTGCAAATCACTTCTAGAAGATTTATCAGGTACACAAATCTATGGTTACCGAGCACCCAGTTTTTCAATCGATCCTACTAACGAGTGGACTTTTGAAGTATTACATCAACTTGGGTTTACTTTTAGCAGTAGCACATATCCAGTAGAACATGACCATTATGGCGCTCCAGACTGGCCTAGATTCAAACATTTGCGCCCGGAAGGAATCACAGAAATACCCATTCCTACTACGCACATTGCCGGTAAAAGTATCCCTATTGGAGGCGGGGGGGTTTTTCCGTCTTTACCCGTATTGGCTAACCAAAAGGTTGATTACACAATTTGTTTCGAAACATAATCAACCCTACAGTTTCTATTTCCACCCGTGGGAGCTCGATCCAGCTCAACCACGTGTTGATGACGCTCCTTTTAAATCAAAATTCCGACATTATCTGAACTTAAACTCAGTTGACCGTAAATTATCGTCCCTATTATCCGATTTCGATTGGGGAACAGTTTCTCAAGCATATGGATTGGATAACAAGGCATGACTCATTTATCACAGCCCGCTCTTAATATTGTCATTAATAATCTTAAACCTTCTTGCCATGCAGCATGGGATAGGTACGTTGAAGGACACGACAATGGCAGTTTTTTCCATTATGCCGCATGGTCATCAATCGCTGTAGAAGTATTTGGGCATTCGGCTCACTACCTTATCGCACAAAAAAATGACGATATTGTAGGCATACTGCCCTTGGTAGAACAAAAAAGCATGCTTTTTGGCCACTCTTTAATCTCCACACCATTTTGTGCCATTGGTGGTGCCCTTGCAGATAGTGACTACGTACGTCGTCAGCTTGAAAATGAAGCCTTAGCGATTGGTCGTGAATTAGGCGTCGATTACGTTGAAATAAGAGACCAGCACCTATGCGATTATACTGCACCTTGGCAACTTCACTGCAAACACAGTAACTTTGCTGCCCCTATCGCGGAAGACAATGACAAAATCCTGACCAGTATTAAGCGTAAACAACGCGCGGTGATTCGCCACTCGTTAAAAAATGACCTCACTTTCAATACAAACGATAATATCGATGTTTGTTTTGAGCTCTATGCTCAAAGTGTTAGAAATCTTGGCACCCCCGTTTTCAGTAAGTTACTGTTTACCAAATTGAAAGAGTATTTTGGTGAACGTTGTGAAACTGCTGTCGTTTATAACTCAACAAACAAACCTATCTCGAGTGTAATGAACTTCTACTATCGAGATACGGTGCTCCCATACTATGCTGGCAGTTCTGGTCTTGCTCGCAAATACAAAAGCCACGACTTCATGTACTACCAACTCATGTGCCATGCAAAAGAGGCAGGATATACCAACTTTGATTTTGGGCGCAGTAAAGTAGATTCTGGTTCTTATCGATTTAAGAGAAACTGGGGGTTTCATGAACAAAAGCTCCATTATCGAATTGCATTAATTAACGCTCACACATTACCCAACTTATCACCGAATAACCCTAAATATCAGTTATTAATTAAAGTTTGGAAGAAATTACCACTGCCAGTTTCTAATTTTATCGGCCCTTTTATCTCTAAATATCTCGGGTAAGAACATGAAAGAACCACTACTTTACCTTTGTCACCGCATCCCTTATCCGCCCAATAAAGGGGACAAAATTGCTGCGTTCAACATATTGAAGTACCTATCTAAACACTATGATGTATTTTTAGGTTGTTTCATTGATGATCCTTTTGATAAGCAGTATATCGAAGATGTGAAAAAGTTCTGTGTTGACTGCTCTATACTGAATTTATCTCCTACTTTTTCAAAGATAAAATCTATTCGAGCGTTCACAACGGGTGAAGCTCAATCAGTACCCTACTACTCCAATAGAAAAATGTCACAGTGGGTTAGTAGAACACTAACGACTAACAACATCTCTAAAGCATTTGTGTTTTCCAGCAGCATGGCTCAATTCGTTGAGGACCATAACGAATTACAAAAGCGTGTTATTCACTTTGTTGATATTGATTCTGATAAGTGGCTTCAATACTCAAAACGAACCAAAGGCATCATGAGATCTATCTACCGTCGTGAATACCTTATGTTAGCTCGTTACGAAAAAAAAATTGCCGCCAAATTTGATATCAGCTGCTTTGTAACCGCAGCAGAGACCTCTATGTTTCAGAAGATGGTAAATGAAGAAACAGCGCGTAAAGTTTTTCCTCTAGAAAATGGTATCGATTGCGAATTTTTCTCTAAAAAATCAAATGTTAACCTTTCAGAATCCTACGACTTATCTAACCAGAACTACGTTGTTTTCACTGGTGCCATGGATTACTGGGCCAATGTTGATGCTGTAAAATGGTTTATTGATAACACTTGGCCCACGGTTCTTAACGTTATTCCTGATGCCCAATTTTACATTGTTGGGTCATCGCCAACCAAACAGGTACTGCAACTCACTAAAAACCAAGGAGTTACGGTTACTGGCAGAGTTGAAGATGTCCGCCCCTACTTATTGCACTCCAAAGCAGCTGTCGCCCCAATGCAAATTGCACGGGGCATCCAAAACAAGATCCTCGAAGCCATGTCTATGGAGTGTCATGTTATTACCACAGAGCTTGGCATTGAAGGTATAGATAACTATCCAAGTCCTCAAGTAACGGTTACTGCTTCTCCTGACATGATGGCTCAATGGGTAATCGACAAATTATCAGCGCCACACCAGCACGCCTCTCGGTCTCGTCAATGGTTATTAGATAATTACAGTTGGAATGCCAAATTATCTCCATTAATTGATTTTTTGGATAACAATCATGCTTAGAGCACTCTCACCATTGATTATTGCCACTCTCTGTTGGTTGATACTTTTTTTTGAATCGATTCAAAGTATGGTGGGTGTATGGAGCAACTCAAAAACCTATGAACACGGTTTTTTAATTCCACTTATCTCTTTAGGGTTAATCTGGCGATTAAAATCATCAATACAGTCAAAACATATTCGTCCATCCTTACTGGCTATTGCACTTTTGCCCTTTCCCGTACTTTTGTGGTTAATTGGTCAGGCGGCAAGCATCTCTTTCTTTGAACATGTCGCACTCATTGTGAGCTTGCAACTGATCATATGGGCAACGTTAGGACAGTACATTCTTCGAGTTATCTGGTTTCCTACTTTTTTCCTCCTGTTTTGTATCCCATTTGGTGAAGAGTTGATTCCCTATTTACAAAATGTAACTGCAGATTTGTCTGTTTATTATCTACAAATTGTTGGTATTCCTGTTTACCGTGAAGGGCTTTATATTTATATTCCTAACGGTACTTTTGAAGTTGCCGAAGCTTGTTCAGGAATACGATTTCTTATTTCTAGTGTTGCTTTAGGTACTCTTTTTGCGTATTTAAATTTTGGCAAACTGTGGAAAGGCGGCTGTTTTATTGCTTTCTCTTTTATTTTTCCCATATTTGCTAACAGCTTACGTGCATTTGGCATCATTCTTATCGGCTACCTATCAAATATGGAGCATGCCGTTGGCGCCGATCATTTAATTTATGGTTGGCTATTTTTTAGTATTGTCATGCTTTGTATTTTCTATGTTGCTGGGCTTTTTGCAGATAATCCACCTCTCACACCTGCCTATCCAGTGCCAAATACATGTCCAGTAAACACTCGTACAACCCTTTTATCGCTTATTTTAATTATGATTATTTTTGGTAGCGTTACTCTATGGAAATCAACCTTACAAACCCAAAGTAGTGCCGTGAACAATATTGAATTACCTCAGCATGCATTTCTCTCAACCAAAGCTAAAACAGCACCGCATTGGGGAATTACGTATCCTGACGCTCAAGAATCACGAATTTTCTCCTCAACGAATACACTTTCTCAGATATTTATTGCTCGATATCGTATTGGCCAACCCTCTGGTGAACTTATCAGCTTCAAAAATCGTTTATATGATGATTCGTTCTGGACGCAAGAGAGTCAGCAGTCAATTTTCCTTAACAAACAAAGCAGTGCTCGCTTACTCACCCTCAAAGCACTCAATGGCAATACACTCCGTATTCTATATTGGTATTGTATCAATGATTTTTGCAGCAGTAACGCTTCTAAAATAAAGTTAAAAGAGGCCTCAGTGTTAATTTTAAACAAACCGGCTCAAGGTGATATCTATGCAATTTCCAGTCAGAGTGAGCCTGTTGATGCAATGCTCAAATACGCAAAAACAATATTGAATAATGTCTCTGATTAATCACGATCACCAAGGAGTTAGATAACATGTGTGGTATCTCTGGAATATATAACTTAACGACTCTTCAACCCATTGATCATGATTTACTCAAACACATCAATAATATCCAACTTCATCGAGGCCCAGATGATGAAGGATACTTCATTGACCCATTTATAGGTTTAGGTCATCGTCGTTTATCTATCATTGATCTTGAGGGCGGTCACCAGCCTCAATTCAATGAAGATGGGTCTGTTGCCATCGTATTTAACGGTGAGATATACAACTACCGACAATTGGTTTCTGAGCTAAAAGTGAGAGGTCATATTTTTTCTTCAGAGTCAGATACTGAAGTGATTGTCCACGCGTGGGAAGAGTGGGGAGTTGAGTGTGTCAATAAGCTTGACGGAATGTTCACCTTTGCAATTTGGGATCAGAATTCTCGCCAACTTTTTATTGCGCGCGACAGACTTGGGAAAAAAGCACTTTTTTATACTGTTACATCAAATGGACAGCTCATCTTTGGTTCCGAATTAAAAGTTCTATTAGGCCATCCAGAGGTTGATCTTACTCTACGTGACGAGATGGCAGAAGAGTTCTTTATGTATGGTTACATCCCTGACCCATACACCGCCTACAAACAAATTTATAAATTAGAACAGGGCCATTTTATTCATCACTCTGCTGGTATGCCTCTTAAAACAACAGCCTATTGGGACTTAACGATATCTGAAAAACAGCTTACATTCCAAGAGACACAAGAACAGTTAATTTCACGTCTCTCTAACTCTGTTTCAAGTAGGATGATGTCGGATGTTCCTTTAGGTGCCTTCTTATCAGGCGGCGTTGATTCGAGTGCCATTGTTGCGTTAATGGCAGGCCAACATAAAGAACCGGTTAATACCTTCTCAATTGGATTTAATGAGAAATCCTTCGATGAGAGTGAATACGCAGAACAAATTGCACAGCGTTATCACACCAATCATAAATCTCAAATAGTCGATCCAAACGACATCAGCTTAGTTGAAAAGCTTGTTGATATCTACGATGAACCGTTTGCGGACAGCTCTGCTTTACCCACTTATCGTGTATGCCAGCTGGCTAGCAAATCCGTTAAGGTAGCGCTATCTGGTGATGGTGGCGATGAGTTATTTGGTGGGTATCGTCGTTATAGAATGCACATGGCTGAGCAACGAGTACGAGATTTAATTCCAAATTCAATCAGAAAACCCATTTTCGGAACTCTTGGTCGATTGTACCCAAAAGCGGATTGGGCACCTCAACCACTTAGAGCAAAAACAACATTTCAATCAATCGCCATGAGTGCTGTTGAAGGTTATGGCAATACCATATCCAAACTACGTCACAATGAGCGTTGTGCCCTATTCCACCCATCCTATTTAAAGAGTTTAAATGGATATACGGGTCTAGAGATCCTTAAACATCATGGCAAAAATGCACCGACGACTGATCCTCTTAAATTGATTCAATACCTCGACACCAAAACATGGTTAGTTGGAGATATTTTAACAAAAGTTGATCGTGCAAGTATGGCTAACTCATTAGAGGTTAGATCTCCACTACTTGATCATAAGTTTTGGGAGTGGGGTTTTAACACCCAAAGCAGCAACAATGTAAAAGGCAATCAAGGCAAGTATGCTTTTAAAAAAGCATTAGAAGGCCATGTTAGTAAGGATATTTTGTACCGTCCAAAAATGGGCTTTAATATGCCTATATCGACGTGGTTCAGAACGACTCTTAAACCTACGCTCTCTCGATATGTCTTGTCTGATTCAATGTTAGATAGTGGCCTATTTGATCAAGCAACATTACAGAAAATGGTCAATGACCATAGCCAAGGATATAAAGACCATGGTGCCTCTTTGTGGTGTTTACTCACATTTTCTCTTTTTATGGACAAACAATAACCATGAAACTTCTCACGATATCCACTTTATTTCCAAATTCTGTGGAAGAAAAACATGGTATTTTTGTCGAAACTAGACTTAAACATTTGGTACAAAAGTATCCAGACATTGAACATACCGTCATAGCTCCAGTGCCTTGGTTTCCCTTTGAGTCCTCTATATTTCCTCAATATAGTAAGTATTCAAAGGTTCCTGACATAGAAGTGCGTAACGATGTGACCATATACCATCCAAGATACTTAGTGATTCCCAAAATTGGCATGACGGTAACACCTCATACCCTTGCATTTGCCATTGAGCGTCAATTATTACGTTTAATGCATTCAGGTCACTCTTTCGACCTAATTGATGGTCACTATTACTACCCAGATGGTGTAGCGATTGAAAAGGTCGCCTCTAAATTAAAGATCCCTTTTACTGTCACCGCTCGTGGCACTGACATCAATCTAATTCCGGAATATGAAAAACCGAAACAACAGATCATCAACGTCATGAACAAAGCCAACCATAATCTTGCCGTATGCGAAGCTCTGCGACAAGAGATGATAACTATTGGTGCTAAGCCAGAAACCGTCACTACGCTGCGTAACGGTGTTGATCTATCTTTGTTCTCTTTTTACGACGAGAGTAAACAGCTCATATTGCGAAATAAGTTAGATTTACCTGCTAATGTACCGCTTTTAATGTCAGTCGGATTTTTGATAGAACGCAAGGGCCATCACCTTATTATCGAAGCCCTGCTCAATCACCCTACTGCGTATTTAGTCATTGCAGGCACCGGCCCTGACTTACATAAACTTCAAGAACAAGTCGTTGAATTAAAACTAGGTAAACGCGTTTTATTTGTGGGTGGTCTTCCTCAAGAGCAGCTATCTGAATACTATGGCGCTGCAGATGCACTAATTTTGGCTTCTAGTCGTGAGGGTTGGGCTAATGTGCTCCTTGAAGCGATGGCAAGTGGAACACCTGTAGTAGCAACAAATGTATGGGGAACCCCTGAAGTTGTAGCTTCCCCAATTGCGGGCGTGTTAGTTGATAGAGACAGTGAAAGCATAAGTGAAGGCATATCTGACGTTTTAAATAGTTCATATAGCCGCTTACAGACACGACAATATGCTGAGAAATTTAACTGGGATGAGACATCCGACGGGCAATACCAGCTATTTACTAAGCTCATTAATTCATAATTATGTTTCTGATTTTAACCAAGGTATAACCATGAAAATATTACATGTACTCGACCATTCGATTCCACTGCACAGCGGTTATACCTTTAGAACCCGATCAATTTTAAAACAGCAGCATAAATTTGGTATTGAGACTGTACATGTGACGAGCCCAAAACACGGCCACTTCCAACAAAACATAGAGGTAATTGATGGCCTCTCTTTTTATCGTTCATCTCTTGCACCAAGCTTTCGTGATAAAATTCCTGGTCTCAATCAACTCTCCTATATAAAGCCAACTTACCAGCGAATCATGGAAGCTATTGCTGAGCATCAACCTGACATTATCCATGCACACTCTCCCGCCTTAAACGGACTCGCGGCTCTTAAAGCCTCTAAAAAATCTGGTATACCATTCGTTTATGAGATCCGAGCTTTTTGGGAAGACGCAGCGGTTGATCACGGCAGTTGTACTGAAAATAGTCTCCGTTATAAGTTAACCAAGAAAATGGAAAACCACGTAGTAAAGCATGCTGATGCTATTTTTACTATTTGTGATGGATTACGTCAAGATCTTATCTCAAGAGGCTTTAGTTCAGATAAAATTACAATAATTCCTAACGCAGTTAATATTGAACAATTTCATATCATTGAAAACAAAGACGATGCACTTTTACAGCAACTAAACCTTGTGGGAAAAGACGTGTTAGGCTTTCTTGGTTCATTCTATGCGTATGAAGGATTGGATCTATTAATCGACGCCCTACCAATCATTATCAACAACAACCCGAATATAAGGTTACTTTTAGTCGGAGGTGGTCCAGAAGAGCAACGTCTAAAGGAGCAAGTCAAAAGTTTGCACCTTCACGAGTATGTCGTGTTCACAGGTAGAGTCCCACATGAAGAAGTACAGAAGTACTATAGCTTGGTTGATCTATTAATTTACCCAAGAAAACCAATGCGTTTAACCGAATTAGTGACACCGCTAAAACCATTAGAAGCAATGGCTCAGCACAAGCTTCTATTGGCGTCAGATGTAGGGGGTCACAAAGAACTCATTACCGATTCACAAACAGGTTACCTATTCAAAGCCGGTAATAAAAAAGCATTAAGTGATAAGGTTATTCAGTTATTCAGTCAAAAAGAGCAGTGGCCACAAATATTGATTAATGGTCGTCGTTTTGTTGAAAACAGTCGAAACTGGGAAAATAGCGTGAATAATTACCGCTCTGTTTATCTTTCTCTTACAACTAATAAGTAGATGAGTTCATTCTATTATTGGGTTTTATCGCAGACTTCGTCCTCTCTAGCTGGCCATTTTTGTCTAGTCTCTTCACGTTGTTTAACAGTGCAGCAGTACAGGCTAAAAGTGACCAAAATATCTCAATATAGGGGATTGATACTGCAGCACCACCAGTACAAAATGCTAAGAGAGATACTTTCAACATTTTAGCTAACTTCACTTGCCAATGACTTGCCAAGTTTAATGACTTCATCCTTTTTTCAATTGTCGAAAGTGAAAAGAAACAAGCAAAGATTAGGCTCATATATAAAAAGAAGCCTACAAATCCATGATCACCTAATACTTGAAAATAAATACTATGCGCAGCCCATCCCTTTTCACCTGCGCTTGGCGTTGGGATGAAATCAAATTTATCAATATCTTCTGCTAATGAACGCCAAACGAAACCATATTGTGGTGCTTTAAAACCACCACCTAAAAATGGTCGTTCAATGGCCATTTGCGTGTGAATCTTCCAAGAATTAACACGATTCATAAAAGACTTATCTTGGGTTGCGGTTTCAATAGTGTTCATTCTATTAAACCAACTTTCAGGCAAGTACGAACTTGCAATTGAAAGAATGAAAACAATACCTAGTATTGAAAGGATTTTTTTGTCACTACGAAGCCAAAAATAACCACCAACAATCATTAAGCCAACGAGCCCTCCTCGGGAATGCGTACCTAATACAGCAAGAGTACAAACAATGCTGACTCCAATAAGCGAAAATTTAATGAGTCTCTCTTTAGTTTCGCCTATTAAATATATGACCAATGGAATGGTAGCAATAATTGCGACCGCTAGATGATTGTTATCAAACAAAATACTGTTTGTTGGTCCCGAAATTTTATGCCCACCACCAGATGCAATAAACTTAAGCCCCTCAATAGAGCCATAAAACCCAACAGAAAAAACAATCGCCCATATAAACATTTTAAAATGATGTTGTTCTTTTAATATCAATATCGAAAAAAAGAATAATAAAAAAATCTTGGCGAACTTTTCCCACTCAAGCCAAACTAACTCTGAGAATGCTATGGTGTTACTACTGGTTAAAATGGTGTAAAAAAAGAAAGAGAGAGCGAAGAATATTATTGCATTAAATTTAAGCTTCAATTTCTCTTTATATAATAGATACCCTAAAATGGTAATCAGTGAAAAAGCAGTGTTATAACTAAAATTTGCCGCAAATCCATATAACCAATGTTTTGGTACGAACAGACCAGACCATAACCATAGTGATAGTGCTATATATGGTCTGCGCATCGCCAACACTGCTAATATCAGGAACGCTGAGAAAAAAACCAAATCTCTCATTTGTTGTCCTTATCGCAATCTTCTTTTAAAGATTGGAGACATATCCAAATAAGGGCAACAAGGCAAAGTCCAAATAATATCGATTCCATAAACTATCTCAACCTGTATAGTGTTTTGTACTGGTTTAACATCCTATTCTGGCTAAAGCTTGAGACTACACGCTTCTGAGCAGCATTTGACATATTATCTCTTAGCGTTTTATCCAGGAAAAGCGTAATCATATGTTCCGCAAAAGTATCTACATCTTCTGATTCACAGCTCAACCCAGTTTCCCCTTTAATAATGACTTCTTCAATTCCACCAACGTTTGTTACCACATGAGGTATACCAACAGACATAGCTTCAAGCAATGTCATTGGGATCCCTTCAGCAATCGATGATAGTGCAAACAGATCAAAGAGTTGATAATATGAAAGAACATCAGTTTTCTCACCTTCAAACTTTACGTTAGTAATATTTGAAGAGGAACAATATGTTCTTAAATTATACATTTCAGGGCCATCCCCAACGATAATAAGTTGAGCCTTAGCATTAAACTGTGAGTTTGTTTTCTTTGCTTTATCGAAGGCATCAATGAGCATTTTTTGATTTTTTATCGCATGAAGTCGTGCTACATGTCCGATGATAAAATCTGATGTTGTACCAGACTTTTGGAAATAATTTGTATCGACTCCGTTGCGAATAAGAGTGAGTTTTTTTTGATTAATACCCACACTTTGTTCTAACCAATTTAGTAGTTCTGCTGATACAGCGACGACATCCGTGGTCGCTAATGAACAAAACTTTCTGATCCATTGGTATTTTTTAACTTGTCCATATGGGTCGTAACTGTCCCGTCCATGTTCGGCATGTAAACGTATCGGTACAAAGAGGAGCTTGGCAATCCATTGATATTCAAATGTAGCAAGGTTATAACTGTGTACAACATCGGGAGATAATTGTTTTAAAATTTTATAGAGCTTAGGGTATATACTGTAGTCATTTCCCTCTCTCTTATTTAACTGAAAGATAGAAATCTCAGGCTCTATTTGTTCAATCATTGAACCTATATCGGTTAAAGATATAATGGTATGTGTATACTCCACACCAAGAGAATTTATCGTATTAGTGATGATTCTCTCAAGACCACCCACATGAAAACTGTAGACTAAATGACAAATATGCTGCTGTTTCATTACAATGTTTCATCCTTGAAATACGATTTAAACCACAAATTTCTTTGTGTTACGACTATGACCTTAAGTGACCCTCAGCGAAGCACTCAATCAAGTTAACAGAAACCAACCAATATGTTACTACAAACGCAAATGGTGCGCCTTAACTTATTGAACACAGGCAAACTATGCGCCCATTGATATATTGACTGTTAAATCAGTCAGTTCAACGCTACAATAGTGTTTCGCAATTTCGCTTTTGTCACTTATCTCATTAATTGGCATATTCCAATATTTCAGGTAGTTACATGTCAATAGCAAACCGGATGCTGCAAAGTTCAATTTGGCTTTACATTGGACAGTGGGTAGGCCGTTTAATCGGTTTCGTCTCCACCCTTATTCTTGCAAGAATCCTTACTCCTGATGACTTTGGTGTTATCGCTTCTGCAATGATAGTGACAAATATCTTTTTTGTTCTTTCGACGACTGGGATGAATGAATACTTATTAAGAAAGAAAAAAATTATTGATATTGAGCTTCACACTGCTTGGTCTATCAATATCATTCTACAATGCATAGTATCATTTTCAATTTTTTTCTCAGCAGAGCTAATTGCAAATTTTTTCGAAGACCAACGACTTATTGATGTTTTACGGATTTCAGCATTAGTCCCAATAATATTAAGTATCAATAATATAGGCATGCTAAAATTTGAAAAAGATCTGAACTATAAGCCCATTTTTAAGATAACTCTCTTAGCTCAAATCTTTGCTTTTGTGACCAAAATATCACTTGCCTATTATCTTAAAAGTTACTGGGCTTTTGTAATTGCTGAATTGGTTGATGTAAGCGTACGTGTTATTTGTTCTTATATCATTTGTTCTTTCAAACCTAAATTTAAATTTGATAACTGGAAAGATCAGTGGAGATTTTCACAATGGATGTTAGCTAAAGGTTTTTTTTCAACCATCCGGTACAAAATTGATAATATACTAATAATGAAATTTTTCTCTTCTACTGCACTAGGAATCTATACTGTTTCAAAAGACCTTGCCACACTGCCTGCTGGACAAATAATCACCCCTATGATGAAACCACTTTATGTTGGACTATCAAACGAATTGGACAATTTATCGGTATTTACAGATAAGGTACAAAAATCAATATTTGCAACTGCAATGATTATTTTTCCGATTGCATTTGGCATTTCAGCTGTCTCTTCAAACTTGGTGAATGTATTGCTCGGTCAACAGTGGTTACAAGCAACACCCATTGTTGAAACCATTTCATTTATCCTTTTATCAGGGACTCTGGGCACTTTATTGGCGCATATTTACACCATATTGGGAAGAGTTAAAGAATCATTCATTTTAGATGTAATCGTAGGCGGCGCCACCATTATAGTCTTCATAGCAGCCGCTCCATTTATCACATTCTATAACTTTGCTTTATTAAGAGTTATTTTCGGGATTTTTGTTACATTAGCAACGTTCATATATTTAAAGAAATTTATTCCTCTCAATTTAATTAAGATAAGCATACTGCTAAGTTTACCGTTGTTCTCTTCGTTAATTATGTATTTTTTAATTACACTATTTCCTGACTCTAATATTCTATTAACACAAAGCTATGCACTAATTTTACAAATCATTTCTGGAGTATTGATATACTCAACAGTTTCACTCTTCTTAATCTATTTAACTAAAAATAGATTTAATGAGGTCGAGTTTTTCTTTAAGACTTTCGTGCAACTACCGGTATCGAAGTTGAAAACTTTGTTGTTTAGACATCATTAATCATATGTTTATTTGAACATAGCAACAGTAGCTCATCGCGACATTTCATGTATGTATTTTCTGCTTGCTCTAATTGCCATTCACTTAATTCAATCTCATCGTATTTTCTAACTGATTTTTCAACTTTACCACTAGTAATCATTTTTGATGAATCTCCAACCACTTTTTTACCCGTTAGTTCAAATATTTTATATTCTGACGTAAGTGCAGGATCAAGACGGCACCAAGTAGAAAGTGATACCAAAGTCTCCTCAGTTTTCTCTATTAAAGCCTCTGCATCCATATAAGCTATATCAGATTTTCCTGCATAATCCCTTGCCACTTGGACTATTTGTTGGGCTCTTTCGATGTAGTAATCGACTGCATTTTGTATTTCCGCATGTGGATGCGCTTTATTCATACGCTGATACATAGCAACAATACTTTTAATTGTTAATTCTGGCTTTCTTAAAACGAATAATAATGTGGTTCGAGAGGAATCAAATACCCCAGCTTTTATTGCATGTCCACTGTGAAGTACTTTATCAAAATAAGTAATACTTTTTGGTTCCTGCGGGTTCTCTTCGATAAATTTCAACTTCAACCGAATCAGACTTTTCCAACTGTAATAACCAATATGATGCTCATAATAACCTGAAATATCATTATGACTACCGAATATATGCCCTAATAGCGATGTATTCGCTCTCATATGACTCACAAGAATAATATAGTTTGAAGGTAATATGACCGTTGGATTCTTAAATATTCTAAGTGGCAAAATGAACTCCTATACTTTTTATTTAGCCTGATGTTAACTGTTTTATTTTTACCAATACTAAAAATATTAGCCACTTAACAGTCAGTTTGCTAGAAAGAGCCTCTTTACCGAAGTTGAGTGCTTTTGAATATTCTTTCTGAGCATATAATTCTTCTGTCATCTTTTTTAATGCATGTATTTTTGCAATTCTGGCACGCTCAACAATTTGCTGATTTTTAGCAAATAACACAAATCGGTTATACGATTGAATCTGAAAAAGAAGTTTATCTAAAATCTGCAATTTTGTTGTTACATTATCCCGATTTTTTTTCTCTGGGATATAGTGTTTTGCTATAAAACAAGGTGAGAAAAGTATGCATTCTGCTTTATCAATCGCTCGATAATAGAGATCTCTGTCAGATTCATATCGAATATTTTCGTTCATACCACCGACTTCAGTAGAAAAGAATGCTTGCCGATAAATCGAACAATTCATATGAGCAAAACCAGTGCTTTGCAATAGAAAATCAACAGAGACTTCTTTGGCTTCCGGTGTTACAACAGTATCTGAATGTAGGATTAAATCTTCAATCCATATTGTTTCTGACTTATGTTCTCCAGATGGTAGGTATGCTTTTTGATGACTGTAATATGCATCAACAACAACACTGTTTGATTCAATTTCATTGTACACACGTTGTAAATAACCAGGGTCAATCCACTCATCATCATCATCGATAAAGCATACATAGTGACCAATCCCAGCTCTGGCTCCAAAATTTCTTGAGTAACTTGGCCCGTGTCCCTGCGGTGTATGCACCAAATCAATTAACGCTAAATTTTCATATTTGTCGATTAATAGCTCGTTATAGCGATCAGAATTTACATTATTAGAGCCATCGTTCACAACGATAATCTCGAACTGAGTAAAAGATTGCTTAATAACGGACTTTAACGTTCTAAGAAACAGCTCAGGACGATCTCTTGTTGGGATGACAACCGTAAAATACGGGGTTCCGCGATACCTACCCATCAATCAATACCTATTAATAAAAGATTTTTACTACCTATCATAAATAATCACTCTGATTATTCTCCATGTATTTAAGCTGTTCGTTAGGTAGAATATATTCACCATTTAACTCACATCTAAACCATTTAATGTATTTAGTAATATTCATTTCGAACCGTTTTAAGTCAACATCACTATTCACATAGGGTGTACAGCCTGGTTTGGCACTTGGTGAATGAAATGAAAAAATGAACTCCTTTTGCCCAATCGCTATCTGTTGACGAGTTAATGCTTTCATATGTCGAAAGTCGAATCCTTCCGGTGAAAGTCGATAACGTCTAATCCGCAACAGCTTACTTAATAGTTGCTTTACTTTACTGCTCTGCCAAGAGGTAAACATGGCCGGATTACGGTTAAAATAATCTGATACGTATGGGATTGCAGTAATGATTGATCCCGTGTGGGGAAAATGAAGAATATCATCACTCACATGAACTTCATTTGTATATGAAGTAAAATCAGGGCCTCCTTGGTGACTAAAATCACAATACGAACTGATACTTAAGTCCGTTTTAAATCCAAGACTTTCCAAAACCTGATTGCTGTTAATACCAATCCCATATCGTCCAGCTAAATACGTAGTCGGCTGACAACCTGTTACCTTTTCAATCTCTTGGGCCAAAACTTTTAATTTTTTCAACTCAAATTCTGGGGCTAAGTTACCAGGATACGAATAAAAATTATCGACCACATCATTTTCTGTTTCGAATGGAGGGTTTACCCAAGGATGTAAGTGTGCCGCAAATTCAATGTTAGAGCTTATTAAATGTTTAAAATGCTCAATAACCTCTCTCCCTTCATCACTAATCACAAATGGATAATCCATAGCTAAAGTCACCTTGGCATCCAAATTGAGCATTTTATCGATGAGTAATGTGAGTTCGTTGCCATGGGTAACGTCTTTATTTGAACGTCGAAAGCTGCCACTCCAATCGAACTCTTCTTCAGCATGTATTACTATCGCCAGGCGCGGAGCTACCATTAACGAGCTCCCTTTTTAATGAGTAGCAACTGTTCGACCGCATTAATTACTTTCTTATAGCAGACAGAGACCTCATCACTTGAACCGTTATAGGGATCACTTATCTCACACTCGTTTGAATATCGCTTATCTAACAAATCTGCGGCACTAAAGAGGTGGTTTGTACAATAGTAACTCATCAATTTAAGTCGATGGCTTTCATCAAAATAGATTAGGATATCACTGTCTTCTATGTCTGATTGGTAGAGCGATTTAGATCGGTGCTCTGAAAGTGATACATTAAGTTGTTTGGCTGCAAACTGTGCATTTTGTGGGCTTTGTCGATTCTCATTTTTATGAAAACCATAAGATGCTATTTGGTCTTTAGAGGCTATACCATTGGCGATAAGTTTTTGTGATAAGTAATGCTCGGCGAATGAGCTTCGCATAATGTTGCCATAGCAGATAAATAACACTCTTCGGTTCGTCTTTAACTTGAACAGTTTCATCAGTTGTTTCTGTACACTGTTTCGCTTTATCGTTATCAACAGAGGTACTTTCTTGATTAAAGCCCAGCTAAATTGCTCTGAAATAGTTTTAAGTTCTCGAAAGAATGGCTGTTTATCTTGCCAAGAAAAACTGTCTAGTGTCTCTTTACCAATAAATATCCTAGAAAAACTCATTAAGTTTTTAATCAAATTTATTAATGATGTTCTCGTCGAATAGTGTTCATTATCATACTCAGCATCACCTTTAATTCGGTACAAGTCGGCAAGCAGTTGTCTCGCATAATGATCTTCATCGTAGCTTAACAATGGGGTTTTAGGTAAATAGCCATCACAAAGATAGTCCGCGTACAACTTAGGAAAATTAATACCAGAAGCGACTGCTAAAGGCAAAGAGCCCCAAAAACGAGCATTAACCTCGACCAAAATCCATCGGCGCGATTTTTCATTTCTACGATATTCAAACATAGCAACGCCAGTCAATTTAGTATCTTGGCACAGCTTTTCAGTTGCAATAAGGAGATCAGGGTCAAGTGGTATGCTTTTACGGTATGAACTGCCTCCACCTTGTTTAGGTTCAGCAACTCGAATGTGGGCAAAGGCAGCATGAATAGTGCCCTCCACAGCAAAAACTGATAACCCTTCACCTTTACCTTCAAAGAATTCTTCAATCAAAAAGGTCGAATTATTCTTAGAAAGTGATTTTGTGAAAATATCATATTCTTTTTCACTGTTGATGATTTTTACATTTTGACGGCTTGATAATGAATCTTCATTAAATGATTGTAGTGGTTTAATCACGAATTGTTCACCAAAACCATTGGCAATTTTCTGGTAGTTTACAGTTAATAAGTCGTGAATTGAGCCTTTAGCAACAGCGACGTTACACTCTATTGCAGCCTGTTTAGTTTTCCATTTATCAAAGAGAATATCTAAAGAAAGAGAGTTAGAAATGGCTAACTTAGTAGAATTCGCGATGCGATTTCTTTGAGACCATAATGGGTAAATAGCACGTTCATCACAAGGGATAACCAGATGAAAACGATAACGCTCGATCAGCGCTAATACACAATCAAGCCACTGTTGTTGGCTGTAAGCTTGGTAGTTATAACTGTGCAGTGAAGTAAGATAACGGCTTTTGAAGGCTGGACTTTGTTGGTCATAGCAAACTGCATGAACTTCATAACCCGATTCCGCCAATGAGCGTATAACAGTTAAGAAACTACGTGCATCCTCACCAAGTACGAGCACACGCTTACTATGCGCTTTATGCGTGTCTGACATTACTTTTCATTCCAATCCAAGGTCCATTTGAATTTTGTACGACTGAATACCGTACATTAAAAGAGGTCTGTTTGAGCCAAAAAACACTCAATACACCCATGTGTATGTAATCAAATTGTAAACCATATTTGCCTTACTAATCAATTGATTTCAACTGATTCATTCTGTTTGCCTTTATTACTATATCTCCAACTGCTAAATCGATGTTCATCTATTAACCGATGAACACATTATCAATTCATTAAATAGTTGCTCAACTGAAAGACACATGTTTATTTTCAATACAATACTTTTGACCTATTCAGATTAACTAATCATACTGTAGGAGTAAACTCACGTGCAAGGATAGCAAATGACGGCTCAATCATTAACATTATTACTCAAAAGATACTTACTCATCTGTGGCCTTGTGTTCAACCTTCTTGCATTGGTGGCAAGTTACTATTTTTTAAAACAAGTTCGTTATAGCGCCGACAACTTCCCTCAGGCGATGATGAAAATATCGACGGCTCTTCAAACGGATTATCCAAGTGTTAATCTAATATCTAAACCACTCGAGAAAGTAGCATATTATTTTTATAAACCTGACCGATATTCTGGTCAAACACTCCCTAGCAACATTGTAAATCTAGGCCCTAATAATCCCGATTTATATAATCTTATCAGTAACGAACAGAACTCATCGTTGCTCATCTCAAGCTCTGAACAACTGATCAAAGCGCTTAAAGAGGTCAAGCCGGGGCAAACACTACTTCTGAAAAATGGAATATACAATATAAAATCTAGAAGTGTTAAAACTTCAGCTACTATTGCAACTAAAGAGAAACCAATCACACTAAAAGCACTTAATATTGGTAAAGCAATTATTAATTTAAATAGCTCAGAAGGGTTGCATATACTCTCTCCTTATTGGCGCATTAATGGCATACGTTTTAATGGTACTTGTCAAACTGATAACTGGTGCGACCATGCTTTACATATCGTTGGCTCTGCTTCTAATATTGAAATAACTAACAATCAATTTAGCAATTTTAACGCCGCTATTAAGGTCAATGAACTCAACGGTGTTTATCCTGATAATGGTAAAATCAGTAACAATCATTTCTATTCTGATAGCCCACGAAAAACAAAAAAATCGGTTACCCCAATAAATATTGACCACGCAAACAATTGGGTAATCAGTAATAATATTATTCAAGACTTCGTAAAATCAGCAGGCGACAAAGTCAGTTATGGTGCATTTATTAAAGGAGGTAGCATTGGGGGTATTTTTGAAAATAATCTAGTTATTTGTTCAACATCTAACAACAAATATAGAGGTTCCACTGTCGGTCTTTCAATCGGTGGCGGGGGAATGTCGCAAAAAAATCGTCGTGATAAATCTGAATTTGAAGCAAAGAACATTACTATCAGAAATAATATTATCATGTTCTGTTCTGATGTTGGCTTATATGTCAACAAAGGTTCTGATAGTTTGATCAACAATAATACATTTTATAACACTCAAGGCATCGACATCCGTTTTCAACAATCAAGTGCTACCTTGGTCAATAATATATTAAGTGGAAAAATCAGAAGTCGCGATCATGCTAGTGTTTTCGAATTTGGTAATTTAATATGGCAAAAAAACTATTGGCGTGGTTCCGAGCAGTTAAACGACATATTTGTAAACCCTGCAGCTATTGATTTTTCGATAATGGATATTGATCTTCTGAAACACTCTAAAGACATTCAAATTTATCCATTCCATCAATTAGGTATTAAAGACTTTTGTGGTAATACTATTGAAAAAAATGATCTTTTCTTGGGTGCATTTAAGAGTAGTCGTAACTGCTTTTAGACTGTAAACGGTGCTTTAAATTCCGACTGAAGTTCTCTACTGTTAACAGTAGATGCGGATGTTGAAATTTATACACCGCCAGATTTGATTCATGGTTTGCAAACGTCGATTTATACCTAGCTGCCCCGCCCATGAAATCATAGGTTAGTTTACCATCAACAATTGCTTTTTGAATCAATAGATAATGTGAAACTAAACCTGGTTTAAAGTGAGAGTTAGTCATTGAATAATTGATAGCACTAAGATAAAAATAGGCTTGGTCACTGGTTTCTAAATTATAGATGATAGCAATCGTTTCTTTATTAACGGATATACGATGAATTTGTACACTGCCATTTTTAATACCACGTTCAATTAATGTTGTATGGAACGCAACAAAATCTGGGTTAATAAAACCACTTCCTCCTTTTGAACTCCCCCAGCGACTAATATGGTAAGGTTTAGCTATCTCTAAAAAATCCATCGCCATTTTTATTGTGCTGGCAGTTTCAAGCTTAAGTTCACCAAGCTCTTCATATCGTTGAATACTTCTTTTTATCTGGTACCTTGCACTTTTAGATAATGACATTCTAAAAGCATCAACATCACCTTTGAATACAGATAGGTCTAAACCATAAGCAGTCGTACGCCAGGTAACTCTTTGTAAAGCACCAATTTGATGCACCTTATCAAAATCATTAACAAAAGACGCACCAACAATAAAACTCTCTCTTTTTTTGATCATATGCAATACTTTCGAAGCCATACATTTTCTGATCTGGATTTCATGTTTTTTGTCCATCAAAAAATCATTATACTCAATCCATATTTGATCTTTGCTTTCATCTCCAGTTCGGTGCAAATAGTAGTCGCCACGTTGCGCGCAAGCACTCAGTAAAGACGTTTTTTTTATCAGTATCCCTAATCCAACTATCCTGTTGTTTTGTCTTGCTTCAACTAATATGAAATCATCGACGAAACAATCAAGCCAACTGCTGATCCAAAGCCAAGATAAAAAAACATTATCTTCAGCACACGGCTGAAGGTTTTGCCACGTCTCAGCTAACCACTCTTTATTAGGGTTCAAAAACATCTCGCAAGTGATTGTTTCAATATTCCTCATCGCCATCTACATTCCTTTGCAAATATATAAATTAAGCAATTATATTCATAGCGGAAATAATTTCAGCAGGTATAATTGATAGATAAAAGTGTACTACATTGCACAACTTGAAGTACAAGACATTTTCTTAGTTGGATACTGATATGGACATCAAAATTAATCGACCATTATACAAAATGGTGATCGCTGGATTCTTTTCACTTCTATTAACTGGATGTAACAAATCTGCCGAAGAGCACTTCATACAAGCTGAAGGATATTTAGAACAAAATGACCACCCTTCCGCTATCATTGAATTAAAGAATGCCATTCAAAAATCCCCTGAATTAGCTGACGCCCGTATACTACTTGGACGTTTATACCTAGAACAAGGTCAATTTGTTAATGCCACGGTTCAGTTCGAAAAAGCACTACTGACTGAAACCGATAATACCAGTGTTTACCCTCTACTTGCTCGTGCTCTCTACAGTGACGGTAAATTCACTCAACTCTATGACTTGGTCGATGCTGCAAATGTGACTCCAAATAGCGATGCTTTCGCAGACTTACGAGGTATTGCAGCACTCGCTTATTTGCAACAAGGTGATGTCGCTAATGCTCGCTACAATATCGAACTAGCGTCTGAAGCGAGCCGTGATGCTATTTACTCTCAATTGGGTCAAGCGGCATTAGAAGCTCAAAAGGACGATTACCGCTCTGCAATGGAAACCGCAAACGAGCTTGTAAAGATCGCTCCTAGCAATCCAGATATCCGACTATTTTTAGGTAATCTCTACTTTAACAAAGGCGAATTCAAACAAGCTGGTGAGGCATATTCAAAAGCATTTGAACTCGCCCCGAGTGCCCATCAATATCAATTTTTTATCACCCAAGCCTACCTCGCTGACAAAAACTATGCCGAAGCTGAAAAAATCATTGATACTTTACTGACACTTTCCCCTCAGCACCCTACAGTGAATGCTTTTAAAGCACAGACCCGTTATGTTGTTTCTGATTTTGACTCCGCATTTCGGCATGCAGAGTTGGCCATTCAAAACGGTTCAAAAAATAGATTTGTTGAAGTGATTGCTGGAGTATCAGCCTTTAAATTAGAGAAATACGAGCAAGCAAATCGTCATTTAAAGAGCATCGCTGAGCTAGCGCCAAAGACTCACTTTATTCATAAAATGTATGCATTGACGAAAATTAAACTGGGCTATATCGATGATGCTCTGATGATTCTCGATTCGGTCCCTCTTGAAAATGAAATTGATACGGATTTTCTCTCATACTCATCCATTGAACTTTCAAAGCTGGGGAGAAATGAAGAAGCATTGGAGCTAATTCAGCGCCTATCGGAAAGTGAAATGAAAACAACGGGTTCAAATACCACCAGCGGCATCATAAAACTCTTTAACAATGACCAATCTGGGGTTGAAGATTTAAAATCTGCCCTTGAACAGTCTCCTGACTCTGAACAGGCCAATGTAACCCTTGCACTTCACTATCTAAAACAGAAAATGGTTGACGATGCTGAGCAAACTATTGACAAATGGTTGACCTTAAAACCAAATAATATCAATGCATTGAACCTTAAAGCGACGGTTGAGTTGTTTAAGAAACATGACAGTGAAGCGGAGAAGTGGCTATTAAAGGCATTAGATATTAACCCTGACTACATTCCTGCCTTATCTGAACTGTCAAAGTTAAAAGCAAGAAACGATGACCTAGCGGCCGCTTATGAATATGCCTTTAAAGCAAAAAGTCTATCTCCATTTAATCCGGTTGTAGCTCGTCTATTCATTGTCTTAAGTAATAAAATCGAAGCATACGATAGAAGTATCGATCTAATAAATACACAGCTCAATGCTGAACCTGAAAATATCGCACTGATCCATCAAAAAGCACTATTCGAGTTTTCTAACAAAAATTATCCACAAGCCTTAACTGCACTAACAAACATTACACCAGTGCGCCGCTTACCGTCTACATGGGCACTGCTCGCTGATATCTATACCGCACAAGAAGATTACGCTAACGCAAAGGCTTCATATTTATCATGGTTACAGCAAGATATAAAATCTCCAGCCCCTTACATCAAACTGGTGCAATTTAGCGATAAAAACGACGAAAACATTGAGGCTATGCAATTTGCTACAGAAGCACATGAAAAATTTCCGGATGAGATATTTTTCCCTCTTGCTTTAGCAAAACTCAAAGCAAAACTAGGACAGTTCGAAAAAGCATTAAATTTCATACAATCGCTAGACAGCAAACAACAGCAATCAATGCCATTTGTAGGCTTACAAGCTGCGATTTATAGTTCCATGCTTAAGTTCGAACAGGCCATTCCATTTTATGATGCCTTATATAAAATGAATCCTAATTTTGAAAGTGCACTGAAATTAGCCGTCACCTATCAAAAAAATGGTGACACAAATATGGCCATCAACAGCTTGGAATCTGCAAAGACAGAGGTTTCTGACCCCAATGCTGCGATTGCGTTTAAACTGGCTGAGCTCTATTCAAATTCAGAGCCTCAAAAAGCCATTGAACATTTTTTGATGGTTATTGAAAAATTTCCTAACAATGTTCCCTCATTAAATAATGTCGCATGGCTGTTTATTCAGACCAAAGATATTGAACAAGGTTGCTTGTACGCTGAACAAGCCTATTCTTATGCAGAAAATTCCTATGAAGTACAAGATACATTGGGGTTATGTTATTTGAAAAGCTCGAAGTATCAACAGGCTGAAGCAATACTGTCTAAAGCATATAAGGTGAAAAAAGAGTCTGTTGATATAGCTTTGCACTACTCTGAAGCATTGATCATGAATGATAAAAAACCACAGGCCAAAGTAATATTAGAAGCTATAGAGTCAAACGATCACGCCGTAAAGCAGAAGATAGATAAATTACTGAAGCGTTAATTATACAAAAATGCCGATCAATTGATCGGCATTTTTCTATCTAACTAGTTCAATTAGATGTTATTTTTACGACGTCTCTTTCCAGCGAATCCCGCAAACATTAAACCTGCACCCCACAATGCAAGTGCCGTTGGTTCTGGGATCGTTGCATTCACATTACCGTTACCGCTTCCCGTTACCATCTGTGACCAATCCGGATGACCAAACACGTTAAAAGTAAATCCGAATTGAATCTCTTCATTAGGATCTATATAGGCAAAAGGAAGGTTATTACTGCCGGCATCATTAAACAAACTTCCAGCAAGCCCGGTAAATACCAGCTCACCAACACCAAGATCACTAACGGTTAACACACCTGCCGATCCTTCAGCGTCTAAGGCCAGTCCCCAGTCTGTGACATCATCTTGAGTTAATATATCAAAGAAACTGTACTCAGAAAGAACACTATATGAACCAGCACCTGTAATTGGCGTCTCTAACACCAGTCTAAAGTCGATTGCGATTGGGGCAGCATCATAAGTTTGAATGCTTTGAAAGGTGGCCCCTCCATCAACTGATTGTCGAACCAGAATACTATCAAGTGGATCGGCATAGATTAGATTGCCAAACGTAGCATCTGCGCCACCATTTGAATCACCATCATTCATTTTGATGTCTCTAAAAGTAGCATAGTTTACATTTGTCTGCGGTGAACCAGTTTCAGTACCAATTTCATCATAAAATTGATTTGGATCGTAAGCAAAATCCACTCCATTTAACTGCATTTGGATTTTTATACTGCCCGCATTAGCGACTGATACGCATGATACTAAGGCCGTAGCTAATCCAACTTGTAATAATTTATTGATTGATTTCTTCACGTGCGACTCCTTGCAAAATTATAAAGTCACATATAAAACTGCTAATATGCTCACAAGTGTCTATGCAATAGGTGGACCAACATGTAATTGCTCAAAAAATCATCACCTTACGACACTGATTGCGTATTCTTGATGAGATTTGTAAAAAAAATGGACATTTATTGATTATTCTATTAACAAAAGGCCCGTCATATGACAGGCCTTTTTATTCTGAAAGCTGTTATCTTTTATTTAATCATTTTCACTAATGATATTCCAAGTAACCACTCTAAATCTTTCGCACTTTCTGACCCAAAGCGTTCAGTACAAACAGAATACAATCTATCTATACCTCTGCTAGAGAATTCATGGGCACTGTCAGCAGAAACAATATGATGAAACAGCAGTTTTAAAATAGCTATAAACTGTTTATTTTCAAGAGCTTTAATCCAACTATCGATAAATGCTTGTTTGTCATTTTGTAACTCCAAACTATCAACAAATATCTTAAAAATGCGGCCATCTAGAGCGGCTATAAAATCAGTTTTCTTCGGGAAATGATGGCTAATACCAGTACGTGACACGCCAGTCTGTTGACTTAATGTCGTATAAGACATTTTGTCATAACCGAGTCTAATAATTTGATCTGCTACTGCATCCATAATCGATTGGATGGTGATTTCAGTGTCTTCTTTACTGCGTTTAGGCATAAAAAAACGTAATCCTATTCTTATCACTTATCAAGAAACGAAGTGTGGGTGTCCATAATTTTGGTGATCATTCTTACATATCCTAAGATCTGAGTGAAGTATTAATTTAAATTTACGTTTAACCATATGACTCTCATTCTATTTCTTGTGTTTATTACCTTGACTAGCAATAATTAAAATAGGATATTAACAACTCATTAACAACTGGTTAGACCTCGTGAAATTTGTCAATTATTACAATACAGGAAGGACAATATGAGTAACGTTACTTCATTGCCCCATCAACATGTACAACATTGGGCAGAAACAAAACCTGATGAAACCTTTCTGAGACAAATCATCAATCGTCAATTTGAAGATTATACCTTTGCTGTCGTTTACAAACAGGCGCGACAAATTGTTTCAAAACTGCAAGAGATTGGACTTCAACCTGGCGACAAAGTTGCGATCATTTCAAAAAATTGTGCTGAGTGGTTTATTACTGATTTAGCACTGATGTTGGGTGATTTTATTAGTGTGCCAATTTTTCCTACGGCTGGATCCGAGACCATAGAACATGTCCTTACCCACAGTGAATCAAAAGTACTTTTTATCGGTAAACTTGATTCGATTGATGCACTTAGCCGGTCATTAAAAAATGTTTCAACACTAACGACCCTCTCTTTTCCTTACAAACATCTAGAATGCGATTTTTGTTGGCATGACATTATGACTAAATGCGAGCCTGCTGCATGTACTCTGGAACGCTCTCACGACAGCATAATGTCGATAGTCTACACTTCCGGCACATCAGGTCTTCCCAAGGGGGCATTACTCACTTACGGCTCATTTGCATGGACTTCAGAACAAATCATCACGCTGATAAAGATTATGCCTGACGACAAACTGTTTTCTTATCTTCCCCTCGCACACATTACTGAACGAGTGTACATTCTTGGCACATCAATGACTGCGGGATTAAATGTGGCGTTTCCAGAATCATTAGATACATTTATTGATGATGTAAAAATGCAACAGCCAACTGTTTTTATCTCTGTTCCTAGATTATGGACCCTATTCCAACAGAAGATTCTAGAGAAGCTTCCTCAAAGAAAACTCAATATATTATTGAAAATTCCTTTTGTATCTGGATTGATCAAAAGAAAGCTTGCTAAGGGTTTAGGCTTAGCTAATACCCGCGTTCTTGGTTGTGGCTCTGCACCAGTATCCTCAGGTCTACTGAAATGGTATGAGAGTGTTGGTATGAACATCAGTGAAGCGTGGGGAATGACAGAATCATTTGCCTATAGCACCATTAACTTCCCATATAAATCGGATAAGGTCGGTACAGTCGGAATATCAGGGCCGGGCATTGATATTAAAATCGCCAATGATGAAGAAATTTTAGTTCGCACGGAAGGGCTATTCCAAGGTTATTATAAAAATGAGCAGGCACTCCACGAAACGGTCATCGATGGTTGGTTGCATACTGGCGATATAGGCGAAGTTGATAGTGATGGATACCTGACAATTTTAGGCAGAAAAAAGGACAACTTTAAAACCGCCAAAGGCAAATTTGTTTGCCCAGTCCCTATTGAGAAAAGGCTGTTCGATTTAAGCAATATTGAACTAATGTGTGTTGTCGGTTCTGGAATGCCAGCTCCGATTTTATTAGCAATTCCCCATGCAATCCCTAATTTTGATCACAAGCGATTTGAACGTAAATTACATCGTGTGCTTAAACAGATAAATAGTGAACTGGAATCACACGCTAAAATTGCAGGTACATTAGTCATTGATGACCCATGGTCGATCGAAAATGGCATTTTAACGCCTACATTAAAAATTAAACGCCATATTTTAGAAAAAAAATACCATGAGATTGGTGCTGCGTGGCCTAAAGGTGTTGAGGTTCAGTGGGAATCAGAGCTTTAACTGCAATATTAGTAGTGTTTTATCAACTCAAAATGTAAAATGACCGTGATTATTTTAGGAGGTTTATTTTATGAGTTCAGAAAATCAAGAAAGCCAAGCTTGTGATGCTTGTGGTTGCAGTGCCGAAGTTGGCTATATGATCAAAGAAGGTGACGATATTGCTGAGGTAAGTATTTTTGGTCAAAATAAACATCAATTAGAGACTGAGTGGCAACAGTACTTAGTACTTGCAAAAACCGTAAATGATAATGTAATTCCCACCATTGTTTCAAGTGATGAAAGCGAACTGCATGCACGTTTACAATTTGAATGCAGCGCTGAAAAACTCATTTTCGAACTCAAAAGCCGCACATTAAGAAAATAAAAACAAACAAAAGGGTTCCCGATAAGGAACCCTTTCAAAATTTACTCAAATAGTAAATTAAGCTACGTTAACATTCGAAGCTTGTGGACCTTTCGGGCCTTGTTCCACTGTAAATGTTACAGCTTGACCTTCTTTAAGTGTTTTGAAGCCTTCAGTTTGAATTGAGCTGAAGTGTACAAAGACATCTGCACCACCTTCTTGCGTAATGAATCCAAAACCTTTTTCTTCGTTAAACCACTTTACGGTACCAGTTGCGTTAGACATAACGTCTCCTGAAAAATAACAATTAATTTAGTTCGGGTAGCCAGTGTCGTATTACTTATATAGCAAAAAACATTTCCCGATATTCAGGTTACAACGATGTCATCTCGATGAACTCCGTTAACGCATCCAAAATTTCGTCTGTTTTCTAAACAAGTTGCTGACTTGTTTCTATTATTAGATAGACAGTTCTCTTTAGCAATACACCATAGTGATCATTGTCATAGTTTTAACATTATGTTTGTCCTAGACTTTTTCTATATAAGCCTTGATGAAAAATAACTATCAACTTATAACCACTTCTGCCGATAGTATGTAATTAAAGCGTTAACAGGAATCGATATTGTGCCCAATAAAATAACATTATGGCTATTTCTCACTTTAGCATTATCACTACACATGCCATTTACGTTTGCTGCGAACACCCAATTAAACGTCCATAAATTAATAAACCACATCGATACTTATGGCAATATTTCGCTACGAAATAGCGACTATGAAACACTTCCAAATGGATTAGTGGTCAAAGGGAACCTAGACATATCAAACAGCGCAATTAAATCATTACCGAAAGGCTTGGTCGTAGACCGAAATCTTAGCCTTGCAAATACACTGATAACTAAAATACCTGCAGGCACAAAGATTGGTGGCTACCTGAACGCAGCTAACACACCAATAGAGAGTTACTCAAGACGAGTTAAAGTTGGAGGGTTCATCAATTTTGCAGGCTCGTCTTTAAAAAAACTGCCTAATGGTTTAAGGGTCTACGGAGACCTTAGTCTCATCAGAACAGCAATAAAAGAGCTGCCAGACAATCTTTATGTCGAAGGTAACTTATATCTTGGTATGACCGTAATTAAGACGTTACCTGAAAATTTACAAGTCAACGGAAATATATTTTTAGGTGGCGTAAACCTTTCGGTTATACCTGAAGATTTAAAACTGGGAGGTTACATATTCAAGTAAGTTACCAAGCAATTATGCTTGGTGCCTTATACTTGCTACTGATTGATTACGGGGTTCGCATACATCTGCTTTAACATTGCTTGCTCACCAACGGTAAGGCAAGTTAGTTTCTCATTGAATTTTTTCCTAACATCAGCAGTGATTTCCTGGCTACCGTCATTAGCAGCTAAATGATTAATAGGGAATAGTTTATAGTTAGAGATAATTTGTCGATCTATTTCAGATGCCAGTTCTGCAGGGGTATCATAAGTTTGAGTGATAACATCACCAAAATTAACATGCACTCTACCTTTGTCACCGGTAATCCCTAATATAATGCTGTCAATATCTTCAAATTCACTCTTTTGATAATCTCCCGTTGTTGCTATTTGATGCAGTTCTCGTGCTTTGGCCAAATCACACGGATCATTCTCATATGAGATAGATACTGGCACAATATTTAACGATGTCATAAATTCAGAAAATGATATTTTACGCTTACGTCCTTCTACATGAAACATTTTCAAAATTGCAGGATCAGTTTGATCGTTGCCATCCTTAGCTCTTCCTTCTTTTTGTGCAATCCAGATTGAGTTTTTCGTTTCAATTGAATGAGATATGTACGATGAGAGTTGACTTAACACTTTCATCATCTCTCTAGGTGCCTTTGTTGAACGTTTTACAATGAAGCTTTTATTCAATCGCATCAATTCTGAAACACCAGGCTTAGTGAGAAGATTATCACCAATGGCAATTCTCAATGTATTGTGATGGTTCTCTTTCAGCACCCAGTTGACAATCGCTGGATCCATAGCAATATCACGATGATTTGAAACAAAAAGGTAAGCACTGTTTGAATCGAGCTTGTCTAGACCAGAAAATGTTACTGACTCAGTTGTTTTATCAAGAATCGAAGAGAGATACTTATAGACATTTAACTGCACATCTTTGACAGTAAGAATTTTTGATAAGCTTCTTTTTAATTTGAGTCGAAGAAGTGGCGATAATATCTTTAATAGTAGATTTGGGATTTTAGGGCATCGGTAGTGAATGATCGCTTGAATACACTCGTCATCAGAAAGTAGACGCTCGATCGCTGCTGGTACTTCGTCATCATTGTAAGGACGAATGTCTTGATAAGGGTCGTTAGTAATAGTCATTTATAGATTAATCAAAATTTCAAGTGATCTGAGCCGACAATAAGCAATGATAGTACTATCATTAGAATGCGTTTTACTCAGGGAATTGGGGTAGAATAGTACTGCAAAATAAAAAATTAGTATACGTACTAAGGTAAAGAACAGTATCAAACAATTGATTTTGTTTACAGAAACAGCGATCATATCCCGTTATTTTAAATTGAGCCCAACAAATGAAGCATGCGATTCAGTATTCATGTGATTCACATCAATACCTTACCACTACGCCAAGAAAGAAAAACATTTGTAACACATTGTTAATTATTGACACTGGTTCAGTATTAATCCGTCTCGGTAAGTATGAGCATATTATTTCTGCAGGCGAAGCATTTTGGATACCGTTTGATTGTCTGCACTCACTATCTATTATGCCAAACAGTAAATTGAGAACACTTTCATTTTCAATTAGATTAAAAGATTCATTCCCATCAGATGCGGGCTACTTCCAAGCGACTATACTTTTGCTTTCACTGTGTAATAAACTTGACTCACTAAATGGCAGCAAAGAGAATCATAAAAAAAATATTCTGAAAGTCATTTGTGATGAAGCTACTCAATGTAAACCAAACCTCACCATCAAACCAGACAGTATTGCGCTAACCACTTGGCTAAAATCGCTACCTAATGAAACAGGTTCCTTAACGTTAAGTACTGTTTCTCTCTCTTTTTCAGAACTGAGTTTGGTTTTAAAGGTCAGAGAATCTATCAAAATGACTAAATCAGGCGTGACTAACGACAAGATCGTTGCTTTGCTATTTAATGGCAACATTGAGGCTTATAACCAAAGCTTACTGTGTGTGCTTGGAGAGAATTAAATGGCGGGTATTGATAATTACTGTGTTGGAAGTGGGATCTCAATCTGAAAAGAGACTGAGTCATTAAGCTTATCGTGCCATTGGTAGTCTATTCTAAATCGTGGTTCATTACGCTCTTGAGACCCAATACCGACACTCAACTGTAAGCCGTGCCCCATAATCCACTCAGAATACGTCTCTTCACTACTTGCTTGATTTAGGTTTTGCTCTTCAGGTCTCCACACACCGAAACCCAACACACTGTCTTCAAATCGACGACTGATAATAGGGTTATCTTGCTGCTTGATAGCCCACTGTTCCCAATAACCATCAGGGACCTTACCTTTTGATTCCATCTCATCAAAGTCCAAATTGATCAGCTTATCTGAACGACTTTCACAGGTTGAATAGCGGTTCGGCGACTCTTCTCTTTCACATACTGCAGTATTGATTGCCATTGCAGGCATAGCTGACAACATAACAATTACGATGACGGTTGCTTGATTCATGTTGTCTCCTACTCAATTAAAAACAGTTATGCTGCATTATATAGCGGCTCACACTTGGTGTGGTTAACGAATCGATGGATCTGTTTGCAGCCAAATTACGCCTAATGTACGAACTTCTTATGTCTACTTTTTCTGGACAGGACAGGACTGACCAGCTTCTCAATATTGTATCTGCTTTATGAAAAGAATCAAAATGTAAAATATTATCCGGCCCTACTACAAAAGTTATATCGGCATTTTTATTTAAATCTTGAATAGCACTAAGTACATCAAACGTTGTTACTCGTTCTGCTCCTATCTGAATCTCTTTTTCTATGCGCGATAATGAAAAATTTCGAGGCCCTATATCTTCAATAAACAATTCAACCATGTTACAACGTAGCTCATAATCGATCATCTTTTTGCCCCAAGCATGAGAAATACTCGGAACCAACAGCACAAGATCAAAATGAGACAGTGAGTCCACAACACTCTTATGCCCCAAAGTTGGTGGGTTAAAAGCACTACCAAAAACTGCAATTTTACTCATATTTTCTCCGTATAGAGGTTAATAACTGTATGTGGTTCAATAATTAGGTATCATAACTTTAATCAATAATCGGACAATAGGAACAACAAAATGGAACAAACAATCCGCTCTGAAATGCGCGTGCTTGCTACTATTCAACCAACGTTTGAGATTGAGCGTCGAATCTGTTTTATTAAGAGTCGATTATTACAATCTGGTTGTTCCACTCTGGTTCTTGGCATTAGTGGTGGTGTTGATTCAACCACATGCGGACGTCTAGCTCAATTGGCTGTAGATAGTTTAAATCAACAACAGAGTGCAAAATCTTATCAGTTCATTGCCGTTAGACTCCCTTACGGAGAGCAACAAGATGAAGATGAAGCTCAGTTAGCGCTAACGTTCATCAAACCAACCCAAGTTGTCACTGTCAATATAAAACCGGGCGTTGATGGTCTTCATAGTAACGCTACTGAAGCCTTACGCTCAAGTTCATTACTTCCACTAGCAGCAGATAAAATTGATTTTGTGAAAGGCAATGTTAAAGCAAGGGCAAGGATGGTAGTTCAATACGAAATTGCTGGTTACCTAGGCGGATTAGTGATTGGTACTGATCACTCTGCAGAGAATATTACCGGCTTTTATACCAAGTTTGGCGATGGTGCTTGCGATCTTGCCCCACTGTTTGGTTTAAACAAACGTCAAGTTCGGTTATTAGCCGATGAATTAGGTGCCCCTAAATCACTAGTATACAAAGTTCCTACTGCCGACTTAGAAGAACTGGAGCCCCAAAAGGCTGATGAAGATGCACTTAACCTTACCTATGATCAAATTGATGATTTTCTTGAGGGCAAACCGGTTGACTCGCAGGTAAATGAGAAAATCATTGCCATTTATAATGCAACGCAGCATAAACGCCAACCAATACCCACTATTTATGACGATGAATAAGCGTTAAATTTTAGTCACTACATGATTAATGAGCAGTTCATCGGTAATAAGCTGCTCTTTTTTGTTTTTTGCTAACTTTTTGATTTGAATTTCGACTTTTAATGCCACACTTTTACTCGGTAATGTATGACTCCACTCTAGTGATAAAGGCCCTTTCCCCTTTAGGTACTTAGCTCCTTTACCACTGTTATGTATCCGAAACCTTCGCTCTAAGTTATTGGTTATACCACAATATAAATGGCCTAATCGGGTTCTAATTAGATAAACAAACCACTCATTATCATCGCTCATCTTCGCAACATTTTGCTAGCTTCTCTTTTAATAATTCTAATTCTGTTCTAAGTGCGACTACTTCTTGTTCTAACGCTAACATTCTCGAGTCATCATTGACACTTTCTTGAGGCTGACATTGTTGCTCATAAGATTGTAACTCTCTTTCAGTAAAAAGCTGTGCGTAACGGCTTTCTCTCTTACCAGGCTCTCTCGGTAATTTAACCAAAAGATCACGGGCTTCTAATTCCGCAATTACCTGCTCAGTCTCCGTAACATTGCTAAAAGTACACAAACGATTAGTTCGCGTCCTAAGCTCACCTGGAGTCTGATCCCCTCGTAATAACAATACACAAATAATGGCAAACTCTTGCTGTGTAAATTTTAAATTGCCAAATTCCGTGTTACAAAATCTATGCTGATATTTTGCGACTCGGCTTGAACCTAAAAATAGTTCAGAAACCAAGTGACGCGACATCAGCTGCTGCATACCATCTTGTACATCTGATTCACTCAGCTGAACGACAGGTTCTCGGTTACTTTTTTGATTACAGGCACTAGTTAATGCATTTAAAGTTAATGGATATTGGTCAGGTGTGGTGATCTCTTTTTCCAATAAGCAGCCGATAATTCTAGATTCGATGAAAGATAATTGAATGGTCATAAGAAGTCTCTATAAATGATGAGAGGGACGTAGCTATTTATTATGAATCAAGGCAAGTTTGCAACTTATCCGTGATACTTTTCCCAATACAGGAAAAGTAGAGTTATTAATTGTTATTTCTATAATATAATTCCTTTGCTGTAATATCTTCTTTTTATATTACCTCATTAAAAAATATCACTTCCGATTTTACAATAGATACAGAGGCCTTCCATGGGAATGTTCAATAACAGTGGCAGTTCGACCACTTCAACGACCTTATCGATTATTGCAAAAGGTTGCCGTATAACGGGTGAAATAGAGTCTGAGCAAAACATCCAAATTGATGGATATTTTGAGGGTAGCATTAAGACTGAACAACAAGTGTTCATTACACCTTCCGGCAGAGTTAAAGGCAGTATAAATGCAAAACTGGTCATTATTAATGGATTAGTTGAAGGAACCTGTATCAGCCCTGAAGTCAATATTCAATCTAAGGGACAATTTCGTGGAATACTAGAAACCAAGCAACTAATCATTGAGAAAGGAGGGTTACTCATAGGTGAAAACCGTGAAGCGATATCAAGTGAAGAGCTGAAACTTGTGACGAAAAGCAAGCAAAAACCAGCTCAGAAACCCGAAGTAAAATCAGCTTAAACTGACCTTTTTCGATCAATTAAGTATGTTGTTGATCAAAAGCCTTTTTTGCAACTCTCTCTTGTGCTTTAATCTCTTAAGGAATTATACATTACCTACATTGAGGTTATAAATGAAAAACGTATTCGAAATTGTAAATCAAGCACGTAGAAAGAATAAATTAAAACGTGAGCTTCAGGACAATCAGAAGAAGATTCGTGATAATCAAAAAAGAGTAACGCTTCTTGAAAACCTTCTTGACTACATTAATCCCCAAATGAGCACTGATGAAGTACTTGCCATTGTGAATAACATGAAAGCGGATTATGAAGATCGAGTGGATGACCACATTATTAAGTGTGCTGAAATATCTAAAGCTCGTCATGATATAAGTCGAAAAATCCGCGAGTTGACAGAAGCAGATAAACAAAGCATGCATTCGAAAAAATAATGTAACTAAAAAAGGAGACGTCAAGTCTCCTTTTTTTACTTATAAATTGATTAAAAAATCGTCACCTTTAATTGACCAATTCAATATCAGTCATTGGCGTTGAGCAACAAGCAAGAATATAACCTTGCTCAATCTCACTCTCTAGCAGTGCGTCCATCGCTACATCCGCTACCTCACCGCTCTCTTTCAATATTTTACAAGCCCCACAGAAGCCAGAACGACAGCTATATGCCAGCCTAATCCCTTCATCTTCGGCTTGTTCAAGTATGGTCTGTTGATTGTTGCCACTGAAAAGGTGACCATTGATACTAATTGAAATCGATTTGTGTTGATTTGACTCAGCGTCTCGAACCGGGGCATCATTGTTACGCTGTTCTTTCATGACATATTGAGTGGGTGATTGCCTCTCGATAACAATAACTTCATCTCCCTCTGTGATAAGCCCTTCATTACATGCAATTAAATTCTGCCCAAAGTACACTTTTCCTTGTTCATCAGAACGGTAACTCGCTAATGTTGTCAATGGCTCTTTTAATTTATCCAATTTTGCTGTCTGAGGGTTCACTGTCGTAAGGATACAACGGCTGCACCCACAGCTTACCTCAAATACAACATCACCTATTTTGATTTTTTTCCAACTATCTTCTTCAAATGCACGAGTACCAGACACAACTAAATTGGTACGAAACTGTTCCATCGTGTGATGACTTGTAGAACGTTCATTGAGATCATCAAGCGAGGCTTCTGAGATAATCAGCACAGGAAAGGCATCGGCAAAACTGACTTTTTGTTGCGCTTTCTTTGAAAAACGCACCGATTCATTCCCCTTAAATAGCAGAACTGCTGGTTTACCTACGACTTTACTTATCCATTCATTGGCTTCATCTGTCGTTTTAAATGCATCAAATTGATCGCCCCATACCTCACTGCGGAAAGTAGCATCTTCAAATTGGTTATATATGAGTTGCAGTGGTGGCAGTTGCTGGTATCGCAGTGTAACACCTTGCGGACGCAGTGCAGGGGTAATATGCACAAGCTGAGGGTAACTTCTTGCTGTAACCATTGAGCCATCAAGAAGCGCTATCATAAACTGCCTATCAAAGCAGAGACCGGTTTCCTCTACTAAAGCAGAACTAATTGTAATTCCTTTTGCTGATTTAACCGGAAATACATTAATTTGTGTCACCTTCGCCACCATTGTATGCCTCTTTGAATTGATAGTTAGTGAATCACTCTACCTTAAAGAGACAAAAAAAGCAGATAGAACCCATCTGCTTATCTTTTTTATGATAACTACGCTTGGGTAGCCTCGACATAGCTCTCGAGTTCTTGTAGCGAAACGGTTGTGATAAATTCATCTTCTAGGTAAAAACTCACTGACTGACTGTTTTTTCTCCACGTAATGTATGAGTAAAACATAAAGTGATTTCGGTGTTTTTAGAAGTGGAATTGCACGCCCGCTAACGCTTCAAAATTTACATTGGCATCTTTACTAAGATACCAGCTAGGTCCAGCTTGTGCATACATAGTAAGCTGACCATTAGCAAGCGGATAATACGCTCCTAAACCTGCGCGAGGACCAAAAACATCCTTTTTATCATCTTGCCATTTCAAGCCACCATACGCATAAAATGGCCATA
The DNA here is from genome assembly GCA_016764915.1 of Aliivibrio sp. Lineage (GTDB taxonomy): Bacteria > Pseudomonadota > Gammaproteobacteria > Enterobacterales > Vibrionaceae > Aliivibrio_A. The sequence goes on along the minus strand of JAESQY010000087.1, from coordinate 94,502 downwards.
AATCTCGACGACCAAGCATATCTTCAAAATTCATTTTGGCATCGGCTGCAATACTAAAATTTGTCAGCCCTATTTGTAATTGAAACTGTTCGGTTGCTACGCTAATTCCTGAATCTTCAGTACCGAGGAAAACACCCGCACTTAAATTAGTAAGCGCCTGCGCATTAACACATGTTGAACTTGTACACAGCATAAGTGCCATTGCGATTTTTTTCATTAATAGTTACCGATTGTTGAAACATTAAATCAGTGTAAAGCCGAATGAATATGCAGACGAGCGATTGTTTTTATTATTAGATCTGCGCCTCATTTTTTCATTGGATTGATTACTCATTAATCAATCCAATGAAAAACCTGTTCTAAACATCTTATTTATCATTCTGTTAGTGACACCTCTTATTAACAGGTTTACACTCCGTAGACCATATATCCCTTTAAATACAATACAGTGTATCTGATCAGCTACCCTGTGGAGAACTGCATTGCTGCTTGATCTTGTCTTGAACAGTCTCAATATTTTTGAAAATGACTGCGCTGTTTTATGCAACAAACACTATCCGACAGTTCATAATAGAGGGATGCTTGAGACACACTTAGGTACAGCAATCACCCGTCGCCTTTGCAGTACACTGGCAGCGTCTTCTATACAGCACTCATTGGCCCCTTTTATTGAAGCATCTCAATGTCAAGACCACCCGATATATCGAATTGTACTTGCTAACTCATCAATCTGGGTAATCACTCGTCGAATGGTTAGCGCAAATTACTCATGTAGAAATAGTGTGATTAAACAATTAAAAAATTTGGTGAGTGAGTTCTCTGTCTGTTTTTCTAGCAATGATCTAATCCTAGTGGTTGCTGACCATTGGTATGATAGAAGCAAAGCAAGTAAAGAGCTCTATGATTGGTGGGTTGGTGACATTCCTGACAACGTTGAAGAGTATAGAAAAGACGGAATTAACCTTATTAAAGCTTCCACTCACCTTATTGATGAGCTGAAACAACTCAATCTCTTTGGCATCAACCAAGTGTCAGTGACTCACCCACTATCAAGACTCAACGACAATCAAAAAGTCAAAAAATATTCTCTTTATTACTGCCTGTTAACGTTACAAACAACAGAAAACAGTTAACCAAGTGATTTTTGGTTATTTTCATCACGATACTCTAGGTCAGACACCCTCTTACAGCCTAAATTCTCCAGTTGGGTTTTATGTAGTTTTAAATCTAGGTGGAAACCATATTGAAAAAGAGCGTCTCCTTTCTCATTGCTTGTCTCTTTACGGTAGATAATCTCGCCGAGTAAGTGAGGAAATGACCTGATTCGCAATTCTGCAGATCCGTCATTGAGTTTGCGATCGGATACAAAACCAAAGCCGCCCGTAGATACATCCAACAATCGTATCTCAACAAAAGGCAAAAATCGATGCCCCCAATAGATCTTGGCTTTCACTCCTTCAACACATTCATATCTAGGCCAACGCCTTTTTCGTTCAAAATGCATTCTTTCTCCTATTAAACCCTTAACCAGAGATCTATGCCATCAGTCCATACAACCCATTAAATTCATGTTGAATCATATCAAATATCACCTTAAATGATAATGATATCAACAGCTATTTATTGATATCTCTTTGCTAACGCTATTGGGTAATCACGTTTAGCTGCCATCTCTATTGCCAAGTCCTCAACATCATCAAACTCAAGGCCATCAATAAAATGTTGCTGCGTGACATTCTCTAACGGATGATATATTCCTTCTAATTTTAGTTGATTAATCAACTGTTCAGCACAATTTATTGCTGATGAGGCTTTAACAATTTCTGCTCGGGCATACTTATGTTCAGTGAATGATATAGACGAGGCTCTTTTAGTTGGGTCTTTCCCTGGTATCTGTTGCGCGCCAAATAGTGGTTTCCCTCCCATAACAGCCGTTGAAAATGAAGGAATAAATTTACTAATATGTGCAATCGCTTTCTCAGTGCGCATTTTTTGAGTATCGGGTTGCCATCCTATATTGATCTTGTTTAATAATGCGCCATCTAATTGAGGTTGTGAGCTTTCCTGAGTGGAGGCAACCAGTCCACCTTTGAACAAAGTAATCTCTTCTGTCATGCCGTGCAGCTGAAACAAACCATCTGGGTAAGGCGTTAATTGTGCCATCCCATTAGGTGTCCCTCTTTCACCATGAAATATAACCTCGGGCCATTTTCCTCCGTGCTGCTTCCAAGTGGAAATAAACGCGGCTTTAAACTCAACCAAACGCTTCTTTTTAACTTGAATAAGATCATCCAGCTCACCGGTTCTGAACCCACAAGCATTAACGACATAATCAACAGCGAGCGTTTCAGATATTTCTAATCCTTCTTGTTTGTAGCTTATATCCCAACCAGAACCGTTTTTAGCCAATCCAACCACCTTGGCATTCATTTGCATATTACAGTGAGCACTGTTTTCTAATGAGAGTGTCAGCATCGCTGCTAACCTGAACTTACTCAACCCATACTCTTGTACCATTATCAGTGGGAATTTTAACTGCTCTATGTCGACATAGTGTGCCACTGGAATCATCCATTCATCAGATGTTTGAGGGTCAGTAGGCATTGTTCGGCAGGCTAACTTTTCTAAGTCATTCCGTTGATAAACTTTGTAGTACTCTTTGGGATCGCCAAGTACTTTATTTGTTGCTGATTTTTCAACCAACTTTTGGTATTCGAGCTGTAAGCGATACAACCTCGGCAATAAATCAATAGGTTCACCTGGGTCATGGGTGGGTACCGCTATAACAGTAGGGCGAATATTAACCGCATGAGGAAAGAGCTTTAGTGTATCGATAGATTGATGTAATAAAGTAATACATTGCTCTTCAGGAAGCTCTCTATAAAGGTTCCCTCCTGCATGCAAATGACAAACCGGAGGTCCATTAACTAGCCCTGAATTTTGTTCCAGCACAGAGACTCTGATGCCTGCCATCACAAGTTTTAATGCAATAGTCGAACCTGCAATCCCTCCCCCAACAATACCAACATGGGTCGGATTGCTACTCGATTTGCCTTTAATGTGGTTGCGCGAAATTTCACTCATTAGTCTATTAATTTCTACTGCAGTTGCTGGATTATATACATTAATTCTACCGCTGTAACAATATGAATAGAAGTAGATAAATAGGAAATAAAAAAGTAAAAATATCTTGAAATGCAAAAAAAGCTTTATTTATTCAGCTTTGTAGCGGTTATCCAAATGGTTATCCACTGTTTTTGTGGATAACTTATTCATAGATAAAAAATGGACACCTATGCTGTTGGCCAAAGAGTATAATTAACGATTCGTAATACAACCCCAAGCAAAAACATCGAAACACCAAACTTGTACCATTTCGCTTCAGTAATACTAAGGGAGATCCGCTTCAGAAACATTGTCACCGCGCCTTTCCAATCTTCGGTTCGTTTGCCATAAAGCATTATTGAGCGAATGATTGACGCCACCCCCCCGAAAATAAGTATGTTTTCAATCCCAGACATCACCATTTCTATCATGATAGCGCTCCTTGCTAAGTATTCAGTTTTTAGATGTTTATAAAATATATGTCTAACTCAGATACTCTACCTTTTTCCTTATGTTTATGTAATTTTGTCTCATTCATTGTGAGCCATGGCACTTGTATAATGATATTATACAGCAGTATTTGTGTGAAATTAAGGTATTGGTAGCTAACAGTTATGCTTAAAATTGATCTCGATTTTTTAGGGTTTGATACGTTTATCACTATCACAGAGTGGGAGCGTGGACTCAAAGCTTTTACTATTCATTCTGATGGATATCGTAAGCCTATCGATGGCAATGTTGGATTCGAGTTAGATGCAATCAGAGAGTCGGTTGGCGGTGAGCTGTGGATAAGATCAATTCCCGTCGAATACTTACAAACGGCTGAGCCCTATGGCGCAAAAGCGATTCACATGCTAATGCTCGCGGCTCAATCGAAATTTTGTTTAGAGTTGTTAGAAAAGAGACCGAATTTACTCGCTTTAATTTGTCACTTTTACCCTGCCAATAATGTGGCTATCAAAACCATCGCTAAAGATGGTCAACGTCAGAGCCTTCAACAATTAGGCTTGATAGGAACCTCTGGTGCACTCTCTTTTTTAGATAAAATTGCTGCAGAAAATTTTGATAATAGTGGTATCAGTTTAATCATTGGTGCTCTTCAAACTGGTCAATTTAGACTGCTGTCTCACTATAACCACATCAGCATTTACGAGCTTAGGCTCAATAAGCTAATTCCTGAGCTTTCACAATCAACGCTCGGTTATTGGTTTCACTCTGCGGAACCAAAATCCAAACTCTACACTTCAGTTGTAAACAAATTTCGTTCAGCATCTAAAATAGACGGGGTAACTCAACCTCATCTATTTCAACAAGCGTTAAATTTCCCCTCTTTTGACGCTCTTAAACACTATTGCGATACTTGTAAACTGAAAAAACAACAGATCGAAAACGCACGGCTTGCTGAGCTACGCGTGCCAATTAAACAACGTTTAGAAAATAACTGAGTATACTGAACATTATTTTCAATTCAATGACCCTACTGGTGTGATAAATCGAGTCGTTAGATGATTGTTCAGTTATACTCTTGTCACTAACTATGCAATAAGAAATGAGCCCCCATGGAACGCCTTGAACAGCTTTTAAAAAAAATCGAAAAAAAGAATTACCGCAGCTATACCAGCATTAAGGGGCAATATGACTTTACTGACTTTCAACTCTTTATTGATAACGTTCAAGCTGACCCATTTTCACCACCAACACGTGTACGTGTACGCCGTCCGTGGGCACTCACCGATCTTGCTTGGTTAAAAAATACCTCTGAAGAGTATCAACGTGCCGCTCGAGATTATCTCGCTCGTTTCTTTCATCAACTGTCTGAAAAAGAGAAAAGTGTCTCTATTGATCTAACGGGTCAAACTATTCTTGATCACACCTCGGTAATTTTCGATGATGAAGCGATAGAGCTACGTTTCAGAGTTGATCTTCCTGCTGATGGAAGAACTATTCTAGCGAAAAAAGCCATTAACATTCTGAGCTTTTATTTGCCAAAGTTTGTTCGAAGAGCAACCATCGAACGTGAAATTCCAATTGATGAACTTAAACGTCATTGTGAAGTAGTTGAAGACCAAGTTGCTCTAAGAAGCCAACTAGCACAACACAAACTGACCGCTTTCGTTGCTGACGGCAGTATTTTACCAAGAGTTGCTGGTAACTGTGATCTTCCGATGAAAGAGGCCGTTGCTTTTGTTTCGCCAGAGTCCCTTGCCATCGAACTGAACACCCCGCACAAAGGTCTTATTAGAGGCATGGGTATTCCAAAAGGGATCACTCTAATTGTGGGTGGTGGTTTTCATGGTAAATCGACACTGCTGACGGCGATTGAACGCTCAATTTACGATCATAAACCTGGTGATGGACGTGAATATATCGTTACAGAGGTTAATGCCACTAAAATCAGAGCGGAAGATGGGCGCTGTGTTCATCATCTCAACCTTTCGAATTACATCAACCATTTGCCTATGGGCCGTGATACACATTGTTTCACTACACAAGATGCTTCCGGTTCTACCTCCCAAGCAGCTTGGTTGCAAGAATCAATTGAGTCAGGTGCATCTACAATATTAATTGATGAAGACACTTCAGCCACAAACTTTATGATTCGTGATGAACGTATGCAAGCTCTGGTTTCAAAAGGTGCCGAGCCGATTACGCCACTAGTTGATAGAATTGGTCAGCTTCGAGATCAGCTGGATATTTCAACTATTATGGTAATGGGTGGTTCTGGCGATTATTTAGATGTAGCCGATACCGTTATCCAGATGCACGACTACCAACCCGTTGATGTTACCATTAGAGCAAAAGAGGTTATTCTTGAGCACCCTAGTTCACGTCATAATGAAGGTTCTGATAATTTAATTACTCCAAAAACCCGGTCGCTGAATCTTATTGGGCTACAAAATCAACTACAAGAAGGCAAGTTCCGTATTCACGCTAAAGACAAACAGTCTCTTCGATTTGGTCGAGAGTATGTTGATATTTCAGCTTTGAATCAACTTGAGTCTGCTAGCCAAGTTCACGCAACAGGTTGGCTATGGTTTCAATTGGCTCAAAATATGGGTATTGAAACAAATCCAACCGCTGCTTTTGAAGCTCTACTCAATGGTATTTGGTATGAATCTATGCCTAAACATGGCGATCTTGCCAAACCACGAGCCATTGATGTTTTAGCTACATTAAATCGTATGCGTAAAGCTGACTTCTCCTAACCTACTCTCTAATATGTCTTATTCTCTTGAATAAGACATATCTCACACCTAGTAATATCATGTCATTGATTAGCTACCTTTCAGTAGATTAGTGCGTATTTATTTTTTTATCTGCATACTATTCCATATCTTACATAAAACCTGTAATCTTCCACTACTGAATGAATACGGATGTTTAGTGAATATATATGCCACGGATTCGGCATGACATTGACTAATAGTTGAGATAATAATGCAAAACTCAAGTAGTAACGATCACCCCTCGAATAAAAAATCATTTTTAACCTTCTTGATACCCTCTTTAATTGGACTGTTTGTATTCATGGCTCCGATCAGTTATCAAGGAAACATAACGATACCTGTCGCCGTATTAGCCAAATTAATCCAGTCCGTTTTTGAAGGTTACTTAGTCGCTATGGTCTCACTAATTATAGCGACCATGAGCATAGCCTCTATTTTTACTCGTATCATCAAACCACCATTTATTATCAATAACGACTTTTTAAACAGTCTATTTAACCCATCGCTAACCTGGTTTTTCGTGCGTTTACTTGGTGGCATGTTTGCAGTCGCAACATTCTTTGAGCTCGGTCCAAACGCAATATGGGAGGCGAATACTGGTGGGCTTGTTTTAAATGACCTTTTACCTGTGTTGTTTTCTGTCTTTATTTTTGCCGGTTTGTTATTACCTCTGCTACTTAATTTTGGTTTGTTAGAGCTTTTCGGCACGTTATTAAGCAAAATAATGCGTCCTCTGTTTAATCTACCGGGTCGTTCTGCTATCGATTGTATGGCATCGTGGCTGGGTGACGGTAGTGTAGGTATATTATTAACCAGTAAACAATATGAGAAGAAATTCTACACCCAACGAGAAGCTGCGGTGGTCGGTACGACCTTCTCTGCGGTCTCGATTACTTTCAGTTTAGTGGTTATTGCACAAGTCAATCTTGAGCAATATTTTTTACCTTTTTACCTGACTGTTTGTTTAGCTGGTTTGGCTGCTGCGGTGATCGTTCCTCGCCTCCCTCCCCTGCGTTGGAAAAAAGATATCTTCATTGATGGCACAGAGCGTGATGCAACATCAGACTTAATCCCAGATGGATATAATAGCTTTAGTTGGGGAATGAAACTGGCCGTCGATAAAGCGGCTCAAGTGACATCACTGCGTTCTGTATTCATAGAAGGACTTAAAAACGCAGTCGATATGGTCTTTGGTGTACTACCGATAGTAATGGCTTTAGGCACCGTTGCTCTTATGATTGCAGAATACACCCCTATATTTTCTATTTTGGGCCAACCGTTTATTCCTCTGCTTGAACTCCTCGCAATCCCAGAGGCTGTTGCTGCATCTCAAACCATCGTAGTGGGTTTTGCAGATATGTTTATTCCGGCCATCCTAGCGGCATCCATAGAGAGTGACATGACACGTTTCGTTATCGCCGCAATGTCTGTTACTCAGCTAATTTACATGTCGGAAGTTGGTGCCTTGCTACTTGGTAGTAAGATACCGGTTAATATGTTTGAGCTTTTTGTTATTTTCATTCTACGTACTTTAGTGACGCTTCCCGTTATTGCTGGAGTCGCTCACCTCATTTTCTAATCATATTGATATTCCATTAAAAAACCCCGGTAACTTTAATCGTTACCGGGGTTTTATTATGATTAATCTAATTCGATATCTTTGCGACTTTATTCTGGTGCTTCGTCGCTGATTCTTGGTTTTTTCTTTGGCATAAATACATCATCGCCAACAGCAACTGTTTTATAAAAACTCTTATCGCGATTCTTTGGCTTTTTAGTCACTTGCTTTTTCTTATTTTCGACGACTTTACTGCTCGATTTTCTAACTACTGGTTTGATTGGTTTTGGTTTTAAACCTTTAAACTTCCCTTTTAACCCATCTAGTTCAGAAAAAGAGATGGATTGCTGTAAGAATGATTCAACATTCTTAAAATTAACCCAGTCTTTTGGCCCGATCAACGAAATCGCAGTGCCTTTGTTACCAGCACGCCCGGTACGTCCTACACGGTGTACATACTCCTCACTGTGTTTTGGCATATCGAAGTTGATTACATGAGTCACGCTGGTTAAATCTAAACCGCGAGAAGCCACATCCGTAGTCACCAAGATTTTATGAACAACACGTTCAAATTGGCTCATGATGTTGTTTCTTGAGGCTTGATTCATTTCACCACTGAGTGCAACCGCTTTTAATTTCTTCTCATTTAACGCTTCAGTCAAACGATCAGTATCATTACGTGTTGCGGTAAAGATGATGATTTGACGATACTCTACCATCTCAATAATTTTATTCAGTAACGCTTCTTTATGGTCCAAATGATCACACAAATAGAACTCTTGAGTAATATCCTTGTGTTCTTCATTTGCCATACCAACAGCAATACGTTTAGGCGAATTTTGTAACTCTCCTGCAAACTTATTAACTTCAGCATGATCAAGTGTTGCTGAAAACATCAGTGTTTGACGACGACGGTGATGTGCTGCTTTATGGATCTGTTGCAGTTGCTCAAAAAAACCTAAATCCATCATGCGATCGGCTTCATCAAATATTAACGTATCCAGTCCATCCAAAAACAGAGACTTTTGATCCAGGTGATTAGCGAGTCGTCCAGGAGTGGCAACAATCAATCGTGGGTATTTTTTTAATGCTTTGCACTGATCATTAAAATTCTCACCACCAACAATCAAGGCCGCATCGTATGACAGGCCAGATAACATCATTTTAAGTTGACCGTATACCTGTTTTGCTAATTCACGTGTCGGGGCAAGTATCAATACACGTGGATCACGTTTTGAGTAGGCTTTATTTTTCAAGCAGCGGTGTAGTAACGGAAGCACAAACGCCAGTGTTTTACCTGAGCCTGTTTTAGATGACGCCAACAGATCTTTTCCTGCCATCGCAACGGGAATCGCCATTCTCTGAATTTCAGTTGCACTTTTAAAATCGTACGTTTGTAATGTTTTCAGCAGGCGGTTATCTAAACCAAGTTCTTTAAATTGCAAGTGTCGCTCCAGTTTGTACAGGCGTTATACGCTTTAATGTTCAGCTATAATTATAGGCAAGGATTGTAGCACAACAACCCTCACAGAATATAACTTCAGCGCTAGATTTAATTTCATCAATATGATGTTACCAGACCGTGTCTCTTTGTTATGATGCTCACATAATTAAACTAAGAAAGAATCATTATGAGCAATGTTTACACTGGAACGTTAAGTAAGATGACCTCTTCACTAAATAGCGAAGATGGTTCAGTTTGTTATCACCTGCCTATCGGCGAACATAGCATTAACCTCACTGAATTAATTGGTCAAAATATCACCCTCATTCACACAGGCAATATTTACTGTAGTAACTGCAGTAAGAAGACCAAAAAGAGCTACTCTCAAGGTCATTGCTATGTTTGCATGAAAAAATTAGCACGTTGCGATATGTGTATGATGAAACCAGAAACCTGTCATTTCGACCAAGGTACATGCCGTGAACCGGAATGGGCAGAAGATGTATGTATGTCTGATCATTATGTCTACCTCTCAAACACGTCTAGCATTAAGGTTGGGATCACTCGGCATACGCAAATTCCCACTCGCTGGATTGATCAAGGAGCAACTCAAGCGTTACCTATATTTAGAGTGTCTAATCGAAAACTATCAGGTTTAATTGAAATCGAATTGGCCAAGCAGATAGCCGATAAAACTAACTGGCGTGCTTTACTCAAAGGAAATGCTGCAGATATCGACTTAAAGCAGCGAGCGGCCGAGCTAATCCCAACTATCAATGAGCAATTAACGGCATTAAAAAAGACATTTGGTGACGACTCCATTGAGCAGCTTGATAACGATGTGATTAATATTGACTACGACGTGACTGAATTTCCAACCAAAATAATCAGTCACAATTTTGATAAACAACCAGAAGTTATGGGAACTCTACTTGGAATAAAAGGGCAATATCTAATTTTTGATACTGGCGTTATTAATATCCGAAAATTTGGCTCATATGAAGTAACAGTGAGCACTGAATAAGACAGCAAATCTCACAATTTAAACAAATTTGGTTATCAACTATCGTAATGGCTCATTGCTGACTTCAATCTGTGATGAGCTTCTCATGACTGAGGCTTTTTCAGCTCTACTATAATGTTGCTTAAAACGTTCACTCTACATTTAGGGGAGAAAAGTGTTAACAAGTAAACTACCATCCGCAGAAGAGGGGTTACAACTCAACTTTTGTAAAACATTGGCGTGTGATAACTTTGGCCTGAGCGATGCGCAGTATTATCTGTTGCAACGTGACAACCCTTTACACCCTGCGATGATATGTAAACAGTGTGGTGCTTTTCCTCCCCTGCTCAATAACCGTGCTGTTCTCATTGAGCAGCAACGTTTAAAAGCTCTTCATAGTAGTAAGTTAGCTTGTTGTAATCGCACTAGCTGTGCTAACTTTGGTTTAGATGTACTCACCCACCGTGAACATTATCATGCTTTCGGTTATAGTGGTGATCGCCAACGCTACCGCTGTAGATCATGTCACAGCACATTTGTTGACCGTTGGTCTGGCGGCAATCGCTACCTTTTAGTTCAACAGAAATTACTCGCACTGCTGTTTACCGGCTATAATGTGAGAGAAATTTGTCGTAAGCTCTCGATAAATCCAAAAACTTTTTATGACCAATTAAATACGATTGCTAGCCGCTGTAGAAGACAGTTATATCTATTTGATGCCCGACTTTATCACCAACAAGTTAAAAGCTCGATTAGCATTGCATCTTCTGTTGTACCGCTTCAGCCTATTAGTGATAACGGCGTATTTTGGTTCGCCACTGGTGAAGCTCATACTGGATATATATTATCTCAAGATATTAACTACTCATCAGAAGGTCAAGCATCTTCAGGTCAATCTCACGACCCTTACTGCTCAGAGCCTCAATATGTTTCAAGCGACTTTGTCGGATTTGATCACAAGAACATAACGAATACTGGGACGGTAAAATCGCGGATAGAACAAAAATATAAGCGCATTTTATCCCGTGGTAACGTTGAAGACCCCTTAAGTCATTTGGGCACCATAAATTACCCGTCTAAAGGAGCTGTAGTACGAGCACCCTATACTTCAAGTGCTCACTATTTAACGCTCGTTCAGAATCTTTCTGAATTTAAACACATCGAACTGTTTATGCCGCAAGAGCCATTATTACGATCAGCAGCGATGTCTGTCTTTTTAAAGCGTATAAAAGATAAATCCATTGATTTGGTTTGTGTTATGGAAGATAACAATTGGGCAAAGAGTTCAAAAGTTGATATTTCGATTATCGGCTGGTGGCGTGACCGATGGGCAATTGATCAGTCTGAAAACAGCGGTAAAGGTATCTGCCATCAAACTGAGCACGCTCCTGACGATAACTACTGGCTTGAACACGCATCGACCACCCTCGTTGAACAATTTCAACGAAATTTCTATCAGCACTTCACCAGTCTAGTTGATGAGCCTCGTCGAAGGCTTAGACCCGGAGGGTTAGCTCCTTTGCTTGATATTTATCGTGCTTGGCATAATTTATGTCGCCAAGATACTAATGGCGTAACACCAGCCCACGCGATAGGCATTACAGATGGACCACTAACTCTTGCACAGCTTTTGTCCTAAGTAGGCCTAAACAGTGCCTATGCAATCGCTTGGCATAGCATTTATCCAATAAATCCTACTCTCTTCACAAATATGATGACCGATTTAATTGACAATCAGACAACAAATCACAATCATAGCAGATCTAGATTTACCGTAAATTTTCTAACCACACTTTATATTAAAGGCGTAAAGATGAGCACTAAATTAGAACAACTTCGCAAGCTAACTACTGTAGTTGCCGATACTGGTGACATTGAAGCAATCAGTAAGTACCAACCTGAAGATGCTACAACCAATCCATCTTTAATCCTTAAAGCGGCGCAAATCAAAGAGTATGCACCTTTGATTGATGCCTCTATTGAGTATGCAAAGGCGCAAAGCCAAGATAAATCACAACAAGTTCAAGACACATGTGACATGTTGGCTGTTAACATCGGTAAAGAGATCTTAAAAGTCGTACCTGGTCGTATCTCGACTGAAGTAGATGCAAGATTGTCTTACGATACCGAAGGCAGCATTACTAAAGCTCGCCAACTAATTAAAATGTACAATGACGCAGGCGTTACTAATGACCGCATTCTGATTAAACTTGCGTCTACTTGGGAAGGCATTCGCGCTGCTGAAGTTCTTGAAAAAGAAGGCATCAACTGTAACCTAACACTTCTTTTCTCGTTTGCACAAGCGCGCGCATGTGCTGAAGCTGGTGTATTCCTTATCTCACCTTTTGTTGGCCGTATCATGGATTGGTACAAAGCCCGTGAAGGTAAAGATTTTGAGCCAAGTGAAGATCCTGGTGTTATCTCAGTTTCTGCAATCTACAACTACTACAAACAGCACGGCTACAATACAGTAGTAATGGGTGCTAGCTTCAGAAATATCGGTGAAATTCTAGAACTTGCTGGTTGTGACCGTCTAACTATCAGCCCTCAGCTACTACAAGACCTAGAAGACTCTGAAGGTGTCGTTGAAAGAAAACTGTCTAGTGATGTTGAAGTGAAAGCAGCCCCTGCTCCAATGACACACAGTGAATTCTTATGGGATCATAACCAAGACCCAATGGCCATTGAGAAGTTAGCTGAAGGTATCCGTAATTTTGCGCTTGACCAAGGTAAACTAGAAACAATGATCGCTGCACGTCTATAACTTTTCATCATTATTTAATTAAAGCATCCGCATAGTCTCTATGGTGGGTGCTTTTTTGTTTGAGCTTCCCGTTACTGTAAGCTTTATAATGTGGCTCTTTAACCATTGAGCTAATCATGAAAAACATTATCGTCATCGCTTTTATGCTGTTTTCAGCGCAAACAATAGCTGAGCAACTCATTGGCAACGCTGAATTAGGCGCAAGAAAGATACCCAGCTGTCAATTTTGTCATGGCATTAAAGGTGAAGCGATTGCCCCTGGTTACCCGAACTTAAGTGGACAAAACCAAGGTTACCTATACTCCTCGATGCAATCCTATCTACTCGGTCAACGCCAAGGTGATTTATCAGAAATGATGAAAGCGCAATTGTCTAAGTTAAGTCAGCAAGATTTAGCCGATATTGCAGCCTATTACGCTCAGTTTAAATAACATTAGATCTCATACATCCACTTATCTTTCTCAGTTGGTTTTTCAATCGCAGCAGACTCAAGTGAATAGAGGTTAAAATCATCGAGTGGGGGAGAGTAAATATGCAGAGTAACGAGAGCTTGATCACCGCCTTGTAGATTTGAAATTTGGTGCTTATCATCGTTACAACTTGTCGTTATTTCCCCTTCATTTAACTGGGATGACCCTGTCGCAAAGATCTGATTGTTCTCGGAGGTATCGAAATAGGTTTCAGTTGCCGTGCCTTTTAGTATCTTAACTGCACAGTTTGACCCCATATGATCGTGTATTTTACTTCGCTGGCCATTTAGCCAACCAAGCATCAACACTTGAGTATTTTCATCACTATAAAGATACCGACGATGATACCGCTGCTGATCAAATAGAGCCAATTTATCAATATCCACGTCACCCAAACTGAGGTTTTTTAATAAGCCTTTAATCATGGCAAGCGACAGACTGCTCTCAGATGTTTTTAAAAACTCAACCAGTTCATTAAGTCCTATAGGCACAGATTCAATACCAGTTATAGATTGATTGTTACTATTCAACATTATACTCATCACAAGAATCTTATTTTTTGGATTATTATTCTATTTTATAGGCATTACAATAGAAAATCTTTCTAACTGAGAGTCTAAATGATGTGAATAATAGAAAAAAATACCTCTTATGTTAATGAATGGTTAAAAATATTCCGCTAATGACGATTTACTCTCTTTCACTAGGCAACACCGTGACCTTTAGCGGCAACCCAGACGCGATACCATTGTTCACGAGTCATATCCCACTCAGCCAAACGCCAATAACCTTGAATGAATTGTGAGAATGTTAATCCTTTATCTGACATTACGGTTTTTGACATCATATACGTTGCACCTACATTTTTAAAAAGATCTGTTATACATCGTTATGTTCATAAAGAATAAGAGATTAATCAAAGTTAATGGTTTCATTAATTTATTGCTATTGAGTAAACATCTGTCTTAAACTACATTAAAAAGATTAATATCATTAGGAGCGTCAATGAAAAACCGAATACTGCTCATTGGAATAACTGTCTTTTTCGCTAACAATTTATATGCTAGCGAAGAAGTGACTCAGAAGTTAGTAGATGAAAGAATTTGTAAACAACAATATTTAGAAGCTGTTTTTAAAAAACATGTCGTTTTCAGCAACAGCGACAATAGCTCTGAAGTGCGTAGAGAGGCAGAAAGAAGCATCGATCATTCACGTCAAGCCCTCAGTGAAAAAGGAAGCTTTTGTGATGCTTTAGAGTTTCTTCTTAAACACGAAGAGTTGCTCGAAGGGGATGTGAAAGCGAAAATAGGTGAGCGTCAATAAATCATTGAACAAAGCCAATCATCTTCGCATGGTTATATGGCTAGTTTGAAATTTCACTCCACTGCTGTTTTGTCATTTTAAACAGACAGTGACACTCCATACGATGACCATGAACAACCATTGGGTGATTAAAAAGCTGACCAGTATCAACCATACCAATCTTTTCCATTACCCGCTTTGATGGTTCATTCGGCATCGAAGTAAAAGAGTATATTTCATCCACATTCAACTGAGTGAAGGCATATTCCAACGCTGCATTAGCAGCTTCAGGTGCATAGCCGTTTCCCCAACTCGATGCATTCAATCGCCAACCGACTTCAATTAATGGCGCAAAAGGAATACCACAATTTGCTTCTTGAGCATGGAGGCCGACAAATCCAATAAACTCACCTGTTGATTTGACTTCTACGGCCCAAAAACCCCAGCCGTTAGCAGTAATGTAATCACGAGCTCTGTTCGCTTGAGCATAACTTTCAGTTTCAGTTTGCACAGCAGGAAAGTATTTCATCACATCAGGATCAGCACACATCTTGGCATATTGCGCAAAATCACTCTCTTTCCATTGTCTTAGAATCAGTCTTGTCGTTTCCATACGAATACTCCTTTACCTTATTAAAATAATGCGGACTACATACTCTTTAACGGCCTAATCACTTCATCAAGGCCCTCTATTTTCATCGCAAGACACAGGGCTAACAACTCGCCTAGTTCGCCATTGGGAAACCCTTTCTTATCAAACCAAAGCAGATACTCTTCGGGCAAGTCGATCAATACTCGTCCTGCATACTTTCCAAAGGGCATCTTTATTTTAGCCAGCTTCATTACCTGAACTTTATCAATCATAGCGGGCCTTTTATAATAGTTCTTTGACAATCATTCTAAGTAGAAAGGTTTCTCGCTCTATCGACATCCCTTTTTTAACGCTACTAGAGATTGTCTGTTCATTATGAGCAATGGCATCATGAATATTGATCCAGACTGGCCGCATGCCATTGTTCACTTCGTGCTCCTCAAAACGGGTATTACCAAGTACTTTATCAGCTGAACAAACATAACAGTAAGAGATCATATGAACAAGATCCGCTTCCGGTTTATGCCAAGGACGAAACTCCTCATAGATCCCAAATGGCACAATATTTTTAATGTTTTGTGCGCCTGTCTCTTCTTCTAATTCACGGACTAAACCATGAATCACATCTTCTCCTGTATCAAGCCCGCCACCCGGCAACGTATAGTCGTGATATCGTTCTGTAAACAATAACAAAATTTCATTACCGATTAACACGATGGCTCGTGTTGCATTACGCTGAAAAATTGAGTAATCGTCAAGGTGACCGATATCTGGATGAACCGACGTATGTAAGTGCCTCATTAATGGTGTTCTCACTGTTTATTTTGAACAATTTTATCATAAATAATCACCTATCATCAGTGCAACAGGTGTTAATAATTCGCGACTATATGTCCATTTCTTTTACACTTTCTCAGTTTCAAAACAACCAGGCATATATAACTAACTGATAATTAACGTATTTAATAAATGGATCGATTATTGCTTTATTTAAATAAAATATATAGAAATGGATTAAACATGAAAAATTGGGCCGCGATATTATTTATTGGCATTAGCTTACTGTCATCTTCTGTTTCCGCAGGTTTATTCATTGAGCCTGGGAAAAAATCTGAGATTACCCAATTCAGCTCTATTGCTTCAAATTTTGATAGCGCTGTAGTAGATGAAACAAAAATCTTTGGCTGGGTAGGTGCGAATGTACTTTTCGATAACAACGATCAAGGTAGCTATAAGGTCGCTTGGAATTTCATAAACGCTGAGTCAGGATACGACAACGCACTGTTTGGATTAAAAAATCCAAATGGTAATTTTGACAATAACAATTTTGCAACCAATCCAAATAGCGGACCCAACCTGATTTTCTCTGAGCATGGCCAGATTATACGTGAAGGCGATAAAAACAAAGATGGTCAGGTTAACCATAATTATCAACATAATAGTGGCGAAGCGGTTCCTTTTGCCTTTAGCAGTAACTGTTCTAACAAAAAATGTAAGCAAACTAATCGCACCAAAAACGGTGATAATAATGATCACACAAACAGCTGGTTTGTAGGATTTAAAGGAGATGACATCTATCATCTTGACCTTTCGACCATTTACCTGCTCTTTAATGACAACGGTTCAAGTGACGCTGATTACGATGATCTTATCGTAACTGCTACTTATGCAGGTTCAAAACAATTTACGACGGTGAGCATTCCAGAGCCAAGCACCTTGTTTATCTTTATGCTTAGCCTGCTCTCTATAATGCTATACAGACGTAAAAACGTCTAACTGTAATATTAATAGGCAAAGTCACTCGACTTGCCTATTCTCCTCTTCTATATCTTTCTCCCCTCTTGGTAATATATTGATATTTCAGCTACTATTGTTGAACTCTCACAATCACGGATGATTATCGTGTTAAAAATACAGTTAGCCATTTTTTGTCTTATTCTTTCACTCTCTTCTGCTTATGCAGCTCTACCAGAAACGATAGCAAAGGTGAAGCCTTCCATTGTGGCTATTGGTACCTACAACAAACTGCGAACACCCAAAGCCGTTATTCTTGGTACCGGTTTTGTTATTGCTAATGGAAGCTATGTTGCAACTAACGCCCATGTACTGCCTAAAAGTTTCAACACAAAAGAGAGTGAAGTATTAATGGCTTTTCAGCAACAAGGTAGCAAAGTGAATAGCTACCCCGTTGAAGTCATCACAAAAAATGCGGTGACTGACCTTGCACTGCTCCGCCTAACATCCAATAAATTACCACCATTAAAAACGTCAACTGCGAAAGTTCGCGAAGGCGAGTTATATGCCTTTACTGGTTTCCCAATAGGTGCGATTCTTGGCTTATCTCCAGTCACACACAGAGGGATCGTGTCCAGCATCACTCCAATCGCCATTCCGGCAAGAAATGGGAAGGAGCTATCTCTTGCACAGCTTAAACAGCTTCGCAATCCATACAAAATATACCAACTGGACGCGACTGCCTATCCAGGAAATAGCGGAAGCCCTCTTTATAACCCAAACACGGGTGATGTTATTGCGATCATCAATAAAGTCTTCGTAAAAGCCAGTGAAGAGTCGGCTTTAACCGATCCAAGTGCCATTACCTATGCCATTCCTGTGAAACACTTACAGAAACTGATTAATGTGCATATAAAATAATTATTTCAACTTATTACCATAAAGTAGGAAGTAGATGGAACATCTTTATAGCTGGTGGCAAACCATTCAATCAGGTCCAAGTAGTGATTGGATCAACGACATTATTCTACTCACTGGCTTTAGTTTACTTTGCTGGTTTGGATGGAAGATCATTATCACTCGGCTATACATTCTTGCAAAAAAAACCAAAACTGGTTGGGATGACTTGTTGGTTAATGCAGTATCGACACCTATTAGTGTCTTAATTTGGCTCTGGCCAGCCTCAGTTACAGTGAAAATCCTACTAACTAACCTTGTCAATTTCCCTACGGAATGGATAACCACTGTTCAACAAATATTGCTAATATTTGCATTTATCTGGGTAACAATTCGGCTCACCATTCATGCAGAAAATCAGGTTCTATCCAGTGGTAAGCGTGATGAAACCACCGTTCATGCCATAGCAAAAATTTCCAGATTGATTTTTATTGCCATCGGTGTCTTGTCAGTAATGCAGAGCTTAGGGTTGAGTCTCTCTGGGCTTCTTACCTTTGGTGGTGTTGGCGGTTTAATTGTCGGTTTGGCCGCTAAAGATCTACTCTCTAACTTCTTTGGAGGGTTAATGATCTATTTTGACCGCCCATTTAAAGTGGGTGATTGGGTACGCTCACCTGATAGGAAAATTGAAGGAACCGTGGAAAGAATTGGTTGGAGAATGACCATCATTAGAACATTTGATAAACGTCCTTTATACATTCCCAATTCAGTCTTTAGTAATATAGTGGTTGAAAACCCGTCAAGAATGTCTAACCGACGTATCAATGAGACTATCGGCATCCGCTACGAAGATGTCGCCTCCATCAACGCAATCATTGATGACGTAAAGTCTATGTTAGAGTCACATCCAGAAATAGATGCGTCGCAAACACTGATTGTTAATTTCGATGCCTTTGGACCCTCGTCCCTAAACTTCTTTATATACACCTTCACCAAAACAGTTAATTGGGTTAAGTTCCATGAAGTCAAACAGGATGTACTGCTTCTCGTTCTTGCCATTATTCATAAACACAATGCTGATGTTGCTTTCCCAACTCAAACACTAAAAATTGAACCACACAGCATGCACTGTAATGTCTAATAGCGATACAAAAAGGGGACTGCTTAGTCCCCTTTTTCTTATACATGACAACTTTCTATTTTTTTACGCCTTCAATATGCAGTTCCATATCAACATAACTTGAACTGCCCATCACTTTAATACCAAAATCAGCAAGCTCTAAGCGAGTAGTTCCAGAGAAACCAGCGCGTGTTCCTCCCCATGGGTCTTGACCTTCACCAATTAACATCGCATCAATCGTAATAGGTACCGTTTTACCATGTAGAGTAAGATCCCCTGCAATAATCAACTTTCCCTTACCGGCATCACTGACTTTATTACTCACAAATACAGCGTTAGAGAACTGCTTTGCATTAATGAAATCATCACTTCTTAGGTGCTTATCACGTTCAGCGTGATTGGAGTCCAAACTAGTCGTATCAATATTTACTTTCACAGTTGATGCAGTGATGTCCTTAGGATCGTAACTAAATGTGCCATCAAAATCGTTAAAACGCCCTTTGATAAAACTGTAACCTAGGTGACTCACCTTGAAGTTGACTGACGCGTGAGCACCTTTTGAATCGATAACATAATCTGCAGCATTGATCGTTGTTGACATCAACAATGTTGCGCTCAATCCAACGCTTAGTAGTAATTTTTTCATCATTTCTTAATCCCTATCATTTTAATTAATGTTTTATCTTTATTCACAAAGTGATGTTTCATTGCCGCCAATGCATGAACAATAGCAAGCCCAATAACAGCATATGCGAGGTAAAAATGAACCTCTCCTGCAATATCTTCTTGATTCTCAATTAACGAGCCGAAGCCTGGTACCGAAAACCAATTAAACACATCAATGGAATTTCCATCAGCGGTTGTAATTAAATATCCGGAAATAAAAATAATCGTTAACAGTACATAAAACAGACTGTGCACTAGTTTTGCAATCACCACCTCGTAAGGTTTACCTTCTACCTCAGGGTGAACGGTATTCAACTTCCAGATGAATCTTGCAACAGTTAACAGTGCTAAACAAATACCAACTGAACGATGAATATCCGGTCCTGTTTTGTACCATGAATCATAATATGTTAGATCAACCATCCAATAACCTAAACCAAACAGGCCAAAAATAGCCACAACCGATGTCCAATGGAAAAGCTTAGAAACTAAGTCGTATTGTTGTGGTTTATTATTCACACCGCACCTCAAAAGATTTAACGTGTTAGTCATACTATCTACATTTAGTTTTATTTCCATTTCAATATTCTGATTATACCCTTCAAATATTTTGTACTTGTTGCATTTTTTCAGAGTTTTAGATGACTTACTTTCCATATTCTGTAACAAATTATATCTTTTTTTACTGCCAAAACATTCACAGAAGAAATATTTAACAATTAACACTTGATCTTATCTATACATCCACTATTATGACGTTGTGTCAACTTTGACGGTTCGTCAATAATTGATGTTTATAGAATTGCTTTTCATGTTAAAATAGACAAAGAGGACAGTAATATCGATTTTGATGGTTACGCATAAAGAGTAGCAAAGTATGTTTGGTTCGAGTTGTAATAGTGGCAAGAAGCAATGCTTTTTTGAAAGGACATTCAAAAGCAAAAAGCAGCAAGCCATTTCAGATAGGGAAAAAGAACTGCTTCAGATAGCAAAAGATCTTGTTACTGCAGAAGGTTTTGCCAATTTGACAATGGAAAAAATTGCAGCAGCAAGTCCTTACTCTAAAGGTACGGTGTACAATCACTTCACCAGTAAAGAGGATGTGATTTCTGCATTGTGCATATTAGGCATGAAAAAGCAGCAAGCGATGTTTAATAAAGCACTGACTTTTAACGGTACAACCCGAGAAAAAGCCATGGCTTTTCATGTTGCATATCGCACTTTTTCCAGACTTGAACCGATTCTTTTTATGTGTGTTTTAACTGCCAAAACTCGCTGGATAGTAGAAAAGACCTCACCACAACGAAACGAGGTTTTAAACAGTCTAGAAGAAGATATTATTGATATGGCGGATAAGATTTTTTTAAGTGGCGTTGAAGCTGGTGATCTTATTTTATCTCCCGCTTTAAGCATCGACACTATTATTTTTGCTAACTGGGCGGTATCCTTTGGCTCAAACGCATTAATAAACAATGCGACCAACAGTCGCTGTATTAATCGTATTCAAGAAACGAACTCTATGTTACATAACGTGAACATTGTGTTGGATGGCTTAAACTGGAAGCCATCGTCATCAGAATGGGACTATAAACGTTCATGGACCAGAGCTGAAAATGAACTATTTCCTGAAGAAATTTCCTACCTTACTTCCATAGGCAGTTAATTCTCCTCAGAATAATCCGTTAACACGGGTTATTTTTTCACATCTCTTGACGAAACGTCAATTTATTAAATTTCACATATAAAATTAAATTTAATAAACAACTTAAATATCAACTAGATACTGATTTTTATTCGCATTTCACACAATTGAAATTTTATTTATTTGCACTTAAATGACGGAACGTCACACGGAGCTCGTGATGAAACAACAGTTACTAAAATTGCCCACACAATCACCAAAACTGATTATTTTACTTTTAATTGGTTTAATTATTGCGGCTACTATTGGCGCCAAAAACCTCTATTTTAGAGGTGATTACAACATTTTCTTTGATGGTACCAACCCACAACTGCAAGCCTTTGAAGAGATACAAAACACCTTTACTAAATCAGATAATATCTCAATCGTCATCGCTCCTGATTCTGGGGATGTATTTAGTAAAGGGAGTTTAGAGCTTATTCAACGGATTACCAATGATGCATGGCAAACACCCTATTCGAACCGAGTCGACTCTATTGCAAACTATCAGCACACAGAAGCGATAGATGATGACCTGTTGGTTGAAGATCTTGTACTTGAAGAGAATCCGTTAACCGCTGAACGCATTGCAAAAATTAAGCAGGTCGCCTTAAGTGAGCCAACTATTGTTAACTCATTGGTCTCAAAAGATGGACGTGTTGCCATTGTTAATATCACTGTGCAGCTTCCGCGTATTGATGAAATGACAGAACTGCTTGAAGTCATGGCTCACAATAAAGTGATGATGGAAAAATATCAACAAGCCTATCCAGACGTTACTTTTCATAAGGCAGGCCTACTTGCACTCAATAATGCCTTTATGGAATCCGCACAAAATGACAGTGCGACGTTAGTTCCAATGATGCTGCTTGTTATCCTGCTTTTCTTGGGTTTAATGCTTCGATCTTTCGTCGCTGTTGCGTCAACCTTATTGATACTCATTGCCAGCATTTTAGCAACCATGGGTATCGCGGGTTGGTCTGGGTTATTTCTTAATACTGCAACGGTTAATGTTCCTACATTTGTAATGACATTAGCCGTCGCTGATTGTGTGCACATCATTGCGACTCTCCGCCAAACTATGCAAAAAGGCGTTAACAAAAAAGAGGCCATTACTCACAGCATACAGTTAAACTTTTTACCTATATTGATAACCTCAGCAACCACAGCGATCGGTTTTTTAATGCTTAACGCTTCCGACTCACCTGTATTTAGAGATTTAGGGAACTTAACCGCATTAGGCATCATGATTGCTTTTGTATTATCCGTTACACTGCTGCCCGCTCTTCTGCAAATCTTACCCTTTAAGGTTGCCGTTGAAAGTGATGCGACACGTTCGACTCGTTTTGAAAAAATGGCCGACTTCATTATCAATAAGCGTCAAATATTATTACCACTTTCTATCGCTCTAGTTGTCGCGATCAGTCTCTTTATTCCGCAAAACAGAGTCAACGATGAGTCCGTAAAATACTTTGATACCAGTAACTCCTTCCGGCAAGCAGCAGACTTTATGGAAGAAAATATCAGCGGTATGTCTTCACTGAGCATTGTACTGAAATCAGGAGAGTCTCAAGGAATAAATAGTCCGCAGTTTATTGCCGATTTAGGCGCATTTTCTGATTGGCTACGACTACAACCTGAAATCGATCACCTCGCCACGCTGTCAGACACTTTCAAACGTTTGAACAAAAATATGCACGGTGATGACCCTAAATTCTATCTGTTACCCGATGAGCGTGAGTTAGCAGCGCAATACCTGCTGTTATACGAGATGTCACTTCCATATGGTTTGGATCTTAACAATCAGATCAACATCGATAAATCATCGGTAAAGCTTCAATTAACTATTAAAAACTTGGGCAGTAACGAGTTCCTCGATCTTGAGAAAAGAATCAATCGCTGGATTGAGCTGAATATACCTCAATATCAAATTCTTGCATCGAGCCCTACCCTCATGTTTGCTCACATCGGTGAAAGCAACATGAATAGTATGATCAAAACGTTGCCAATTGCTCTAATTCTTATCTCTGGTTTGTTGATATTTGCTCTACGCTCAGTACGTTTAGGTTTGATAAGTCTTATACCTAACTTAGTTCCAGCCGCTGTTGGCTTTGGCATTTGGGGAATGGTTTCAGGTGAAATCAACTTAGGTCTATCCATTGTTGTCACTTTAACTCTCGGCATTGTGGTTGATGATACGGTTCACTTTTTAAGTAAGTACCAATACTCAAGAAAGCTTGGCAAAAGTACTGAACAAGCTATTCGTTATGCGTTTTCAACGGTCGGCCGGGCTTTGTGGATCACCTCAGTTGTTCTTATTGCTGGATTCTCAGTGCTTTCAATGTCTGATTTTAGACTCAACTCTGATATGGGTCAGCTAAGTGCGCTTATTATCGGCATCGCTTTAGTCGTCGACTTTATCATGCTGCCTACATTGTTGATGATTTTTGATAAAGCACCACAAAGCTCATCTTCAAGCGACTCTCTCACTGAGCCAACCATTGTAACTCAACAGTAATTTTGAATTTTAAGGAATAATGACATGAAATTTTTAAAAAATATCAGCGCTGCAGTGGTACTCATTGCCATGACCGTTCCCAGTTTCGCTGATGAAGTGAAGGGACTTGAGATAGCAACCGAACGTAAAACACGAGACTTGGGTTGGCAAGACAGTGTCGCTAGTATGAGTATGATTTTAAATAATGCTCAAGGCGAAACGAGCAGCAGAAAAATCCGCATTAAAACACTCGAAATTGATAATGATGGTGATAAAGGGCTCACCATTTTTGATGAACCGTTTGACGTAAAGGGTACCGCATTTCTGAACTTTGCTCATACCACAAAAGCAGATGACCAGTGGATCTACCTACCGGCTTTAAAACGAGTAAAACGTATCGGTTCTCGCAACAAATCAGGGCCATTTATGGGCAGTGAGTTTGCGTATGAAGACTTGAGTTCATTTGAACTAGAAAAATACAGCTTTAACTACTTAGGTGACGAGCTTATTGGTGGTATCAACATGTTTAAACTAGAGCAGATCCCCACCGATAAATACTCAGGGTATACCAAGCAGGTAGTCTGGCTGGATCATCAAGAGTATCGACCTTATAAAGTGGAGTTCTATGATAGAAAAAATAGTCTATTAAAAACGCTTTCTTTATCAAATTATAAGCACTATTTAGATAAATACTGGCGTGCACATCAGTTGGTGATGACCAATCATCAAACCGGAAAAATGACTACCTTAACCACCCACGATTTGCAATTTCAAACTGGCTTAACGGATAGAGACTTTTCAAAATCAAGCCTTAAAAGAGCCCATTAAATTTTCCATAGTTATTATGATGTAGATAGGAAATCAACATGAAAACGTTTTTTGCACTGCTCACGTGTATTGCCTTAATAGGTGGTAATGTTGTTTGCGCAACTGATATTCGCGGCCAGGTTAATGTTGAGCATCGACAGTTTTTTGCAGACGGTGCTCAAGGTCAAGAGAGCGAGCAGACCTCAGTTTCTATAGAACCTGAACTTTTTTGGCAATATCAAGATGGTGATGCCAGCGTTACTTTTAAACCTTTTGTTCGTATCGATAGTTTGGACGAGAATAGAACTCACATTGATGTTCGTGAACTGCTCTATTTTCAGCTTATCGGTGACTATGAGTTACACGCTGGCATCAGAAAAGTGTATTGGGGGGTGACTGAATCCCAACACCTTGTTGATGTCATCAACCAAACCGATACTATCGAGTCAATTGACCGTGAAGAAAAGTTGGGACAACCCATGATCCAGTTATCTGCAATCAAAGAGTGGGGAGTGCTAGAAGGGTTCTTATTGCCCTACTTCAGAGAGCAAACCTATACTGGTGAAGATGGTCGTTTCCGATCGCCTCTAGTTGTAAAAGATCAAGCCACATATCAATCTTCTGCTGAAGAGTATCATGTGGATGTTGCGGCCCGTTACTCACAAAGTTACGATGACTGGGACATTGGTTTAAGTGTATTTAATGGTACAAACCGTGAACCCTACTTTTCACAAAGTGGATCTCAGTTGGTTCCTCACTATGCGCAGATGACTCAGCTTGGCTTAGATGCTCAAGGAATTGTGGGTGACTGGTTATTAAAACTGGAACTCATTCATCGTGACAGTTTAGACAATCATACCGCAATGACTTCTGGTTTTGAGTATACCTGGGTTGGACCACTAGACAGTTTTTGGGACGTAGGGTTAATTGCTGAGTATTTGTATGACTCTCGTGATCAACAAGCACCAACGCCATCACAAAATGATCTGTTCATTGGCAGTCGACTCGCTTTCAATGATCAATCGGGTACTGAGGTATTATTCGGCATCACTCAAGATTTAGACGATTCACAATCACGAGTGGGCAAACTTGAAGCATCAAGCAGGATCAACAATGCCTGGAAATGGCGCATTGATGCTTGGTGGTTTGAATCCGAAAATAGTTCAGATCCCGTTTATATGTACCGCAAGGATGATGTAGTTGAACTGGCTTTGGAGTACTATTTCTAACAATTAAACCAATGCGGCACTTATCAATGGTGCCGCACTATCATTTTCTCTATTTTACCCGACAGTAATAGTATGAATCACTTGGTTGGAACTGCCTCGCCACTTAAGCGCAGGATCAAACTTATCTTGTTCAAATTTCCCATCAATTAAGCTATCGATAAGATCAACCACTTGCTGTTGATGTTCATCCAGTTCTGTTAGCAGGTAACCGCTCCACAACCAGATATCTTTACCCGGACACTCCTCACGAACTCGAATAACCAAACGTAAGATGGCGCTAATGTTCTTCGGATGAAGTGGGTCACCACCAGAGAGCGACAAACCTCTGCGCTTGATTCTAGTATCCTGTAAATCAGCAATGATCGTATCTTCTAGCTCTTGGGTAAAAGCAAAACCAGAGTTCAGACCCCAGGTAGCTTTATTATAGCAACCTCGACACTGATGTACGCAACCTGAAACGAACAGGCTACAACGTGTACCCGGCCCGTTCACTACATCAATAGGGTGATAAGTGTGATAATTCACTAATCGTTAAATCCAGGCAGATGTTTCACGCGTCTTTTAACCTCTTCTTGTTTACCAAAGTTAAAGGGTCTGGCATCTGGACTGCCTAAGTAACCACAAACACGGCGAGTCACAGATACTTTTGAAGAGTCATGATTACCGCATTTTGGACAGGTAAAACCTTTGCTGGTGCATTTAAATTCACCGGTAAACCCACACTCATAACACTCATCAATCGGAGTATTAGTACCGTAGTAAGGCACTCTGCTGTAGCTATAGTCCCAAACATCTTCGAGCGCTTCTACGTTACGCTGCATATTCGGGAATTCACCATAACAGATAAAGCCTCCACTTGAGATTTTGGGATATGGCATCTCAAAATCAATTTTATCGTAAGGATTCGCGTCTTTTTGTACATCAAGATGGAAGCTGTTAGTGTAATAGCCTTTCTCCGTAACCCCTTCAATTACACCAAATTCTTTAGTATCTATCTGACAGAAACGGCTGCACAAGTTCTCACTTGGAGTCGCATAGAGGCTAAATCCATAACCAGTTTCCGCTGTCCATTCATCCACTGCAGATTTAAGAGTCTTAATGATATGTAGGGCTTTCTCTTGCAGCTGCTCACTGTCGAACATATGCTTGTTGTCGCCATACAGCGCCAGTATCGTTTCATGTAATCCGATGTAACCCAGTGAAATTGACGCTCGGCCATTTTTAAAGATATCAATAATATCATCATCAGCATTAAGACGAACACCGCAAGCACCTTCCATATATAAGATAGGAGCAACACGAGCTTTAACACCTTCCAATCGACTAATGCGCGTTTCTAAAGCACGGCGACAAAGTTGTAATCTTTGCTCTAGAATATCAAAGAACTTCTGTTCACTGCCTTCAGACTGCAGAGCAATACGAGGTAAGTTCAGACTCACAACACCTAAGTTGTTTCGTCCTTCATGGATAAGCTCGCCATCTTGTTCAAACGTTCCTAAGAAACTACGACAACCCATAGGAGTCTTAAAGGACCCGGTAATTTTAACAATCTGATCGTAGTTTAAAATGTCTGGGTACATACGTTTGGTCGCGCACTCAAGTGCTAAGGTTTTGATGTCATAGTTTGGATCAGATTTTTTATGGTTAAGGCCATCTTTAATCGCAAAGACTAATTTAGGGAATACCGCGGTTTTGCTATTTTTACCTAAGCCTGCAATACGGTTATTTAAGATTGAAGCTTGAATTAATTTTGATGCCCAACAAGTTCCTAAACCAAAACCAAAAGTCACAAAAGGTGTTTGGCCGTTGGCAGTATGCAAAGTATTAACTTCGTATTCCAATGATTGGAATGCATCGTGACACTCCTTTTCCGTTCTTTCTATAGCAAACTTCTCTACTTCACTGATGTCCCACTCAATGGCTAATTTTCGATATTTCTCAAAGCTTATCATTACATACGGTGCAAGTACTTCATCAATACGGTTGATGGTGGTACCACCATAAATATGGCTCGCCACTTGCGCAATAATTTGAGCGGTAACCGCCGTGGCCGTAGAAATAGATCTTGGACTGTCTATCTCGGCATTGCCCATTTTAAAACCGTTGGTCAACATCCCTTTAAGGTCAATCAACATACAGTTAAACATAGGGAAGAATGGGGCATAATCAAGATCGTGATAATGAATCTCACCCTCTTCATGCGCGGTAACAATATCGCGTGGCAGAATATGACGTTTTGCATAATGCTTGGCCACAATACCCGCTAAGAGATCGCGTTGTGTCGGTATGACTTTGCTGTCTTTGTTCGCATTTTCATTGAGTAGATCCGCATTACTTTGCTCAATCAACCCGTTAATTTCACGATTTAGTATGCTTTTTTTATCACGCGTGACATCCCTATCGTGTCGATATTCGATGTATGAACGTGCTAGCTCTTTATAAGGTCCCTGCATTAACTGGTCTTCAACCAATACTTGGATCTCTTGAATATCGACCTCTTTACGGCCAATTAAAGAGACTTCTACAGCGTGTGAAGCCAGTTCTGCATAAGCTTGGAGTCGCGAATCCTCTTGGTCTGAAGCACTCATAATAGCAGCGGTTATTCTTGCTCTATCAAAGCATGCTCTATTACCGTCACGTTTAATTACTATTGGCATCAACACCTCAGTCATCACTCTATCTCCTTTATTACCCTGTCACCAAAACACTAAATAGCGGGGTAAAATTCAAAACAAACACTACATGTGGTGTATTAGGCGAGATCCGAGCGATCTTTTCTTTGATCTAAATCAAGATTTAATTACACCTGAACTTTCCTTCAGCAATAACATGGCAGGTATCTCAACGATGGAGCAACAAAAGCAAAAACGTAAAATATCTTCAATAATTTGATATCTTTCTCTCATCGTAATTCGAATTTTCATAACCTACTGTTAACCTGCTATGTGCAACCAGATGAAAGTGCTCTTATTGCAACTATTTAACAACTTGTTTAGATATCAGCTTTACTCCCGTTGATTAATAGCTAAAATGTCTTTTTTCTCTTTTGGTACTCCCCTATGTCAATTCAATGGTTTCCTGGTCACATGCACAAAGCTCGTAAAGAGATTGAAGAGGTTGTACCCAAAATAGATGTCATTATTGAAGTGCTCGACGCTCGAATTCCGTTTAGCAGTGAAAACCCGCTTATCTCTTCAATTCGTGGTGACAAGCCTTGTGTGAAAATACTCAATAAACGTGATTTAGCTGATCCTGAGCTGACTGAACTGTGGATTAAACATCTTGAAAAAGAGCAAGGTGTTAAAGCGATAGCTATTACGACTTCAAACCTCGCTGAAGTAAACCAAATTACAGATCTGTGTCGTAAACTTGCCCCTCATCGTGAAGATATGGGTAAACAGATTCGTACCATGATTATGGGTATCCCTAATGTGGGCAAATCAACCATCATTAACTGCTTAGCTGGCCGTATGATCGCAATAACGGGTAACCAGCCAGCAGTGACTAGGCGCCAGCAGCGAATCAATCTTCAAAATGGCATCGTACTGTCTGACACTCCTGGTATTTTATGGCCTAAAGTAGAGAACCCGCACAGTGGTTTTCGCCTCGCTGCCACAGGAGCAGTAAAAGACACGGCTATTGAATATGATGAAGTGGCTTTTTATACCGTTGAGTACCTTGCTAAAGCCTATCCTGAACGTTTGCAAGAGCGTTACAATCTGGATGAGTTACCAGAAACGGATATTGAGTTGATGGAAGCGATTGGTCGTAGTCGTGGCTGCCTAAGAGCTGGAGGCAGAATTGATCTGCACAAAGCCTCAGAGATTTTGATTAATGAGCTTAGAAACGGCACTTTAGGTAAAATTACACTCGAGCTGCCTGAAATGATTACTGAAGAGCTTATTCAAGTTGAGCTTGATAATACTCGTAAGATGGAAGAGAAGATTCAAAAGAAAGAGATGCGACGCAAGCGCTACCTTAAAAACAAGCGTTAACCCTTACTTAAAAATGACGAGTCTGCCCAAACTGTCCTTAATGTGTCATTGCAGTCCTATTAAGGACATTCAACAATCACTAAGGACACTATTAAGGACATTCTATTACTTAATGATGCTCAGCAGCACATCTTCCAGTTGTTGCCATGGCATTAATTGACTATCAATCACCTCAATTTTTGATTCAAAGCCGCTTAACGTTAACTCATTAACAGAAACCACCTGATTGGCCACATTGAAAGCAAAACAACCTTTGTCTGTGTTAACTACTGCTTTAATGCGCTCTGCCGTCAAATCAGAAAACACAGAAAAGAGATCATCAAAATCGAATTCAGTTTCAGCGCCAAAAAACCAACCGCAGCTAAAATAACCTTGCCCTTTGTTCTCTTTACGCAAAAACTTTTCACCCGGCTCTAAAGATAGTTCTGGGATATCCTGGCTAATATGTTGATGTGTATGGTCATCAATCTCCACGTTCATCGCTCGTTGAGCATCAAGCAGATGTAACTCAAAATTACCATTAACAGCGAGTTGCGTGGCTGTTTTTTGCGGTTGCTGCTCATTTACCCAATGCTCAAATGTCTGCGTATCCTGAGCGCTGTATTGATCACTCTTATTCGCAATCACAATATCGGATACTGCGAGCTGATCATTGAAATTCTGATTATTTGTGTATTTCTGATTGGACAGATTACGCGCATCCAGCAAAGCCACTGTCGCTTTAAGATCAACATAAGGGGCATACTGCTTAGAGGTAAGAATGGCAATAATCTCTTTTGGGTGACCCAAACCCGTAGGTTCTATAATCAACCGATCCGGTTTTTGCCTAAGTAGTGCATTGACACCAACAGACATAGGTAAACCCGCGACACAACACATGCAACCACCGGGAACTTCTTTAACTAAAGCGCCCTGATTTTCAAGCAACGCTCCATCAATGCCAATCTCACCAAATTCATTGACCAATACTGCCCATTTTTCATTTGCAGGTTTATTTTTTAGCAAATTGATAATCGTTGTGGTTTTACCAACACCCAAAAATCCAGTAATAATATTTGTTGGAACTTGAAAAGACATGTTGAAACCTACTAAAAAAAGGTAATAAAAATCGACAGATACGAAAAAGCCGCGCTAATATTAGCACGGCTTTAATATGTACACTAAACTGTCATTTGGAACATTGTTAAACCTTGTTTTCTGCTCATACGTGGGCAATGCGATCTGATCTAAAGCTCAAGGCTGTATTTAGAACTAAATCTTTTGTTTCAACAAGGGTGTAGCTCATATACGTGACTCATATTTTCTATTCGCCCTCCATGTAGCTATCTACTTAAGTGTCCTTTTACAATGTTGCCTTTACTTTTTACGATTTACTTTTACTTTTTACTTTACTTTACGTATTCGTCTTACGTTGTATTTCTATTGTTTTCTTTTCCATCTTACCAGTACGCTTCTATGTTTCAACGTACATATTAACTATGGCTCATATTTACGTTTTTACCAATGTGATTTTTCCATTTTGGAACAAAAATCATGTTTAAGACGCAGTCTACATAAAAATACAATGTCTTAGATATACAAAGGCTACAGCATGGTTAAATTTTAATGAATCATCAATCTGGGTTTATTCGTTTGCATTGAAGAGATAATTAACTCTAGATTGGCCAGTGTTCAAAATAGATGTGTTTTGCCTGCCAATCCACTTTATCAGCAAGTTGATCTAGTAGATATTTTGCTACTGTAAATGAGAACTCAAAGCTTACCCCTAACCCTCTTCCTGTTATGAATTTTCCATCAACAACAACTTTTTCTTTAACAAAATTACCATCAGCAAATTTTTCACTTAATCCATCACCAGTCGTATAGTTTCTGTTTCGTAACAATCTATGGGCAGCAAGAACCTTCGCACCAGAAGAGCACAGTGCACAAATATAGCGGTCTTGTAAAATATGTCTTTCAATAAACGCCACCACCTGCGGGTTTGAGGTTAGATTGTCAGTTCCTTTTGGTCCACCGGGCATCATGACAGCATCATATAAGTTTGTTTTCTTTTCATCCAATGTGTAGTCCGCAGAAATATTAGTTTCAAAATAACTCTGCAGTTTCTTTGTCTCCATACAAGATAGTACATCGACACTAATATCTAGCCGTCTCATAATATCAATAAACACAACCGCCTCCCCCTCTTCAAAACCATCAGCAAGAAGAACTGCAACTTTTTTGTTCATCGGCATACCTCTTCTAATAATGAGCGAGTTTTGATAACGGGCATTACTTTCAATTGCCTAAGTTTTTCGATTAACTGCTTATTTATCATAAATATTGCTCATTAATTTAATTACAAACTTTGTATCTGATTTAGGGGTAATTGCCCCTTTATGCTGAATGACTTCTGCTGCCAATGTATTACCACCAAAATGTTGTTGTTGAGTTTTGAATGGACTTCCACAAAGCTCTATCATGCACTCGCCAATAAAGGCTATCTTACTTTTATTAATGAATAGAGGGTCTTTCATTTAAACCAACTTTTCTTTATGACTTAAAGAAAAAGGACCATGTTCAGGAATAGATCAAACATAGCCAAAACAAAATGTCTTTCGACATTAAATCAGCCTAGTTTAACCGAGGGGGGAACGTACTAGGCTTTTTCAAAATCTTGTTTTTATAATTAAAGCATCCCGGCACTCCCACACACACGTATTTTATCTGCAACTACTTTTTTCATCGCCAATTTACCAGGTACCATATAGTGCCTAGGATCATTAGCATCAGGGAATTCGATAAAGTACTTCTTCACAGCATCAGAAAACGCTATTTTTAATTCTGTAGCTACATTTACTTTAGTAATACCCAGCTCTATACAACGACGCACATCTTCATCAGGTACATCAGAAGCACCGTGAAGAACAAGCGGAACATCTGTTTTACTACGAATAATACCTAAGCGATCAAAGTCTAAACACGGTTTCTCTTTATACAATCCATGGGCGGTGCCGATTGCAATAGCAAGTGAATCGATGCCCGTTCTTTCAATAAACTCAACAGCAGCATCTGGGTCAGTAAATAGAGCATCTTTATCATCAACAATAAGATCATCTTCCTGACCTCCTAGTCGTCCCAACTCCGCCTCTACTGAGCAATCCCACCGATGACAAAATTGGACAGCCTTTTTGACTAAAGCTATGTTGTCCTCAAAGTTTAAGTGGGAAGCATCAATCATTGCTGACTTTATCCCGCACTCAACTTTCTTGCAGATATCTGCATATGATTCATGGTGATCAAGATGCAATGCGATAGGCATCTGATAACGTTTTGCCGCTTCTCTGCAAATTCCAACTAAGTAGTCACTACCTGCGTATGAGAATGTGCCAGGAGTTCCAGCCAGAATAACAGGAGTTTGTAACTCAGCTGCAGTTTCAACAACTACCTGTGCGGTTTCTAAATTATGGATATTAAATGCTGGAACGGCGTAACCGCCTAACTGTGCTTTGTGTAACATTTCACGGGAAGAAACTAGAAACATATGTGACCCTTACCTTTCATTAACTTTCGATATATATTATTTGAAAGACAAGGAAAGTAAATAGAGCTTGATCACATATTTACTTTTCATTCGTAAGTAAACGCAACTAAAAGAAGTTATCAAGTTTTGAAGAGTAACAAGTGATACCTTTCCTTAATAGGTTATTTTTAGGCCTTTCAGCCCTTCCAGTTAGCCGTTCTCTACACTTAGATCCTAAGCTCTGCTTTTCAAGTTGTCTCAAATGTGGGTTCTGATTTTTTGTATAGTCATCCTTGAAAATACAAACAACTTCTTTCGTTTCGAAAACACCAATTATTTTTGCATTAATCGCAGTGATATCAAATTCAAAGTCTGACTTTTCAATTTGGAGTAGCTCTTCCGTTGCCTGCCAAAGATCAATACTGTCTCCACAATATAGTGCGATGTTTAATGCTCTCAGCGACCATAAACAGCTTGCAGGGCCACTATAATTATCAATTAATCTAGCATCATCATCAAAAAGTCCCTGTGTGGGTGCGCCATTTTTTAATGCACCATTAACAATGAAATACTCCATTGAAACTCTGAATGCCCGCTTTGCCTCACCTATAGAGACCGAGTCACCGCCGTAATCTGCGGCAGCAAGCAGAGGAGCTGAAGCAGCAAGACGATAACAAGCGCTACGTCCAAAAAAAGGAAAACCTTCGGCGGTGAAAAAATATCGATATTTATTGGTATACTCACTCGCAGCATTATGAATAAAAGATGAGTCAAATTTGGGATCAATTTTATCTAGCCAATAGAGTGAATAATGGAAACCCCACGCATTATAGTAATCGTAGTTACCTTCTGCACCATCACGGAACCACCCCTCACCAACATAGAACTCTTTAATTCGTGCATATTTTTCGCGGCAAATATTATCTTCTCCTGATAGATCTTTGACTACAAATTGAACCGTCAAAATGAACAGGTGCCAATTGTTATCAACTGTTACGCAATTATTCACCTGTTTGAACCAATTTATAATGCGGACCCTCTCATCAGTGCTAAAGCTACTCCACACCCACTTCTTTGAAATCCAAAGCGCCAGCGCCAAATCTGCACTTTCACATATTCGCTGATCGCAATCGTGCATTTCCCCCCAATAGCCTTTATGTGAGGGGTCAGTCCCAGACAAAAAGGAGCTCGAAAGTATCCGTTTAATATCAATTGCTCGATTATCTATACTCTTTAATTTCTTACTGTCTCCATTAACACTATTAAGCCATATGGCCAGTGTCGGCAACACTCGACTCACTCCTTCCATAGCATCAACTCTTGCACCCTGTTGGCTCGGTTTTCCTGGGTAAAAAGCATGGGTATAATCCCACGTCGAATAATATTCAAATGCTTCTGCGATATATCGAGTTAATTGTAAGCATTTCTCTTTTAGTGAAATGTCTTCATTAGCAAAAGTTCGTTTAATCTCTTCATCATTGCAGGTGAACTTGGGCCTTTTATGAATATGTCGAATCACGTTCTCTTTAAACAACTTCATGTACATCTGTCTAGTAGGATGCTCATACGCAATTTTAGGGCGTATTGTTTCTTTCATTTCTACACTCATTTTATCTACCTTCAAATAAGGCCACTCTTTATATGGCCTGTATCGTTTATTCTGAGTTAATTTAGTGCTGACTCGGTTAACACATGATATCGATCTTGTCCCCATGCAACTGGTTTTGGTTTGTCTTTTATCCAATCATAAAATGCTTTTTTCATTACTTTTACCCGTTCTGGGTACTTCGCTGACAAATCTGTTGATTCAGACGGATCTAACTTGTCATTATACAATTTCACACTATTTGTACCGTCATCATAAAAATACAACCCCCACTCTTGATCTCTTATTGCCCATGACCCTTTTGACAACTTTTCAAGGTTGGGGTTTTTAGGGATATCCTTACTTTGGTAAGTGATCCATTTCCAATACCCATACCAAAATGGGTCATTCTCGGTACTGTAGTGCCTTGAACCAGGTCCAGCCCAATAAAGATATTTATGCGGTGAAATACTCTCTTTTCCTTCAAGCAGTGGCATTATATCTTTTCCATCAACGTTCAATGTTTCAGGAATCTCGATATCTGCCGCTTTCAACGCTGTTGGTAAAATATCCAAGGCTGAAATGAGTGCACTACTTGTTGTTCCTGCAGGTATATTTTTTGGCCATGACACAATAAAAGGAACATGGACACCTCCGTTATACATTTGTCCTTTAAATCCTCTATCCATCCCATTCATAGGCATAGGTGATTCGTGGACAGCACCATTATCTGAAAGGAAGAAAATAATAGTGTTCTCAAGCTCGCCTCTCTGTTTTAACAGATCGACAATTTTACCCAACCCCTCATCCGCTGCATTAATGGCGGCAAAGTACTTATCTGCCTCAACATTACCCGTATTAAATTTATCCATATATTTTGCAGGAGATGCTTGCTCTAAAGGAATATGCGGGACACTGAACGCTAAATTAACAAAGAAGGGTTTATCCCCACTCTCTTTAATAAATTTTACAGCTTGATCCGTCAAATTATGGGTAAGGTAACCTTGTGCAGTAACATTTTTGCCATTTTGCCAAATTGCAGGTGAATTCCACAATGCCGCACCTGAAGCATAATAGCTGTATGAATAGTCGAAACCTCTCTCTTCAGGCCCATAACCTTTTGATGTGACAGTGACTTGATTATCGTGATAATCTCGAGTCTGCTTATCTTTATCTATACGCAGTTTTTTCTCTATTTTTGCATTATGCCATTTACCAATTGTTGCTGTTCGATAGCCATTTTGTTGAAATAGCTCCGGAAGAAGTTTTACATCCAGCGGAATTCCTAGTTTCGCATCATCATTGCTATAAGTGCCAAAACTGGTTGGGTGTCTACCTGTAAATATTCCTGCTCTTGAAGGGCCGCAAACTGGGTGAGCGACAAACGCATTTGTCATTTTAATGCCGTTATTAGCCAATTCAGTTACATTTGGCATTGCACGCTTTGCGGCATCGATCATTTTATTAATATCACCCTGATAACGAATTGGTACAGGTCTTTTATTAAGTTCACTTGCATCTAAACTGTCCATAGCAAAATTCAATTGTCCTGTACCCAAATCATCCATCACGACTAAAAGTACGTTGGGTTGTACAGCATTAGCTGCATCTACAGGCAAGGTCAAACAAGCAGCAGTTACCAAGCACGCAACCACCGTCTTTTTATGTGAAGACAACATCATTGTTTCTCCTAATAGTTATTAACTTACTTTTGAATTAAGGATGAATGGAATTGCATCTAATGCAGTTCCACCCTGTTGGATTGCTTGTGCCATCAAATGCATGACGGGTGCGGTATGATTAAATATGTTCTTATAAGATAGGCAGAGATAATTTTGTCTATGTTTCTCTCCTGAGACATCAACGATTCGATGTTTTGGACAGCCGCCATGACAGAGTGAATAGACGTCACATTCTGTACATGTTCGAGTTAATTTCTGCGACTTTACTTTGCCAAATCGCTGCTGTTGTTTACTTAGCGCTAACTGTTTCAGGCTAGTTTTAGTTATATTTCCCAAACAGTTAGCAGGATAGACATAATGGTCGCA
This sequence comes from Aliivibrio sp., assembly GCA_016764915.1. Lineage (GTDB taxonomy): Bacteria > Pseudomonadota > Gammaproteobacteria > Enterobacterales > Vibrionaceae > Aliivibrio_A. The sequence goes on along the minus strand of JAESQY010000087.1, from coordinate 57,276 downwards.
TGAATATACATCTCCATTAGCTTCAATCACCATCGCTTGTCCACACTCTTTGGATTGAACGCACACAGTCGCAGGATACCCCATCCACATGGCTAAAATACTGTCAAACATTCGTACAAATATGTCACCAACATCTTGCCTAATCCATTCATCGAACACGTTATTCATAAACTCACCGTAACCATGCACTGGAACGGAAAAGTGCGTTAATTTTGATTCTTTGGTCGGGGTGTAATGATAGATTGTCGATTGCTGACAACCCTTTTCGACTTCAACAATTGGAATAAATTGCATGTGATGTGAGCCTAAGGACTTAAGTATCTGGTAGGTTTCAGCCCCTTTGTTCCAATTTTGATCGTTAATAACCGTTAATGTATTGTATTTAACGTTATGTTCATTCAAAAGTTCAATTGCGCGCTTAACTTTGGCAAATGTAGGCTTTCCGTTTACTGAAATTCTATATTTATCGTGTACTTCTTCGCCACCATCTATTGAAACCCCTATCAAAAAGTCATTTTCCGCAAAAAACTCTGCCCACTGCTTATTAATTGCTATGGCATTGGTTTGAAAACTATTACTTATTCGTTTTCCATTGGCATACATTTGTTGCAATTTTACAGCTTGCCGATAAAAATCAATACCTGCCAGCGTTGGCTCCCCACCTTGCCATGAAAAATCAATTTCATCCAAATCACTGGCCTGAATATAGTTCCGTACGTACTTTTTCAACATCGCAATAGACATCGTATCTGACGACAAGGTTCTCAACGTAGATTGTTCTGGTTGAATTACTGTCTCTTTTTCTAGATAAAAACAGTAGTCACATTTCAAATTACAATGAAAACTGGTCGGCTTTGCCATCATATGAAACTGAGCCGATTTCGTTTGCTGTGTCGTCATCACTTCACCTTGGCCATATTGCACGTTAACTAACAATATACGAAAACAAACGAAAGAATAATGAGAGATTCATCACGATAACAAAGACAAAAGAAAGCAATCGAAATCAAATATAATTAAATATGTGACTTTTATCGAAATATTCCTTTCTGATTTTGTCTACTCTTTGACCATCAATACAAAAGGAGCAGCAACATGAAAGATAAAATGAAAGGAATTAAGCTAGTAACCGTGAGTGCATTGTGCAGTGCATCTTTACTCTCACAAGCAAGCCAGGCACTACCTGAACCTGGCGGCTATATGTATTTCTTCGAACAAGGATTGCCCTCTAATATTTCAGCATCTAAGCAATCAGAAATTGAAATTGAAGATGAGGTATTCAAAGATGGTAATCACTCACTTGAATGGGAGTTTGAAGATAACAGTGAACTTATCTTCAATCAACAGATTGGCTACCATGAAAATGATAACAGTATCTCCCCGCAAACCTTCATGGCATGGATTTACAATAAAGAGCCACAAAATGGTCAACTAACATTTGAATTTGGTACAGATAACCGTATTGACACCTCATTTGTCTACTCTCTCAACTTTAGTGGTTGGCGTGGAATATCAGTTCCATTTCGCGACATGAATGGAGAAGCAAAGGACAAAATGAATAGGCTTACTGTCCGAGCTCCGTCCACATCTGGTGAGGTATATCTGGATCAAATAATGCTGTCAGTTCCAGTAGATAATCGCTGGCCAACGCCCGACTATCAGCAACCATTTGTTAATAAAGACGTCTCAAATATGGCGAGTAAAAACTGGACTGCACTTCTGATGTATGACCGGATGCTGAAAGCTCAACATCCAACGTTTGATTTTGACACCGCATTCGACGACACAAATGGTGAAACAGCCCTTATATATCAAAATTTCGATACTCACTTAGGTGTTAATAGTAATAAAACGGTTACCGATAAACAGATCAAGTCAAACCTAAAGGGGTATCAAGCATTTAATATCACCATAGATGACAACGAAATTTCGGGAGTGCCTTTAGACCATCCAAAACGACGAAATTTTTTGAAAACAGGAATAGTGTCAGATAGCACTTACCTTATGCTTAGTCGTGTAAAAGATATTCGCTCTCTCGGGAAGTTAATGCTGAAAACTGCAAAATATCTGCGTTCAAATACTCTTAGTTCTCAACAACGAAGTGATCTTGAAACCGCATTTATCAATGCTACTCGCTATTCACTTGATCAAGGCTGGCAGGCTGGCTCTGGATTTCAAATAATTACTCATGTCGGATATCAAACTCGCGAGTATTTCGACGCTATGTTTTTAGCACGACGTTTATTGGCAAACAGTGGCTTATTGAAATCTGTCCAACAATCTATGATGTGGTTCAATGCGACTGGTAGAATATATGAAAAAGAAAGTGATATTGTGGCGGCAAACGTTGATGTTCTCAATACGCAATTACAATGGATGATAAAGAGCTTTCTTCTATTACCAAACTCAAACGAACGAAACACGATGTTAACTCAGTTGCAAACATGGCTAAGTAAAACCTTGCTTGCATCAAATGGCTTAGGCGGAGGGTTTAAACCTGATGGATCAGTTTTCCACCACTCTCAGTTATATCCTGCCTATGGTAAGGATGCTTTTAATGGATTATCAGGTGCCATATATGGTTTAAGCAGTTCTCCATTCGAACTCTCTGATGAAGCTCATCGATTAGCAAAAAATGTTCTTCTTAAAATGCGAATTTATACCAAAGAGACAATGACTCCAATCGTACTTAGTGGCCGTCACCCTGACGGAAAACAGAAGATTTCACCAACCCCATTTAAATGGATGGCGCTTGCTGGAACTCCTGATAACACGCACAATGTTGATCCTCAACTCGCTGCAGCCTTTGCATCTCTTACTCATAAACCAAGCTTTCAAAACATTAATGCCGAACCAGAACCGATTGGTGTGTGGGCCATGAACTATGCTTCCATGGCTATTGCTCGCGGAAGAAGCCCCATCAATCCTAATCTATCTTGGTTAGCAATTGCGCGAGGATTTAGCCGTTACCTTGTCGGTAATGAAACCTATCAATCAAGTAATCTATATGGTCGTTACCTGCAGTACGGGCAACTAGAAATCATGCCTTCAGATCTAAACCATCGCTCCTTTAGCCACGATGGATGGGACTGGAATCGTTACCCTGGAACCACGACTATTCATTTACCTAATCAAATGCTAAAAGCAAACATAGTTCAACTTCCTAGTGCTGGAATTGAAGAGATGTTGCTTTCAACTGAACGCTATTCAGGGGCAAATGCATTAGATACAAACACAGCCATGTTCGCAATGAAATTAAGAGGTCACAAGAAATACGACCAGCAAGACTTCCATGCTCAAAAATCCTACTTCTTTTTTGATAATAGTGTTGTCGCGCTTGGAACAGGCATAACAAATACTGATTCAAAACACCAAACTGAGACTACACTGTTTCAAGCTGCAGTGCCCAATCTTGAACCTGTGACCATCAACGGACAATCAATACAGACCCTTGGTGATACTGAAGTGTTCACTACCGATGTAAACTTCGTAGATACTGCTGGAAACCAATACTTTGTTAAGACAGGCAAAAATCAAACTGTCAATTTTCAGTATATTGAACAGCAATCAAACTCGGAAAATTCAGGAAATGTGACCACAGGGAAATTTGCTAGTGCTGTAATTAACCACGGAAAAGCACCCGTCGATGGCCAATATGAGTACGCCATCAATATTGAAGCTCAAAACGATCTCCCTCCTAGTTATACTGTTCTTTCTCACAATCAACAGTTACATGCTGTTCGTTGGGCAAATGATGTTGAAGCATATGCCTTTTTCAAGCCAGTAACGAACTTATCAGCAAATCAAATAGTCATAGCTTCAGACAGTCCAGTGCAAATAATAGCGAAACCCAAATCTCAATCCGTTCTATTGTTAAGTGTGGTCAACCCTGATTTGGCGTTTTATACCGGAACAGAGCCTGATCAAATTGATGAGAATGGCGATCAAGTAGAGGTAAGCATATATGGTAGGACTTGGCGTTACTCACCTTCTCAATCTGTATCGAGCACCATAACAGTGAAAGGGAAATGGAGTATATCTCAACCAAACGAAGCGGTGAAAACGCTGTGGGTGAATGGGAACACCCAAATTACAGTTAAAACAACAGATGCAACTCCGATGAAGGTTAAGTTGAATAAATAAGGGTGTTGGATTAACGCCACTTTATTAATTTTTTAAAAAAGCATCAATATTAATTATTGATGCTTTTATTCTGCCATAGTGTTAATCAAAGAAATGAAAATAAGCATATTTTTCAGATATGTGACAATTACTTATTTACACTGCTTTCTAGCTCGATCAAGCACCATCTTTTTCGCTTTTTCTACTGCTTTTACATCACCGCTATTCTCTAATGGGCGAATATTACGAAGGTAGAGATCAATAGATGAGTCTCCTTTATGATGTTGATAGCCTATCTTATGCTGTCGCCATCGGTGATCTATTAGCGCTTCTTGAGTAAAGAAGGGATCTACTTGTTCGGCGACATATCGTTTAAACTGCTGTCTCATCGTTTCAAGTATATCGGAGTAGTGAATATTTCGACTTAAGTTGTTCATCTCTCCTGAGTCACTTTCCAGATCATATAACTCTTCATCTTCATTTTCTCGATATACTATGTACTTATATTTTTCTGTACGCATCATTCGAGCTGGCTGAATGGTCGTTGAACGGTTTGTATGCCACTCTGAAACCACTTCTTTACGCCAGTTATTAACTTTTTCACCTCTGATAAGGGGCAAAAGTGATTTTCCGTATAGGTGTTCGGGCGTCTCTATGCCAACGTAATCGCATAACGTTGGCATTAAATCACAAAGCGAAGTTAATTGATTCAACGAATGTTGCCTAGGTAGATCAGAGGCCGAAAAAACGAAAGGTACATTGGTTGTTTCATCATAAAACCAGTTCATTTTAGTCACCAAACGATGCGCGCCCATTGAGTCACCATGATCGGAAAAGAACACCACCAAAGTCTCGTCTTCAATTCCCTTCTTTTTTAAGGTGCTTAAAACCTTTTCGATGCAATTATCTGCTAACTGTACATAATGATGATAAGCTTTTAAGTACTGCCTAAAATTCAGTTCATTCCATTGCGTTGACTGCCGAGTTCGGTTATGGGTACAACATGCATATTGAACTGATTGAGATCTTGTCGCTAAATCATTAATCTCAAAATTATCTAATGTATCAGGAAGATCTCCAATCCCCTCTATTTCACCATGAGCACCTTCAAACTTGCCAACCCATCCGCAAATATTATGTGGGTTATTAAATTCTACCGCCATCAAAAATGGCTTTTCACCACGGTAACTCTCTAAGTATTGGACACTTTGTTCTAGACAATAAACGTCCTCTCTACTGTCATAGTTAACAGGAAAGGCATCAGTTGCTTCTAACTCACTTTGTACCTGTTTTATACACTTAAATCCCTCTAAGGAGCCATAATCATGCTGTTTTCCAAAATGGGTGCACTCATAACCCGCTTGCGAAAACACTTTGCCTAGCGTCTCCATTGAGATTGGAATATTTGGACTGCTGTTCGCAATGACTCCCGTTTGATGGGGTAATTTACCGGTCCAAAAGCTGGCTCTTGACGGTGCACAAAGAGGAAATGCGCAGTAAGTATTTTCAAATTTGGTCCCTCTACGAATAAGAGAGTCAATGGCTGGTGTTTTTACAAAATCATTGCCATAACCAGCCACTGCTCTTTTCGCCATCTGATCTGCTGTAATGATCAAGATATTCTTGGGGTTTGAAGGTCTGTTAATCGGAATAGTAGTAGTGCTGTCTGCATGGACTGATGCTGAATTCAGCACACTAGCGGCACTGGTTATTGCGGCTCCTTTAATAAAACCACGACGTGTTATAGACATAATTCACCTCATTTAATTGATAAATACAGTAAAATCGTCAAAAAAAGCCAGTGAATATCAACTGGCTATATAAAAGAGTAATTGTAAAGTTATATATCGATACAATTGAGCGTATTAATATTACTCAACTAAATTCATTATTTCAGTTGCTGCTAAGATGAATGCACCAGCACCATAATCCATATTGTGCTCGAACTTTACGTCCCTTGGGTTGAAAGCGGGGAGCTGTACCCACCCCATCATTCCGTTTTCATGGATACAATCTTGTAAGGAAACCCACGCTTTTTTTATCACAGGCAAATAGACATCACGTTCTAACACGTCATTATTGACCCCCCAAGCAAGACCATAACAGAACAGAGAACTCGCACTGCTTTCTGGGGCAGGAAAACTATCGGGATCCAATAGACTCGTTCGCCATAAACCATCTGATTGTTGGTATTTAATAATCTCTTTAGCAAGATTTTTAAACAGTTCAAGATATTTAGCCCGCTCAGGATAGTCCTCAGGCATTCTAGCCATCAATCTTGGAATTGCAGCTAAAACCCAACCGATGCCACGACTCCAAAACACTTTTTTACCATTAGATTCACGAAGTTCACTATTATTTTTATCTGGAATATAGCGGGAGTCACGATAAAACAGCCCTGTTTCAACATCATATAGGTGTTCAACTGCATCCCAAAATGAACGATTCATGTAATGCAAATACTTATCATCACCCGTTTGTTGTGATAATGCAGCAAATGCCGGTGGTGCCATGAACAGAGAGTCACACCACCACCAATCTTCTCGCCCGGCTCTAGGATCCGCGAGCATTAAGTCGAATGCCTTAATTGTCGAATCTAGTGCTTCGGGTTGTTCGATAACGGGATACACATCTAAATAAGCTTGGGTACAAATATGGTCATCAGCAAAGCGAGCATTAGGCCCGGTCCTAAATCCTGTATGTAAGGTATAGTTCATCACACCATCAAGGTATTCATTGTCATCGGTTGCTTTCCATGCTGCCGCGACACAAGACCAGAAGACACCTCTTTCCCAATCTGTATCTTTAATAAAACGAGTTTTACCACTACGGCGAAGAACACTACGGGTTTGATTGTTTGTTTGAAAACGATAGACGCGTTTCATTGCATCTAAGGCCTCTTTCTTAGTACCAACTACCATTATGATGCCCCTCAAAGATATTCATATTGTTTCCTATTGCTAAAATGGATTACTTAAGTTCATTCATCGGAATATGGTCCATATCGTGGAGAGTTTGATTCTCTCCTACCATTCCCCAAATAAAGGAATAGCGCGCAGTGCCCACACCCGAATGTATTGACCAACTAGGGCTTATTACTGCTTGTTCGTTTCGAATAACTAGATGGCGAGTCTCTTGTGGTTCTCCCATATAATGGAAAACAATGTTCTCGTCGGTCATATCAAAATAGAGATAGACTTCCATGCGTCGTTCATGTGTATGACATGGCATCGTATTCCACAAACTACCAGACGCAAGTTCCGTCATCCCCATCAGTAACTGACATGTTGGTAAAACTGCAGGGTGAAGATATTTATAGATGGTTCTAACGTTACCGTTTTCTGTACTACCTAGTGTTTCAGGTGCCGCTTCTTCTCGAATTATTTTACGAGTTGGATAACGATGGTGTGCAGGCGCGCAGTTTATATAAAAACGAGCAGGCTTATCCGCAATACAGCTCTCAAAAGAGACCTCTTTTGTCCCCATTCCAATATAGATAGCTTCTCGGGGACCAATTTCAAAGGTATCACCATCAACGATAACTAAACCCGCTTCACCGATGTTAATCACACCCAACTCGCGACGCTGAAGGAAAAAATCCACACCAATCTCTTTGCCGCCTTCTAATAAAAGCGTTTGAGATGTAGGAACCACGCCCCCGACGATAATTCTATCGATGTGACTGTACGTTAAGTTTAACTTACCTTCTTGGAACATACCTTCAATTAAGAATTGTTCACGTAATTGCTCGGTATCAAGCTGTTTAGCATGTGTACTATGAATTGGTTGACGAATTTGCATTTTAAACCTCTTAACTTACTTACGACTGTTAGTTCGATAAGTCCAGTCACCTTTAATCATGGTGCTCTGCACTTCAAACTCTCTATTTACGAGAGTAAAGCTAGCGTCCATGCCCACCGCTATTGTTCCAAGCCGATCATCAATACCCAAATAGTTTGCAGGCACTGAAGTGGCCATTTGCACGGCTTCCCACTCAGGAATTTCACCTTTAAAAATCATGGTTCGCAGCGCGTGATCTAAACTGCAAGTACTGCCGGCAAGAGAACCATCTGCCGTTCTTGCTTCACCACTGGTTACGTTAACCATTTGAGCACCTAGACGATACTCTCCATCTTTCAACCCACCAGCTCGCATACAATCAGTAATCAAAGCTATTTTCTTATACCCTTTCATTCGATAAGCCAACTGCATCATCACAGGACTGACGTGAATACCATCAGCGATTATCTCCGCCAACATATCGTAATAGAGTACCGCACCAGCACAGCCTGGTTCACGATGATGCAAACCGCTCATGCCATTAAATAGATGAACACCGCAATCTACACCGGCATGATAAGCTTGGGTTATTTGTTCAAATGTTGCATTAGTATGGGCAACTGATGATTTAATCTCATTTTTCTTCAACCACTTAATTGCTGAAATGGCGTCTTTCGATTCAGGGGCAATTGCCACTCGAAGTAATGAGCTCCCTCCTTTCTCAGTTAACATTTCCAATTCGGAGATTGTTGCTGATTTTAAATATCTTGGGGGATGTGAGCCGCGATGCCGCTCTGTAAAATATGGGCCTTCAAGAAAGCTTCCTAGTAACTCGGCACCTTCAATTTGTTTATTTTCTGTAAAGGTACGAACTTGAGAAATTGCAGATAAAATATCTGGCCAGGGAGCAGTCACTGTTGTTCCGACCCACGCGATGACTCCCGTTTGAGGCAATGCATTAGCGATCGTTTGTAGTGCTTCTGCTGTAGCGTCCATCACATCGCAACCAACACGTCCATGTATATGGATATCAATAAATCCAGGAAGTAATGTCTCTTCTTTAAACTCTATCACTTCACAGTCAGTGGGACGGGTCTCCGTGATTAATTCAACTTTACCATCTGAAACGACGACAAATAGATTTTTATTGATGCCCTTTGAGGTAAATATTCTTTCTGTATGCAAGGCAAAACGCATCGTTACAACCCACCTTCGCATATTGCTTCAGGTTCTTGTGCCATGACGAGTTCAAGTTGCTTACGCATGTCTTGCATGCATTCAGCACCAATTTCTAATAATATGTTTACTAACTCTTTTATGTTTACGTCATCTCTTTCGAATGCGGCATTTGCAATCATCGGCAAATTCGCTCCTGCTATTAACTCCACATTTTCTGTGTCCATAAGAATAGCAAGTGCTCGATTTGCAGGAGAACCTCCTGGTATGTCCATTAAGAAAAGAACACCGTCACCAGTATCAACCTCTGTTGCTGCTTTGCGCAGTTCGTCTTCTAATGTTTCAGTTGTCATGGATTCGACAAAATCAATATACAGCATTTGTTCCTGTTCTCCGGCAATCGCTTTTACAGCTGACTGAATGCCTGAAGCAAAATTTATGTGACCTGACACAACAATACCAATCATGACTATATTCCCTTGTTAAGGGGGAGACTCTCCCCCTTTTTCATTTTTGTTAATGTGTTGAACTACATAATTCCTAACACATGTCCAACCACACCTGCTGCCAGTGTTGAGAAGATGAGTACAGGGGGTTTTGCCCAAAACCCAGTACCTTTCACCAGTTTCAACATTAAAAATACCAACGCTAAAGGTAATAAATTTGGCATTATCTTATCGAAGAGCGCAGTCTGTAATTCAACCGCTTTACCTCCCAGCTCTAGTGATGCGGTAGTTTGCACCCGTATAAATGTTGCCGACAATGCGCCAATAACAAAAATACCCATTATATTGGCCGCTTTCGCTATTTTTTCTGTGGTATCACCCATGTTTACCATTGCAGCGGTACCTGCTTTGTAACCCATGAACATCAAACCAAAATAAACAAAAAAATGGACAATTTGATACATAAAGAAAAAGACAAACGGACCTGCAATAGAACCATCTATCGCAATAGAGGCACCTAGTGCTAGTGTTAACGGCATTAACGTCATATGGTCAATAGCATCACCAATACCTCCCGTTGGTCCCATACCCGCAACTTTCATAACATTAACGGTAGATGGTTTCTCTTTGTTCTCTTCCATCGCAATAGAAGTGCCGAGTAAAAAAGTAAATAATTTCGGACTTGCGTTAAAAAATTGCAGATGGTTCTTTAATGCTTTTGCCAAGTCACCTTTATTATTTCCATGTATCTTTTTTAATGCTGGAATAATGGAGTAGGCAAAACCTCCAGCCTGCATCCGTTCAAAGTTAAAATTTCCTTCCATAAACAGCCCGCGAATAGCACAGATCCATAGATCTTTTTTACTGATCACTTTACGGGGAGTCGTATCTTCGTATGAGTCAAGCCCATCAATCAAATTCTCACGCACTTTAGTGTTTGTCTCTGTTAAAGTGCCAGCTGTAATATCAGATGCCATCTTCAAATTCCTCTGCTTGATTGTTTGAATTCCCATTATTTCCACTAAAGAAATAATAAAGTGCTGCTGCAGATGCGCCTAGAATCGCAACGGCCATAATAGGTAGGTGAAGATATGTGGTCATCACGAAACCAATAAAAAACACGCCAGATACTTCTTTGGACCACATAATTTTAAGTAACATAGCAAAACCAATTGCCGGAACCATTTTTGCACCTATGCCTAAACCTTCTAGTAATACCGTTGGTGCATTTTCATCAATCCAAGCAGCGCCGTGTTCTCCAAAATAGACCGTAGCAAAAGCAATGACGGCGTACAGCAGCGCGCGTGCCCCGATAGTTGAAATTAGTAGCCGATCAATTCCTCCAGGATTTGCTTCTTGTGCATATTCGTCCGCTTTGCCCATGGTGAATGAGGTAAGTGCGAAGAAACCGATAATTAACATCTGCATTAAGACAGCAATTGGCATCCCTACGCCCATAGCAACCTCGGCAGACTGACCTGTCATCACGGCAAATGCCACTGCAGCAATCGTACCCATAGTGACATCAGGCGGCTGAGCTCCAGCATTTGGCACTAACCCTAACCAAGCTAGTTCTAAAGTAGCGCCCGCAATCAAACCGGTTTGCATATCGCCCATGATTAGGCCAACTACTGGCCCTGTGATAAGTGGTCGGTGGATATTCAATGCAACATCGTATTTATCGATACCACAAAAGAATGCCCAAATTGCGACCATTGACGCTTCAAAGATCATGATTTACTCCTTGTATATGTCTCTGTTTTTAGGGCCAAGAGTCGTTACGCAGTTCTCTTGGCAAGTTCAATAACATCTATTGGTTTTTGGTCAGGAGTGTTTTGCACTGTACAAGTCACCCCTTTTGCTAACATGCGTTCAAAAGCATCAATATCGTTATCATCAACCGATACTGTTTTTGCTATCTGGCGCTTTCCGTCGTGATAGTGCATATTGCCAACATTGCAGTGAGAGATTGGTACTCCTCCCTCTACAAGTCGTGCAACATCAGAGGGTTTATTACAAAGTATAAAAATCTTCTGTTTTGGTGATGCCTTGTTGATGACATCGATGGTTTTTTTAATTGAAAAAAATCGAACTGCATATTCACCGCCTGCTGATGCTTTCATACCCGCTTGCATGAATGCTGAATTTTCTCCGTCAGCCGCATCATCATTTGCTACTAATATTAAATTCGCTTCTGTGTGTTTTCCCCATGTGATGCGTATCTGTCCATGAAGAAGTCGCTCGTCAATTCGCGTCCACACTATATTTGGTCCAGTCATAGCTAACCTACCTTCTTAATATTTTCAAATTTATGAACAGTTACACCCTGCACGACGCGATTAACTTCACCACTCGGGCATGGATTATCAGGGGTATTCCCTAACTCAAGTGCACGATGGAACGAATAGATTTGGGCGAACAGCATATATGGAAATAGAAGTTCTACATCTGAAGCTATTTCCATGTTTGGTACATGAATAAAATCACCATCTACTACTCTGTCATCTATTTGCGCCGTGATAGCAAGGACCTTACTTGCGCGATTATCTCGGCGAAGTTCTACCAAAAGGTCCAAGTCATATTGACGGGTATAAGCGTTGTTTGAGATGAATACAACAATGAAAGTTTTGTCATTTACAATAGATTTCGGCCCATGTCGGAAACCTAAAGGGGAGTCATAACAAGCAATAACCTTACCCGCTGTTAACTCTAGTAATTTCAATGCTGACTCTCTTGCTAACCCTTGCATTCCACCACTTCCTAAGTAAATAACTCTTGAGAAATCATGCTTAGCAGTATCCACGATGTTTGTATTGATTTCTTTGAGCAAGCTCTCAGAACACTTACAAATACTTTCGATATCTTTCGAATGCTTATTTTTTCGAGTTAGTATTGAGAATGAAGCCAATAACATAGAAGAAAAGCTTGACGTCATCGCAAATGACTTATCATTTGTCTCTTCTGGCATTAATAAAACCAGAGAATTAGCGTCATTAGCGCAACGACGATACAATTCACCACCGCTGTTGCATGTTAAAACCAAGTGGAAACAATTTGAAAGGCATTGATTAGCTAAGTCGACAGCAGCAACACTCTCCGGGCTATTACCCGAACGTGCAAAAGAGACAACGAGCGTTGGAATATCCTCTGCAAAATATTGACCAGGATTGGAGACAATATCGGTTGTTGCAATAGCTTCAACTCGTCGTTTTAATATGCTAGTCAAAGCAGGTGCAATCGATACCCCTGCAAACGCAGAAGTTCCCGCTCCCGTTAGGATAATACGTAGGTTTTCATGCCCGTAGATTATTTCTAAAAAAGCATCAATCGCAGTTGAACACTCATCAATGATTGCGGCTGTTTTTCGCCAACTTGAAGGCTGTTGAGTGATCTCTTTTGCAGTCCAATATGCCGACTCTTTTTTTAAAGTTGACTCTGAATAACCAAGAAAATGATTCATATAAAGTACCTCTTAATCTCTATTTTGCTTGCTTGCCTTTGCGTAACTACGCAAAACCTGACGAATCTTGTCGATAATGAGTGATTTTGGATTAGAGTCGATCCTTCCTTCTCTTACAGCATGAAACTGTTCAGGAAGGTACTGACTTAATAAAGGCAATGGAATATTTGTGCGAGTCAAATTGGTAAAAAGCTTCTCTTGAGCCGCATTAATTCGTAGGTTAGGCCAGTAGTAACGAATGCGATCACTGAAACTGAAGCAGCGAGAAAAACGTTGTTCTACCTCACTACCTTGATAGTACTTTTGCCAATATTCAGGTGCTTCGCACATTTGAATTTCAATCTGTTCTCTCAAGTTACTACAGTGTGCTTTGGCGATAATCTGCTCTTCAATATCGCAAAGATTAAAAAGCGCTTCTCGCATTGCAAAAGTGAGCGCAGGGCCTACCTTTAAAATAGCAAAATGATCTTTCACTAACTCTTTATACGCATTATCTGTCTGGTAATCGGTTGAATGAGCTTCAAATACCATAAATTCATAATCATCAACGACTGTACTTAATTCGGTCGTTTTTTCTGGACAATAATCAATAACGCCGGTGTGGTCGAATTCAACACCAGGCTGTACGACTAAACCAATCACTCGGCTCCAGCACGGTAGTACACCGGCACTATTAAATGCATTGTAATGACAATTTATTGTTTTTCTTGCTGCTTCGGGAGAGGTGATCTCTAACTCATCTAGCTCTTCAGCTGCACCACCAGGAACAGGAACTTCTGTACCAATAATATAAACAATATCACTGTATCCAAATTCGTTAACTGCCGTTTCTTCAGCCATTTTGGCCAACCTTGCAGCTCTACTTGCGACGATCTCATCAGAAAGTGGGGTTGGGTCATCAGCACATGACATACTGCAATCAAGATGGATTTTTTTGAAACCTGCGGCTACATATGCGACGATAAGTTGATCCGAATATTCCATCGCAGCATTAGCATTAAGGTGTTGCCAGCGGTTTGGACCTAAGTGATCACCACCAAAAATGAGGTTTTCAGTTGGAAATTTTAGTTGCTCAGCTTTATCTAAAACAAAGTTTCTAAAATCTATTGGTGTCATTCCTGTGTAACCACCAAATTGATCAACTTGATTTGACGTCGCTTCAATTAGCAGTACAGATTTATCACTCAATGCCTGAGATAATGCAGCTTCTATTACCAGCGGGTGAGCTGAACAGACAGAATATATTCCACAATTATCGCCAGCTTTATGACGTTGCACGAGATTTTGAAGGGTATTCATTACTAACTCCACAATACATTCTAAACGTGATTATGGAGTCAGTGTTTTAGCTCTCTTTATCTACTACTATTACCTCAACTTTCATATCTCGAAGACCTTGTAAATACTCTTCGGGAATGCCCGCATCAGTAACTAAGACATCAATATTTCCGAACTCTCGAATCATATGACAGCTGCGTTTCCCAAATTTAGTGGAATCTGCAACGGCAATTACTTGTTCAGAAATTTCACACATTAAGCGGTTCAAACTAGCTTCTTGCTCATTATGTGTAGTGATACCTGCTCTTAAATCGAAGCCATCTACACCTAAAAATACCTTATCAAAACGATAGTTCTTTAAGCTTGCTTCGGCTTGAGAGCCAGAAAAAGAGAGTGCATTCTTTCTAAGAACGCCACCAGACATCAGGACCTCTATATGAGGTGCTGATGACAACTCCATTGCCACATCCAGACCATTGGTCATAACGACTAAACTATCTAAAGATTTCACACTCGCTGCGATCTCTCTGGTCGTCGTTCCTGAATCTAGAATAATAGTGTCACCATTCGTAATTAAACTGACAGCTGCTTGGCCAATCAAAGTCTTAACGCCTATATTTTGACGTCTCTTCTCTTGAACCGATAGCTCCGCAATTACTCCAGTATTCGGAATCGCCGCACCATGAGATCGAACCACATAGCCGTTCTTTTCCAGAAAACTCAGATCACTACGAATAGTAACGCTTGAGACATTAAACTGTGCAGCAAGGTCTTCAACACGTGCTTTACCATCTTGGTTTACCACTGTGACGATTTCCATGCGCCTTTCGACAGCACTTTTCATTTTTATTTGTCTCCTTTTGAAATCAACAAAATTGCTTTCGTTTGATTTCGAAATAATCTTACACCCATTTTCATTAGCAACAACGTCAGTATATGAAAAGCTTGATCTCTTTCACAATCTTTCGATATCTTTCGTAAAATACAATTGAATCTTACATATTGTTACGTATAGCTGATAATCATATCCTTCGAAAGAGATAACTCCAAACATTAAACGAAAATATATGCTGTTACTTACAGTAAAACTACTTTCATTTTTGCTTATGGCGTTAAGTAAACCACTCAATCTCTTTTATGTGATCACAAACACAGATGATTAACTTTCGATCACTTACGCTTCGTAAGCAACCGGAGGCTTGTAGCTAATCTACGGGATGAAAGCGATGAAATAACTTTCTTTCCACATCTATATTAAGGAGCAGAAAATGTCAATTAGTCGACGAGGTTTACTCAAAGGAATGGTGGCAACAAGTGCCGTTGCTGCGACATCAATTACCGCAGGATGCAGTACTTCAAATCAAACAATGCGTGTAGACAAACAGAACAATAAGAAAAAGCCTAACTTATTAATCATATTTCCTGATGAAATGAGAGCTCAAGCGCAGGGTTTTGTGAACCAAGATCCATCGCTAACACCAAATATAAATAAATTTGCTAATCAGGGCGTAGTGTTAAAGCAAGCTGTTTCAAATTTTCCACTTTGTACCCCTTTCCGTGGGATGTTAATGACAGGTCAATACCCATATCGAAATGGCATTCAAGGCAACAGTCATACCGCGACAAGCGGAAAGTTTGGTGGTAAAGATTTTGGCATTGAATTGAAAAAAAACACTCGAACTTGGTCTGATATTCTAAAAGAGCAGGGGTATAGCTTAGGTTACATAGGAAAGTGGCACCTAGACACACCTAATGCGCCGTATATTCCTAGCTATAATAATCCGATGGAAGGGCGTTACTGGAATGATTGGACAGCTCCAGATCACCGTCACGGTTTTGATTTTTGGTACTCATATGGGACTTATGACAAGCATTTAACGCCCATGTATTGGACTAACGATACTCCGCGAGATAAACCACTTAGGATAAATCAGTGGAGTCCTGAACATGAAGCTGATATCGCCATAAAATACTTACAAAATGAAAATGGTGATTACAGAGACAGCGACCAACCATTCTCTCTAGTCATCTCTATGAACCCTCCCCATTCACCATACGATCAAGTGCCGCAAAAATATCTTGACCGCTTCCAAAACAAAAGCTCAAAACAACTTAATAACCGCCCTAACGTCCAGTGGGACAAAGAGTACCTAGAAGGTTATGGCCCTGACTTTTTCAAAGAGTATATGGCCATGATTAATGGCGTTGATGAGCAATTTGGACGTATTGTCGATGAGCTGGATAGACTTAAATTGACTGAAGATACATTGGTCGTTTTCTTTTCAGATCACGGTTGTTGTATGGGCTCACATGGAAAACCAACCAAAAATAACCACTTTGAAGAGTCCATGCGTATTCCAATGATCTTTCGTTGGCCTGGGACACTTAATCCTCATCAAGATGAGATTCTGTTTTCGGCACCTGATATATACCCAACTATGTTCGGCTTAATGGGCCTAAAAGAGCTGATCCCTGATACTGTTGAAGGGACCAACTTTGCTCATACCGTTCGAGGAGAGCGTGGTGATGAGAAGCCGACCTCGCAATTCTATACTTTTATGCCTTATGGTGGTCAGTCTTATGGACGCAGAGGGGTTAGAACCGAGCGCTATACTTTAATGATTGATCGGAAAGTAGGTAAACCTCTAACTTATGTTTTGCATGACAATAAAGAGGACCCATACCAAATGGAGAACATCGCAGACCAAAACCACTCACTGATTGAAAAGTTACTAGCAGAAGAGTTAATGCCTTGGCTAGAAAAAACTGGCGACCCATGGAGAGCCACTGAAGTTCCAATCAGTGCACTCAACGCTTATACTTAGGAATACCTTTCTGTTTTGGCTTATCATCAAAACCATATAGCCCTATCTTGCAGTAGGGCTTTATGCTCACTTATACAAATAACTCTCTTAATAATTATAGGCTGCTTAACTGCTTTGCAATTACCGCAACGGCTTGTTCTATCTCTTCAAGAGATGAGTTAGTAAAATTAAGTCTTAACGCCGATTTTACTTCAGAGCGGTTGGCATAAAAGACATCACTTGGCACCACAGCCACACCTTGTGCTAGTAAATCATTTGCCAATTGAAAGGTATCGCAATCAGGGAGAGATAACCAAATAAACATGCCTCCCTCTACTGATTTTAATAAACAGTTATTAGGCAATTGTTTTGTAAGTTCACCCATCATCTTTTGGTAACGCGCTTGGTACAAATTTCGAATACCAACTAAGTGCTGATCGAACTCAGGATGTTGCAACAGACCTAATAACAGCGCTTGCATTGGAATGCTTGAATGCAAGTCTGCACCCTGTTTTACCTTAACCAAAGGTTGAATGTAACTCTCTTTCCCAGTCACAACGCCAATGCGTAGTCCCGGCGACGCAATTTTTGAAAATGATCGCAATACAATCGAGTGGTCTGGGCAAAAACTCGACACCATTGGCAATTCATTTCCTGTGAACCTTAGCTCTCGGTATGGCGCATCTTCAACCAAAGCCACGTCATATCGCTGACAAAGCGCCGCCACTTTTTGACGAGTTGCCAGTGACCAACACACCCCTGTTGGATTATGAAAGTCAGGTACCGCATAAAAGAGCTTTATCTTATTCTCTTTAAAAATCTGCTCTAACGCTATCGTATCTGGACCTTCGTCATTTTGGCTTACACTTAACATATTCGCCTGGCTCAAGCCAAACACTTGCATTGCACCTAGATAGCTTGGTGCTTCCATGACAATTTTATCACCCGGATCCATATAAGCGCGAGCAATCAGATCAAGACCTTGCTGCGATCCGGTACACACCATCGCTTTATGGTTATCCGGTAATTGATAAAGCTCGTTAAGATGAGCTAAAAGCGGTCCATACCCTTCAGTACTACCATATTGGAACACCTCAGGCATAGACGTTAATCTGGCTAAGGTTGATTCCATCAATTTAATAGGAAAGGTACTTTGATCAGGTAAGCCTCCTGCTAATGAAATAACACTGTCGCTGCTTGCTGCTGCAAGGATTTCTCGAATGTACGAAGACGGTATCTGTTGTAGCGATTGTGCAATTTCCATGAATCATCCTAACAGTTCTATTTTTTACAAGACTACTATTGATTGTCATTTCATACATGTCCGTTTATGCTATCCATAATGTCTATTTATGCTTTTCTTTATCTCTTAATCTTATGTCTAAATCTCAACAAGCTTCTCGAATAAATGATGTATTGTATTATATTCATCAAGATATTAGCCGCGATTTATTGGCCAGCGAATTAGCAAAACGCGCGGCCTATTCTGAACAACATTTCCATCGAATTTTTAAACAGGTGGTTGGAGAGTCGATTCATCAATATATTCGTCGTACACGGCTCGAATATGCTGCTAATCAATTGATGTTTGATAATACGGCCACTGTGATGGATATTGCCCATAGTGCAGGGTTTAACTTAGTATCTTCATTCAGCCGTGCGTTTAAAACTCTTTTCGCTCTCTCTCCAGGGCAGTGGCGAAACAGTGACATGAGTGGCCGAGACAAACCTTACTTATCTGATGATGAGATCGCCACCAGCTACCAAAGAATTTCTCATCAGGATCCGCCTATAGCAAAAATTATCGAAGTGCCTCCACGGCATGCGGCTTACGTTCGCCACCAAGGTTATGGCCGTTCAATCAAAAATGCGTGGTCTGAGCTGCACAGTTGGGCGATCAATGAAGGGCGTGATTTCTCACAACAGTTTGGTCTGCATCATTCTAACCCAGCAGTAGTGGAGCTAAGGTCATGTCGATATGTGGCCTGTATTGTCATCGATAAGCCCATTAAAAATAGAGGGCATATTAATCAATTGGTTATTCCAGGGGGGACACATGCGGTATTTCATCTCACTGGAAAATATGGCGAACTGCTGCCTCAATTAAGTCTAATTCTTGAAAAATGGCTACCAACATCAGGACTTAAAATGAAAGCGACCCCTGCTTATGTTCACTATCACAGAAATCACTTTATTGAACATGATGAAAGGTTTGAATTAGATTTCTATCTGCCCGTCAGTTTTTATTAAGCTGTCTACAATTATTGCCTACTCGTTAATAGTTTTCATATTTAATCTACACAGGAGTAATAACGATCTCACCTGCATGGGTATCATTGATTTGATAACCCATTGCTAACACTTGTTCTCGCAGTTTATCGGCCTGTTGATAATCTCCTGCCTGTTTAAGCGCTACCCGCTGCGTTGCCAGTTCATAAACTGAATTCGGAATCGTAACCTCAGGCAACTTATCGACATCAAGTCCAAACACCGTATCAAAAAACTGTATGGTGGCACGTTTATCAGCCTCACTGATTGAGCTATCCAGTACCTTCCACACCAGCGCCAACGCTTGTGGCATATTGAGGTCATTATTCACCTTATCGATAAATTGTTGTTTGAAATCCTCGTCAATAACCCCACCAGTAGGAGATTCATTCATCTTTACTCGCAAACGATGTAACGCTTTTTTTGCGCCAGCTAGCCCCTCCCAAGTAAAGCTTAACTGACTGCGATAATGACTGGTTAAGGTTAAGTAACGGTAGTCCAGAGGTTCAAATCCTCTCTCGTCCAAACCACTAAGTAACATGGACGTTCCCGACTTTGATATTTTCTCTTTGTTTAAATTCAAAAAGTAACCGTGCATCCAATAGTTCGCCTGTACGTGACCATTTTTGGCGTGGCACTGGGCAATCTCGTTAGTGTGATGCACTGGTATATGGTCTTCGCCACCAATGTGAATATCAAACTGCTTACCCAAATACTTCTCAGCCATTGCAGAACACTCAATGTGCCATCCCGGAAAGCCGATTCCCCAAGGGCTGGTCCACTCCATTTGCCGCTTTTTGTTGCCACTGAACTTCCACAATGCAAAATCGGTAACGTTCTTTTTATTGGCCATGTCCACACGTATTCCAGCCACCAATCCCGCTTTGTCTAATCGCGCCAACTGTCCGTATTCTGGCTGTTTTTCAGTATCAAAATAGATGCCGTCGTCAGTTTTATAGGTAAACCCTTTAGATTCAAGATCAAGGATAAAATCAATTTGCTCTTGAATATGGTCGGTGGCTCGACATACAGTAGAAGGCATGGAAATATTCAGCTTTTCCATATCATCAAAAAAGGCCTTTTCAAAAAACGTGGCTATCTTCCATGCCGATTGGTTCATTGCGCGTGAACCCTTTTCCATCTTGTCTTCACCCGTATCCCCATCAGAAACTAAATGGCCAACATCGGTAATGTTCATCACATGGTCAACTTGATATCCATTAAGCAAAAGGACTCTTTTCAATACATCAACAAACAGATACGTTCTCAAATTTCCAATATGCGCAAAGCCATACACTGTAGGCCCACATGCGTACATCCCTACTTTTTTACTGTTGATCGGGACAAACTCTGTCGTTGAACGCGACAGAGTATTAAAAACCTGTAATACAGAAGAGGACATTTTAGCTCCTTATAAAAAACAGAAAGGCCGTGGATGCGAACATCAACGGCCTTGAATTATTTTGATTGAATATGCTAAAAAATAACTACGTAAAAGCCGCCGTAAATGTGAATTTACAGCAACAACATGAATCGTTATAGCTAGCATTAAATATTGTCATAACTCCAAACTAAACCATCTTTAAAATGAATGCAATCTCTGTCGCTATTATCATCTTGCTTTTGAGCCTGTTTGACCACAGTAGACACCCGCAATGATTAGAATGACGCCGACTAACTGTATAATTGAGTCCAAAAACGGTTGTCCAACAACATCAAACATAACCCCAGTCACCATTTGACCGCTGATAACCAATAGCGCCGTTTTTAGTGCGCCAATTCGAGTTAATACATGACTGTTAATCGCCACATACAGTGCACCAATCACACCGCCTAAATAACTCATTATCGGTATATGTTGCCAATCCATCATAATGATTTCTCCCCAGTTTAAAGTCTCTGCAACGTTCAAGTAACCAAAAAGCGTAATCATAAACACCAGCAGTAGTGCCCCTACTAAATGATTATAAAAAGAGGCCGAAAACGCGCCTTTACTTTGGCTTAATCGGCCATTGATTGCGCGACATAACCCAATTAACAGACCGTTTCCTAGTGCTAACACCACCATCCAAATCATATTGAACTCCTAAAAAAGATAATTAAAAAGCTGCCCGCTACAATGAGAGAGACTTTTTTTACCTGCTGTGCCGTAATCTTTTTTTTCTCTACACCGAACAGCCCCCACCCATCACAGATAAAACCAAAAATAATCTGTCCAATAAGACCAAGTACTAACGTGCCTGCTAACCCAATATCACTGTTCACCGTAATGGCAGCGACTATCACCACTAAAGCACCGGGTACACCGCCAAAATAACTCCACTTTGGTGCAAGTGTCTCCTCTCTGTTGCCATTCTGCTGGTTCCTCAACACGCGACTGCTCACCAGCAACAACAACGCAAAAACAGACCCTATGCCATGTGCTAACCAAGAGGCAACCATTGGTGAGCTTAACTCTGCTAACTGACTGTTAAAGCGGATCATACAAGCCAATAAAACGCCGCCAATCAGCGCCATTGCCGTATTTACATAATTTACATTCACGTTTATTCCTTCTCAACCATTATGGAATCGAAGCTTATATTGTTTTCATATTGATGATAATATTCAGATAAGGAAATGACAGTTGAGATAAAGTTGACAGTATGGAGATATTTACTTCGATACCCGTATTTGTAGCCGTGGTTGAGTGCGGCAGTTTTTCAGCGGCTGCAGTATCACTGGGTGTAACAAAATCAGCAGTCAGTAAACGCATCAATCAACTTGAAAACCAATTAGGCATTAAGCTTATTCATCGAACAACACGGTCCCTAAGCTTAACCGAGGCTGGAGAGC
The DNA here is from genome assembly GCA_016764915.1 of Aliivibrio sp. Lineage (GTDB taxonomy): Bacteria > Pseudomonadota > Gammaproteobacteria > Enterobacterales > Vibrionaceae > Aliivibrio_A. The sequence continues at coordinate 35,107 of JAESQY010000087.1, read as the reverse complement.
ACTATTTTGATTATGCTCGTAATGCTCTGACCATCGCAAGTGAAGGTGAAGATGCCATTACAAGGCTGCAAAAAAGTCCTCAAGGAACACTGCGAATTAACGCGCCTATGGGGTTTGGTCGCTTACACTTAGCGCCACTGGTTCCTCAATTTCTGTTAAACCACCCTCAAATACAGATTGATATGGAGATGGATGACAAAGTGGTCGATATGGTTTCAGGCAGTTTCGATATTGCGATACGTATTGGTGAACTTCCTGACTCATCCCTTATCGCTAAACACATCGCACCTTGTGTCAGTGTTATGTGCGCATCACCAAGCTATCTGGCCAAGCATGGCATACCGAGCCATCCTACTGAACTTGCAACGCATAACTGCCTTAACTATTCCTATTTCCAAGCGGGTAATGAGTGGCGATATGTAGGACCAGAGGGGCCAGTAAGTGTGGTGCCGAAGGGAAACTACATCGTCAATAACAGTGAAGCGCTTTACGAAGGGTTGATAGCGGGGTTAGGCATTGGTCAGATGCCCACCTTTATTGTCGGGCACGCACTTAAACAGGGGAAATTGATCGCTCTACTTCCTGAATATCATCTTCCGAAACACGCGATTTACGCCATGCTCACTGAGCGAAAGCATGTTCCAGCAAAAACGCGTCTGTTTATTGAATTTCTTCAGCAACATTTTGATAAACAAACGCCTCACTGGGATAAATAATGCCTCAAACAGTAGTGCGGTATGACTGTATCCGAAAGCTATAACTGAAAACGATCCGTATCACTGCTTAACTCGCTACCAACGATAGATAGCTGCTCAGCCAATTTCTGATTATTTGTCGCATTGTTTTTTGTCTTCGATGACATTTCAGCGACATGAACAATTCTTTGGTTCATATCCTCTGCAACGATGCTCTCTTCTTTGGTTGCCGATGCAATATGCGCATTCATCTCATTGATCACAGTAACGGAATTCTCGATCCGCTCTAAAGCTGCATCCGCTTGTTTCACATGCTCCACACCACTGATTGCTTGTTTTTGACCATCCGCCATCACATCAACTGCTTTTGTTGCTTGTAATTGCAGCTGATCAACCATCGCACGTATTTCACTGGTTGAATTTCCCGTTCGGGCCGCTAAACCACGCACTTCATCAGCCACTACGGCGAAGCCTCTTCCCGCCTCTCCCGCTCTAGCTGCTTCAATAGCTGCATTCAGTGCCAATAAATTTGTCTGGTCAGCTATCTCATTGATCACTTCCAGAACCTTATCAATTTTCATACTGTCATCGTTTAGGGTATTGATCACGCCTGCAGCCGACTGCACCTGTTGATTAAGACCATTAATGATGGCGGCTGTTTCTCCCATGACCAAACGGCCGCTACTTACTTCTTGCTCTGCAATACTTGTGTTCTCTAAAGCACTTGCACTACTCTGGGCAACCTCTTGAATAGTCAACGTGATCTCATTCATTGCTGTCGAGATTAACTCAATCTCTTGATACTGCGCGCTCATGCCCTTTGCATTTTCAAACGCTGCACTCTTAAGCGTGTTACTAGAGCTATTTAACTGCTCGCTTGATTGGATGATTTTAGCCAACATCTCTGATACTTCAATACGTGCTTCGTTATAATCCGTATAAAGCGCACCAATTTCATCCTGACTGCTATTTGAAGGTAACGGTTTGGTTAAATCACCATTAGCGAACGCCTTTAAAGCCACTCTAAGGGGCATCAAAGGTTTCATTAAAAAGCGCGAGACATAAAAATAAATGAGACTCGAGAGTGTCATCAATAATAATATTAAACCCAATGTCAGCAGCATATTATCTTTGACTCGCTGCTTACTCGCTGATTCCATCATCATCACTGCTTTATTCATCTCTTTAAGGATGATTGGGGATCGATGGTATAGCTCTTCAATAAGCAAATTTTGGTTCTCTAGACTGCTTTTCTTCGCAAGTTCAAGGATGCCGTTACGATACTCCGTCCATAATCCATTTACTCTGTCTAACTGCTGACTGATCTCATCCGTCATTGGTTTCGAGACACCAAATGCCTCATTCCCTTTTAGTAGCATTCTCATGGATGTTTCAAAAAGATCGATGGTCTGATTCAGTTCGTTTATCTTGCCAATGTCCGTGTTCACAAGTAGCACTTCTTTGGCTACTCGTTGAGAGAGCATACGCTGTCTGCCTGCGATATTAATCGTCGATGCATCAGCAGTCATCCCAAAGTAGATAATAGCCATCGCACTGCAGCCAGAAATAACCAAAATGATGTTCAATAATAGCAACTGCTTTTGTATGCTGTGAACACCCAAACTGCGTAATATTTTCCTGATGATTTTCATAATTATGTTGAATACTCTTAGATAAGTTCGATCATGATATTGTTCAATAACTTCATGACAAATAAGCGGTAAAGAAAAAAAAGAGCATTTTACTTGCACATATCAGCATTAAATATGATTTCAATCCAATATAGATGCAATTCATATAAATCATAGTGCATTTGTGATCTATATCTCTTGATGACGAATGATTCTCTTTATCACATCTGTAGCTCGGTGGCGCTGGTTACATTCTCTCTACAGTCGATACACAAAAAAGGCTCAAACCGCAGCTAGAGCCTTTTAAAGTGTCACATTAACCATTGGTGAAATTTACAGAAGCGCTGCCGACTGCTGAGCAATAACAAACTCTTCATTGGTTGGAATAACCATGGCAACCGGGGTGCCATCTTCAGTGATGATACCTCGTGCGCCAAATCGTGCATCAGCGTTCGCTGCTTCATTCTCTTTATAACCAAAGATTTTCAGGTACTTTAGGATCTCTCTACGAATTGGCAGTGCATTCTCACCGATACCACCAGTGAAGATGATAGCATCTAGTGAATCAAGCGTTACCATGTAAGAAGCGATGTATTTCGCTACGCGGTAAGTAAACACTTGGAAAGCCAATGTCGCGCCTTTGTGGCCCTCTTCCATCGCCTCTAAGATGCCACGTGCATCACTAGTTAGGCCAGAAACACCTAAGAAGCCAGAGTTTTTATTAAGCTCAGAGAAGATTTGCTCTTGAGTCCAACCTTTTTTCATTAGGAACTCAATGATGCCTGGATCAATATCACCACAACGTGTGCCCATCATAAGGCCTGCAAGCGGTGTAAAGCCCATGCTGGTATCAACACTCTGACCGTCTTTAATTGCACATACGGAAGCACCATTGCCTAAGTGAACAGAGATGAAACTGCTCTCTTCGATTGGTTTGTCGATCACTTTAGCGGCTTCACGGCTTACAAAGTAATGGCTAGTGCCGTGGAAACCATAACGACGGATACCATGCTCTTTATACAACTCATTTGAGATAGTACATGTGAAGGCTTTAGATGGCATGGTTTGGTGGAAGGCAGTATCAAAAACAGCAAACTGAGGAAGTGTTGGGAAAGCTTCGATAGCGGCTTCTATTCCTTTAGCACCCGCTGGATTGTGCAATGGAGCCAAATCAGAAAGCTTGATGATTTCCGCTAAGATCTCCTCATTAATCCGAATCGTTTTGGTAAACTTCTCACCACCATGAACAATACGGTGACCTACCGCGGTAACCTGCTCAGCAAGTCCATATTCGTTGATAATCTCAACCAAACGTTTAATGGCCAGTTTGTGATGATCGCCTCCTCCAGTAATCGATACATCATATTTAGTCCCCGCATATTTCCAGTTCATAGTTGGGTTGCTCATGCCGAAACATTCACCCAAACCACTCAGTACAGCATCTCCTGATTGTGAATCGATAACTGCAAATTTTAATGAAGAACTACCAGAGTTAATTACCAGAACGTACGCATTAGCCATGTTATATCTCTATGTTAGGGTCTTAGGGAGCTGAGTACTAATCAGCGAATATCCATATGCCCCTATTATTCAACTTTTTTTTAAATATTCAACTTTTGTTGCTAAATTAATTTCATATCCTTACTTTTTCTGTTCTAGATCAACTTATATTCAGATTACCAATTCTGTTTATTTTGTTCAGATACAAAAAAACCGAGCAGGTAAACTGACTCGGTTTTATCATTTAAATGCTATTGGCACTCAATCAGTAAGGTCTAACCTTCTGAGCGAGGTTCACGGCTAGCAGCGCTGCCAGTGTTGCTGCCACGATGGCTGTTGCCACCACGGTTACGGTCAAAACGACGCTCGCCATCGCGACGTGGACGACCACCTTCACCATTTTCACGGTTGCCACGGTATCCACCACGACCGCCATCACGACTTCCACCATCGCGATTTGCACCACGTGGAGCGCCACGGTTATCACGGCTAAGGTCTACACCCTCTACCACAACTGCTTTGGTTTCATTCTGACGAATGCGAAGTTCTTTCAACTGTTTAGCCACTTCTGCAGACATTTTCTTTGGAAGCTGAACGTATGTGTGACTAGGGGCAAGTTTGATTGCGCCGATAGCACCCTTAGTAAAGCCAAGCTCGTTTGCAAGTGCACCAACGATATCTTTAACTTGAACGCCTTGTTCACGACCAACGGCTAACTGGTAAGTATCAAAATCAGCATCGTTGTAAGTACGACGCTCACCGCCACGTTCACCGCCACGCTCGCCACCGCGTTCATTACGGCTGCCACGGCTACCGCGATCATCATCACGACGATTGCTACGGCGATTTTTTTCACGCTCAATAGCAGCGACCATTGGATCAGCACCCTGATAGAACAGTGGGCGTTTACCTTGTTGACGCTTAAGAAGCATCGCTGCGATTGTTGTTGCGTCTACACCTAAAGTCTCTTGCAGTTTAGCAATAAGGTCTGTAAATGCGGTTAGGCTGCTGCTCTCTTTATCGGCTTCTAGTTCAGCAGCAAGTGCATTAACACGACACTCTGCAACTTTATCACGAGCTGGAAGTTGAATCTCTTCCATTGCTGACTTAGTCACACGTTCAATCGTATGCAGCATACGGATTTGGTTAGTACGAACTAATAGAATCGCTTTACCTTGACGTCCAGCACGGCCAGTACGGCCAATACGGTGGATGTATGATTCAACATCAAATGGAATGTCGTAGTTAAATACGTGTGTAACACGCGAGATATCCAAACCACGAGCAACAACATCAGTCGCCACTAAAACATCAATAACACCACGTTTGATATTTTCTACAGTACGTTCACGTTGTGATTGAGGAATGTCTCCGTGAAGAGCGGCAGCATTAAAGCCACGAGCATTTAACCAGTCAGCTAGACGCTCAGTATCTTGACGAGTACGAACGAATACGATTGACGCATCACTCTCTTCAGTTTCAAGCAGACGGCTCATTGCTTCGTCTTTTTCTACGCCTTTAACTACCCAGTAGTTTTGCTCTACTTTAGATACCGTACGATTCTCACCAGCAACATCAATGCGAGCAGGATCTCTTAGGAAGCGGTTAACAATTGTTTTCACCATTGGAGGCATAGTCGCAGAGAAAAGTACACGTTGTGCAGTTTCTGGCGCTTGCTCAAGGATCCAAGTTACGTCATCAACGAAACCCATTTTTAGCATCTCATCAGCTTCATCAAGAACAAATGTCTTAACTTCGCCAAGGTGCAAACGGTCACGATTGATTAAATCTTTAACACGGCCAGGAGTACCAACAACAATGTGTGTACCATTTTTAAGCCCGCGCATTTGATCAACGATAGAAGCTCCACCGTAAATCTCTAATACTTTAAGGCCACGAATATTTTGACCTAATGTTTTAATTTCTGCCGCTACCTGAATAGCAAGCTCACGTGTAGGAGCCATAACAATCGCTTGTGGCTTATGTTGTGCTAAATCAATTTTATTTAGGACTGGTAGTGAAAACGCTGCCGTTTTACCCGTACCCGTTTGTGCTTTACCAAGTGCGTCTCTGCCTTTAAGCAGTTCAGGAATTGAAGCAGCCTGAATAGGAGTAGGAGCAGTAAAGCCCATTGAGTCTAACGCAGACAATAGTGTTTCGTTCAGATCTAACTGACGAAATTCTGTAACAGATTCTGACATTGGGATTCCAATAATAATCTAACTAATAGAAGTCCCATCGCTCAGCAATTCTCTGAAACAGCAAATAAGCGGTCGGGACACGTTTTAAGAGGCGCGAATTCTGCCCTATTCTGAGCAAAATTACCAGATAATTTTGAACATCATCACAAATTCATCTGAATAATTACCTTTTAGACCATTTATTGACCTAAACGGCTTTAATTTATCCCAAATATACTGTTGCCTCTTTTCACTCTTTTTTTTCACGAAGGTAGCAATCGTCTTAAGTGGTGATTATAGTGTGTGGGTTATTCACATTAAGAATCGAGATCATGTTTCAAGACAACCCACTACTTGCTCAATTAAAGCAACAAATTAAAAAGAACATTCCTAAAAAAGAAGGAAGAGTAAAAGCAACAGATCGTGGCTTTGGCTTCTTGGAATGTGATGATAAAAGCAGTTATTTTATTCCGCCTCCGTATATGAAAAACGTGCTGCATGGCGATCGTATTAGTGCTTTATTACGCACCGATAAAGAGAAAGAATCTGTCGAGCCAGATACACTTATTGAACAAGCGGTAACGCGTTTTATTGCCCGCATTAGATACAACAAAAAACGGCTCCTGGTGATGCCCGATCACCCGCAATTAAATATAGCATTACCTGCCAAAACAAAAAAAGGGGTAAATCCTGAGCTTCTTAAAGAGGGGGATTGGGTGGTTGCCTACCTAATCCAACACCCACTTAAAGAGGGTGAAAATCAATTTCTTGCTCAAATCACAGAAAAAATCACCGATGCTGATGACAAAATAGCACCTTGGTGGGTCACACTGGCGCAGAATGACTTACCGAATTCAGAGCCAGAAGGTATTGAACAGTGGCACATTCAAGATGATGCTGATCTTAATCGCGTCGACATGACCCATTTACCATTTGTCACGATTGATGGTGCATCAACTAAAGATATGGATGATGCCCTACACATTACAAAAGAGGCGAATGGCGACTTTACCCTATCGGTAGCGATTGCCGATCCGACCGCTTATATCGCACCAAATGACCCAATGGATACTGTTGCTCGTCAACGTGGTTACACTATCTACCTGCCTGGTCGCAATATTCCAATGCTGCCACGTGAATTAAGTGACAACCTCTGTTCACTGATTGATGGTGAAAAACGTCCTGCTATCTGCTGTACAGTGACCGTTGATGCTCAAGGTGTGATTCAAGATGATATCATTTTTGTTGCCGCTTGGATTAGATCTCAGGCTCGCTTAGCCTATGATCATGTCTCTGACTATCTAGAAAACGGATCGTGTGAGAACTGGCAACCAGACGAAGCTATCGCCCAGCAAGTGAGTCAGCTGTACGAATTTGCTCAAGCTCGTAGTGCTTGGCGTCATGAGAATGCGGTTGTTTTCCCTGATCGCCCAGACTACCGATTTGAATTAAGCGATGATAACGACGTTATTGCCATTCATGCGGACATGCGACGCAGTGCCAACCGTTTGGTTGAAGAGGCGATGGTCACCGCTAACATCTGTGCGGGTACTGTCCTTAAAAACAGCTTCAATACAGGCGTTTTTAATACTCACGCTGGTTTCAAACCTGAAAAGCTTGATACGGTTTTAGAACTGGTGAACGAAACAGCCCCAACACCTTTTGATAAAGAGTCTATTGCTACCTTAGAAGGTTTTAGTGCATTGCGTCGTTGGTTAGGTGCTTCTAACAATGTTTATATCGATAATCGTATTCGTAAAATGCAAGCATACAGTGAAGTGGGCAACCAGCCTGAGCCTCATTTTGCGATGGGTCTACCTGTGTACGCGACATGGACATCACCAATCCGTAAATATGGTGACATGATTAACCACCGCTTGCTCAAAGCGCACATCTTAAGTAAGGATCCTATCCAGCTTCCAGATGATGTAGTGGGTAATGAGATGGCGCTGCACCGTAAACACCACCGTATGGCCGAGCGTTCAGTTTCTGATTGGTTGTATGTAAGAACTCTGGCTGACGATGTGACCAACGGCACCATCTTTACGGGCGAAATATTCGATATTAACCGTGCTGGAATGCGAGTACGACTTATCGAAAATGGTGCTTCAGCGTTCATTCCTGGCTCTTTGATTGTTAATAATAAGAAGCGTATTGAATGTAACGCAGAGGCGGGAACTATCGCTATTGACACTATCTTAGAATACAAGTTAGGCGATCAGTTCGAGTTGGTTATCACGGAAATAAAAGCAGAAACACGCAGCTTGGTTGCTAAACCAATCAAACAATTTCCAGAGGTAGCGGTTCAAACTGTTCCAGAACAGCCTCCGATAGAAAAATAGAAATCAACAACAGCAGCCAACCCCTAACGAGGTTGGCTATTTTCATTCATTAACTAATTAAAAATATTACTGTTCGAATCTTCTTCGGCTTCCAGCTCTGCGCGAGATTTGAAATAAGCGTCAATATCCTCTTCCACACGATGTCTTCTGTCATTTTGAATCATAGGTTCAACGATTTTTATGGTGCTAACCACCAGCTTTTGTAATTCGAGTAATTTTTCATCAGGCATAGAATACGCCATATCAATGTCATTACGAATATAGATTGACGGTACGCGATTCAAAATCAAACAAAACAGATCCGCGACTTGATCTGAATTATACTTTTCAAAAAAACCAAGGTCAGATAACTCATTGGCGATCAGTTTTTCCATGTAATTGTGCACATCAGAGCTTATATACATTGAATATCCTCGTTAATGATTAAGTGGTAGCATTCCGTAGTGAAAGAATTTTTGTTGTTTTTATCATGCATGAGTCTTAACAATAGAACAAAAACTTTGGATTCTGCAATATTCCAACGTATCCTTATGCAAAGATTTACGTATGCATCTAACAAACTATAAAGAGCCTAATGTCATTCAGCTTACTCAATCATCCAACACTTAAACTGTTGTTACCGATTTTATTTTCACTTATCTCTATTTTAGGTATGGATTCGATCATCTCGGTGTCTGCTGATAATCCAGATGTCACTTACCTTCTGCCGTATATCTTATTTTCAATCACTATCATGTTAAGCCAACCCTTCAATCAAGGGCGAACCGGGTTGATTGCGATCGTGATGGCCGTAGCGTATTACTTTATTCAAAGTCGTTTGCAAATCAGTTTAAGTGAGGGTACCACTCGCATTGAGTTCACTTTACTGGCGATTTTGATTCCAGTCTGTTTGATGTCCGTGTTTATCTACCCAAATCGAAGAATAATTTCAAAAGTTGGAAGCTATTTCATAATAATGCTGCTGTTAATGCTCGTATGGAGCCTATTTATCATCGAGCATTTTAAAGAGAATGACATGAGTTGGATATGGCAATCCTATCTGCTTAGCGCACCTGAAATCTCTCATATGCCGATTATTGTCGTGCTGTACAACCTCATTCTTTGTGGCGCTTCCGCTATATTAATCTTGACGCGCAGTAACAATACAGACCAAGCTATTTTCTCTTGTTTATTGCTCTCTTCCCTCACGTTTTTATTATTTCAAGTTCAGTTCGTCTCCAGTACGTTTTTCACCCTTGCTGGTGTACTTCTCATTCTTAATATTATGGCCACCAGCCATGAGCTCGCCTTTATAGATCAATTGACTAACATTCCTGGCAGACGTGCTCTAGAAGCCGAGATGGCCCAGTTAGGCCGAGTTTATACCATTGCGATGCTTGATATTGACCACTTCAAACAGTTCAACGATATCTATGGTCATGCCACAGGTGATCATGTTCTTAAGTTAGTCGCCAGTTTAATGAAACAAACAGAGGGCAATGCGAAAGTTTACCGCTATGGCGGTGAAGAGTTCACCGTATTATTCAAAGGAAAGAGTACAGATCAAGCTAAAGAGTATTTGGTTGATCTACGAAAGCAGATTGCAGACTATCAGATGATCATTAGAAACAGCGATGATAGACCTAAAGATGACGATGCAGGCCAGCAAAAACGTACTAAAGGTAAAAAAGAGAGCGTCAATGTGACCATTAGTATTGGTTACGCGGATAGCAATGAAAGCAGTAAACCTGCGCAGGTATTAAAAAAAGCAGATGACGCGCTCTATCGAGCTAAAAAAGCGGGTAGGAATAGAGTCAGTAAATGATCATAAAGCGCTTGATGCTATTTCAAGCGCTCCCTAACATCAATTAATTATCCGCTCGTAATTTAATGGCGGCCGCAAACAGCGCTACCCCTGCTACAAGTGAAATAATTGAGTAATTAACATTACCAAATAATGCTCCCTCACTGACCGTATCTTTGAGTAAAATGGCCATTGGCAGTGACAGGTTCTGATGCAGAATATCACTGATAACCGTTGTGCCAAGCAGATAAGTGCCTAACAAGCTCAAAACATACCCAACAAAAAATACAGCAATAATTGGGTGTTTTGTTTTCTGAGAAGCGACCATGATCAAACTTGCGAACGGAAACAGGGCAACTGAAGCTATCACCATTCTGCCGACAAATTCAGCCCAATGAATGAAAATACCTGCGAAACTGACCGATGTCATAAAATTTGACAATGCTTCAGTAAACACCAGACTCACCATCCAAATCATCACATCTGCAGCCATCAGCAATAATGAACAGACCAGCGGGATGATAATGAGAGCAAACACCATTTTAATCATCACCGACTTTGTATCGGTTACAGGCATACTACGCCAAAACATAATGCTGCCCTCTTCTTTCTCTTTTCTCAGTGCTTTGCTTAAATAAAGAGTAGTAAGTAGCAGTGAAACGAACCCAGATACCGCAAAATTAATGGCACCAATCACGCCTGCATAACCATTTACAGCGATAGACTGCGAGAAGTCACCAAAACCGACGGAGTTGATGGTCAATCGATATTCAATATTCCATACCACTCCAGTGATAAAAAGCAGTGCGCACGCAACAAGAAATAGAGGCAAGCGTGTCACAATCTTATGTTCAAGTAGCTCTTTTTCTATCATATACAGCGACGTTTTCATGCTATACCCTCCGCACTTTCTTCATCACTGGCTACCGTTTCACTCATTTGCAGAGCAACAAAAAGCTCTGCCAGACGAATGGATGATAGTTCTCCCAGTGGCTCTATTACCTCACGTTTTTCACTATTAAAGATCATCTGTACGCTTCCCAAACCTTGTTTCATTGAAAGAGGCGTTAGCTGACTTGCAGCCACTGCATTATCCCCTTTCGCTGTTAACTGAACGTATTTAGTGTTTAACGATTCAAGATCACTTTGTAGTACAACGTTACCTTGTTTTAAGAAAATCACATCAGTAAGAAGATGTTCAATTTCCGACACTTCATGGCTTGCAATAACCAGTGCACGTTCACCATCATGAAACCACTCTAATAATTCGCGGTAAAAACGCTCGCGATACATGAGATCAAGCCCCAATGTAGGTTCGTCTAGAATCAGAACTTTGCAATCTGTCGCCATCACAAGTGCAAGGTGAAGCTGAACTTTCATCCCTTTTGAGAGTGACTGTACTTTTGCTTTCAGTGGGATATCAGTCGTACTCAATCTCTCAAGTGCCGCTTCTTTGTTAAAACTCGAATGCACCCCTGACATGTATCGAATCAGTGCACTGACTTTCATCCAACCAGGTAAGACAGACACATCAGAAATATAGGAGAGCTCACGCATCATTTTTTCTCTCTCTTTTCTAGGCTCACAACCTAATATATTAATTGAACCCTCGTAGGAGTGCCCTCCTAACATCGCTGTAATTAAACTCGATTTTCCAGCACCATTATGGCCGAGTAATCCAAGAACTTGTCCCGCTTTAATATCGAAACTTACATTATGTAATGCTTGGAATTGGCCATAAGATTTTGACACATTTGAAACTCGTATTAACTCACTCATCTTGCCCCCTTAAGAGCACATTTAACTGCTTATTCATCTCTTCAATGCTGATCTCCATTCGCGTTAACTTTTCAGCTAATGCAGGAATATCAACGTCAATAAAATTCTGTCGCTCTTTTGCTTTTAATGCGGCAACCGCACCAGCGCAAACAAACATTCCTTGCCCTCGTCTTTTTTCTACCAACGCATCGTCTACAAGCAGTTGATAACTTTTCATCACGGTTAAGTGATTAATCTTCAGATCAGCAGCAACCACTCGTACCGAAGGAAGTGCCTCACCTTCAGTCCAATCTCCATCACGTATTTGACTCGATATTTGATCACTGAGTTGTCGATAGATGGGTGATTTGTCGTCCCATTGGTGCATATTCACCTCTTAGATGATGGTGTTGTAGTTATGTATAACACCATATTTGCATCGATGCAAATTTCACTTAAGAAATTAACTGATGGATGTTGAAGATTACAAGCTGATATCGACCCACACTAAACGATGGTCGGATGTTGCTTGGTGGCGTCGGCTATCTTTAAGCAGATAATGTTGTTTCTCAGCGGCTGCAGGCCAGTAAACACCACTATTAACAACAGATAAGTGACGAGACGGTAAGAGATAATCTAAGCGCAATGGAAACAGATGAGTATGTTCACTCGTGTCACCACTGCACTGATATCCGTTCTGTTCTGAATACTCCCTCGCTCCAGTACTTTTAGGTACCCACTCACCTGTCGCTGTCTGTTGATTAACATCCGAATGCAGTAACAGCTGATTAATGGCGCTATTATAAGAATCACCATCATTGGGATCGGCATTAAAGTCGCCCAGTAATACAAAGCGTTCTGACGATGCAAGTCCCCCGCACACTCCTCTGTCATCAACGAGATAGTCTCCTTTTTTACCGCTAATATAATCGGCAAACAGTCGTATCTCATCATGATTTCTCCGGCTGTTTCTCTTCTCTTCCCCTTCGAAAATGGGTGGCGTTGGATGCATCGCCAATAAATGAATACGATGAACGGTATTGTTAATTTCAACCTCAACAGGCAGATCGATATGATTTTTTGACGATAAACGAAACTGTTGCAATGCCTGTTTATTATAAAATGGCTGCCCATTTGCACGAATGGGCAGTTGAGCATTAGGCATATCTTTCCATAAATAATACTGAAATGTACGACACTCATCGATCATGAGTGGAAATTGCGAGAGAATAACAAACCCATACTGCCCATGAAAGTCACCAAAACCATAACCGTCACTTGGTAACTTGGGCACTCCTTTGCCTAGAAAAGAGACCGAAGAAAGTAACCCGGTGTTCGTTGGAGCCATATAAACATAAGGGTATTGAATCGACTCAGCACCGTTTTGACTCAACGCTAAATAGTTCGCTTGAAACCTCGTCAGTAAATCGAGATCTTCTCCCTCACCATCATGATCGAACTCATTCAGTAACACCACATCAGGCCGAACCCTCTGCAGCACTTCAGCAACGTTCTTTAGCTGTTTGCTATTTTTATGCTTAAGTTCTTGCTTAAGCTCGCCAGGTTTTTCTCGATTTAAAGCGACATTAAAGGTGGCGAACCGGCACGTACTCATTCAATTATTACCTTTTTTGGAAGAGCGCTAAGTATAACAAAAGTCGCTACGAGCAATGAATTTCATTTTATTTTCGTTTTTTGAACATAAAACAAACACTTAAACAAATTAATAGTTTACAAGCTTATTACCCCTATGTATTATGCCCGCACACCACACGGAGAGATGGCTGAGTGGTTGAAAGCACCGGTCTTGAAAACCGGCGTACGTTTATAGCGTACCTAGGGTTCAAATCCCTATCTCTCCGCCACATTTAAAGGCCAGCATATTTGCTGGCCTTTTTCATGCCTGTAATTTCAATTATTCTCATCTGTTCTTAATTTCTTACATTAAAAATGGGACACAGTTCCTTGCATCAGCTTAATTATTTGAGTAAGGGAAGCTATTGGTTTACCATCCAACAACAAATGTGATGTTACTTCAGGAAAATATGTGATGCGTCAATGGATGACTAGGTTGATTACAAATTTTTGCGCCATTTTTCTTATTTTTGGCGCCATATCCTCTGTAAATGCCTCTCTATTGAATGATTACCTCTATGAAAACTGGACCAGCAAAGATGGTCTTCCCCACAATAGTATTAATGATATAACTCAAACCAAAGATGGCTATTTATGGTTCGCCACTTGGGAAGGCATTGCTCGCTTCAATGGCCGTGAGTTTAAACACTTTACCCGCGGAACCGAAAGTGGCCTGATTGACTCTGGTGTCCGAACCTTATATGCAGATCTGCAAGGTGGATTACTCGCTGGAGGCTCACGTGGTGGACTGGTGTATCGAGTTCCCCATCAATGGCAATCTATATCTCCCATAAAAAATCTGGTCAATGCCGTATTTCGACAATCTGATGGTGGTATTTGGATTGGTTTACAAGGTGAAGGGCTGATCTTTCGAAAATCGAGTAACAGTGCAAATCAAATGATCCTACCTGAAATAACCATTTATCAAATCAAACAACGAAAAAACAAAGAGCTACTTATCTCCACCAGCCAAGGCCTCTATATCATATCCAATAACGGCATCAAAAATTTCAATCTGCAGCAAGGTTTAGAGACAACCGCCATTTATACTGCTGTAGAGGACAAAGATGGCAATCTGCTGCTTGGCGGAAAGTCCGGAGCTTGGATATTCAAAGATAACCAACTGTCTCGCCTTCATCCAACGCTCAACGATAACTTCATTTCAAAAATTCTTGTCGACAGTCAAGGCCATTATTGGTTTGGCACACTCACTAATGGTGTTTATCGATTAATAGGCAATCAATTAACCATTTTTAATGCTGAAGAAGGATTGCCTAATAATCGAGTTCTCTCGATCTACCAAGATCGTGAAGAAGCGATTTGGATTGGCACTAACGGAGGCTTAACTCGACTTCGCCAAGCCCCTTTCACTGTCTGGAATAAACAAAGAGGATTAAGTGGCGATTATATTAGAACCGTACTGGCATTTAACCCAAAACAAATTGCAGTAGGCAGCAGTAATGGTTTGAACATTATCAGCGGCAAACAGATTGAGAGTTACCCTAATCCAAATGCCATAAACCCTGTAGCTTCCTCTCTATCAGTGTTGAGCTTAGCAAAACGTTCAGCGGGTGGTCTGTGGGTCGGTTCCTATGACAAAGGCCTCTACCTATATAACAATAAACAAATTTCGCCTTTCCAAAAGCCTCAATTACCGAGTAATGAAGTCCGCGCTATTGTTGAAGATGATGACAATAACCTCTGGATCGGCACCACTGCGGGTTTGGTTAAATTTGATGCCCAAGGTAAGTCCACCACATTTACGACCCAAGATGGCCTTCCAGATAACTATATTATGGCCCTCTCAATGGACCATAAAGGACAAATATGGGTGGGTACCGGCGTCGGTGTTGGCATCATTAATCAACATAATATTAAAACGCTAAACCTTGATTCTATGGAGCAGGCTGAGTACGTTTTTGGTTTTTACGCGCAAGATGATGTTATGTGGATGGCCACTGACCGTGGGTTAATTCGATATACATACGCTGACCAACAGCTGAGTTTGATTGGCCGTAAAAATGGTCTACCTATTGATAAGTTGTTTCAAGTGGTTCCGGATTCTAACGGGTATTTCTGGTTAACCTCTAATCGAGGAATTTGGCGCATCTCTATGGCTAACGCGAATAAAGTTGCAAATGGAGAAATGGATAAAATCAACTTTGAACTCTATAACGAAAAAGATGGCATGGGCAGCGCTCAAGCCAATGGAGGTTCAAACCCTGCCACCACTGTTGATAGCTCAGGTACATTATGGTTTGCAACAGCAAAGGGTGTTGCATCAACTAATCCTCAAAACTTTAAAAACATGGTTGTTGCTAGCTTCCCGATAATGATCGAGCGTGTTCAAGTGGATCAAACCCAACTGCAACTCAGTGATGAAATTCAGCCTAAACTGCCTGCCGGTAGCCATCGCATGTTATTTGATTTTGTTGGTTTAGGTTTTACCTCCTCCCAGCATATTTTGTACAAGACTAAATTAGAAGGCCTAGATCATGAGTGGGTTGAACGTGGCTCACAGAATATTGCTGAATACACTAATCTAGAACCCGGAAATTACACGTTCAGAGTCAGTGCTTATTATCCTTATCACACTGACAACCTTAACCAAACCAGTTTCTCTTTTTCAATAGAGCCTTATTGGTGGCAAAGAACCAGCTTGCAGTTTGCTATCGCTTTCCTATTCGTTGTCTCTATTGCTCTATCGATTTGGTGGCGTATGCTTCGATTAAAACGATCTGAGTTTAAACTGACCAAAGAAGTAGCAGCAAAAACTCGAGAGCTGCAAATTCAAGCTTCTGCTTTTGAAAAACAGGCAAGAGAAGACCAACTCACAGGATTAAACAATCGCCGTGCGTTTGATGAGTGGGTAGAGAGCGTTATCAATCAATCTTCGCAAGCTCAACGCTTATCGATTGCACTTATTGATATTGACCACTTTAAAAAGGTTAACGACGACAATACTCACCTTGTTGGGGATGCAGTGTTACAGCAAGTCGCTAAAGATATTCGCGAGATCACTCCCGATGATTTTTTTGTTGCTCGCTGGGGCGGTGAAGAATTTGTTCTTGGCGTTGTCGGTTGGCAAGCTCACGACGTCCAGAATGCATGTGAAAAGGTTCGTTTATTCATCAAAAGTCAGCAATATGGGCAAGTTGAGCAGTCTCTTTCTATCACCATTAGTACAGGCTTGGTTAACGCCAATACCTCACACGATTTTGAGCAACTATTACGTTGTGCTGATATCGCATTGCTGCATGTGAAAGAGTCTGGTCGTGATAGCCTGCACACTCAAACTTTGGCATAGTTTTTTCCCTGATTGTTTTTCAAGCTTCCATGCTTGTTTTTCAAGGATTCAATGTTTTCTCCAGCAACGAAACACGCTATGCCACTGTAATTAAAGAGAAATATAACTGGCACAGTTATCGCTTTATAATAAATGAATTAACACTACACTCATTTTTTTAAAGGATAATAGAATGCCAACTCCAGCTTATATGCGTATCGAGGGTGAAAAACAGGGCCTAATTACAGCAGGTAACTTCACAGAAGATTCTGTCGGTAACATTTTTCAAGAAGGTCATGAAGACGAAGTTCTTGTTCAAGGTTTTGCGCATCAAGTTGTTCTTCCCCGTGATCCACAATCTGGACAACCTACAGGCCAACGTGTTCATAAACCCGTGATGATTTCAAAGATTTTTGATAAATCTTCACCACTTATGTATAACGCATTAACCTCAGGTGAGCGCTTACCTAAAGTTGAAATCAAATGGTTCCGCACCTCATCAACAGGCACCCAAGAGCACTACTTCACCACAACGCTCACTGACGCCATCATTGTTGATATTGTATCAAGCATGCCAAATTGCCAAGATCCAAACCTATCTCATTTTACTCACCTTGAAGATGTGTTCATGACCTACCGCGCTATCGAATGGACACATGAAGTGGCAGGCACTTCAGGTTCAGATGACTGGCGCACAGCAATGAGTTCATAATTAGTGATTTAATCACACTCTATCTAATGGGAGCGCTGCTCCCTTTTTGGGTTTCTACTAATACGTCAGAGCATGGAAGTGAGTTATGGTAACGGCAGCCAATCAAGCGCAATTTGAAATACAAGTCGCCACTATTGATATACCTTTAAAAGTACTCTCTTTCGAAGGCGATGAGGGGATCAGTTGTAATTTCAATATTGACGTTATCATTATATGCGATGAGCCCGATTTAGAACTCGAAAATTGGCTGCAACTGCCTGTCTGTTTAACATTAGCTAACAACAATCCCAATAATCAAGAGGAAGATACTAACCGTTATCTACACGGTATGGTCTACGCCTTTGAACAGCTCACTTATACCGAAAGACATTGCCAATATAAAATCACCATAACGCCTCGAATTGAGCTACTTAATCACCGCACGGACTTTCGAATCTTTCAACAGCTGACTGTATCTGCAATCATTGAGCAGATTTTTAACGACGCCGGCATTTTAAGTAATGAATTTGAATTTAGATTATCTGGTCAACACAACTTAACCGAATACTGTGTTCAATATGGTGAATCGGATCTTGCCTTTATTCAACGCATCATGAGTGAAGCCGGGATCCACTACCATTTTGAGCACTCCCTACAAGGCCATAAGTTAATTATTGCTGATGGCCAAGATGCTTTTATTCAGCTCGCTCCTCTGCCCTATTCTCAACATGGTGGCATGAATAAACTGTCTGATATGATCAGTCAGTTTCAGCTGCAGCATCAAGTACGAACCGGAAAAATCAGCGTTCGAGATTTTGATTTTAAAAAGACCAGCTTCAAGCCTCAAGGGCAAAAAATCACCAATATCGTTAACGATCAGCCTTTAGAAGATTATCGCTACCCAGGTGAATTTGTTACTGAGACGCAAGCCAACCTTCAAGCTAACCTCTATTTAGAGCAGCAGCGTTGCGACCATGTGTTGATCACTGCGGTGAGTGACAGCACACAGATCACCAGTGGCTACTTCCAACCCATGTTGCAACACCGTAAATCGGAGTGGAATGATGATTGGTTAGTGACTCAAGTTAAGCATAAGGGCAAACAACCACAAGCGGTTGAAGAGTTTGCCTCTGAGCCCTCAAGTTACCAGGCGCAATTTACCTGCACGCCATGGGATGTGCCTTTTCGCCCTATTCAGCTTGCCCGCCCTACTATTACTGGCACCCAAACCGCCTTTGTTACTGGCCCTGAAAATGAAGAGATCTATTGCGACGAATTTGGCCGAGTGAAAGTACAATTTCACTGGGATCGACAAGGTTGTGCCAATGAAAAAACATCGTGCTGGATACGTAGCTCTCAAGGCTGGGCTGGCAATGGCTACGGCCAGTTTATTTTGCCTCGCGTTGGCCATGAAGTGATTGTCAGTTTTATCCATGGCGACCCCAACAAACCTCTCATTACCGGCGCTCTCTATAACGCCAAAAACAGAGTGCCTTATAAGCTGCCAGAGCATAAAACACGCAGTACATTCAAAACCTCCTCATCAATAGGGGCAGACAACTTTAATGAATGGCGCTTTGAAGATAAAAAAGAGAAAGAACACATCTACCTTCACGCCGCTAAAGATTTTGATGCTCAAATCCAAAATGACCGCACCCAAGAGATCAAAGACAGCGATCACCTCACCGTGACTGGCAACCGCTATCAAGAAATTAAAATTGATAATCACACTACCGTTCATGGCAGCCAGTTTGAAACCGTAATAAAAGATGACCATCAACAAATTGATGGCTCATTGCATCAAAAGTCAGGCAGCAAACTGCTGCTTGATTCAGGCGCGGAGATCCACTTGAAAGCTGGCAATAAAGTGGTGATCGACGCCGGCTCTGAAATCACGTTATCGGGCGGCGGAAGTTTTGTGAAAGTGGATGCGGGAGGCGTAACCATAGTTGGTCCGGCTATTAACATTGGCGGAGGCTCACCCGGCAGTGGCTCAGGCGCAGCAGCCATTGTGGCATCACTGCCATTGTTAAGAGTAGTGCAAGAGGCAGGGGAGTTGGTGGCGCCTGTGGCGACTGAAAACTTTAAACCGATGAAAATCGCAATACAGCAAGATTTACCAGCAACAAAAGCGTGTCATAAAAAAGAGGATGGCAACTGCGATCGCTCTGACTGCCCTTGTGAAGCTAAATCGCAACAGGGGGCATAATAATGAGTTGGCAGGAAAACATAATGACGGAGAAAAGCGGGCAATATTACATGATCATTGATCAAGCCCGAGACAACTCAAGTCTGCAAGAGCTGTACACCACACAAGAGAGTGTTGAGGCTGAAATCCTCTATTTAGATACCCCTCTCGCAAGTGGAAAGGAGCTTTCACCATGGTTAGTAAAAGTAAGACCTGATGACCCACTGTGGCAGCGTTGGCAACAAAGCAATGATATTTTCTCAGTCATTTCTGTTGTTATCCATACCGAGCAACCTCACGAAGAAGTCCTCGCGCACCTTAGACACTTACTTGAGTTTTCATCACCCGGGGGTCCTCTATGGTTTCGTTACTACTCCCTCAACACACTGCTCTCTTTAGGGCAATCACTGCCAGACAAGCGCTTTTCAATATTGAGTGGCCCCATTAATAAATGGCTAATCATAAACCAACAAAAAATCATGGCCTATTCCAATGAGGTTATTACGCCCGCATTAACTCATTTCTCTGAATTTGCATTATCTGAAGATGAGATCGAGCAGTTTTCAACGCACTATTCTCAAACAAAAAAAGAGGAAGCAACTCAATGAGTAATCGAAGTGAAGTTATTGCCAAAGGGATGACACTTTCGCAGTATGCGGCTTCTTATGGTGTGTCCGTTGAAGATTTTCTGGCACTTAACAGCAATATCATCGATCCAAACCTTATTTACGCGGGCGATAAACTGGTCATCCCTCCAGCAACATCCACTGAACTTCCTGATCTTAAAGTTGAAATTACCAGTAGCCCTAAACCTATCGAGAGCTTAATGGGTGACGACAATCTCATCGTCGATAGCCAGTGTACGACTCTCCCCACCCCTGTCGATGTCCTCTATGTTTGTCAAAAAAAAACCTGGTATAAATTGTCAGAAAAAGCGCTGAATGCGATTCAAAAACAGAACAAAGAGCTGGATGAATTAAGTCAAAAGATGGGGGCGTTATACAATCAACCTAAAGGCACCCCTAAACAAACACTGCACAGTTTACGCAAAGAGGTATTCAATCAACTTAACGAACACAATCTTCTTGGCAGTTTCTCTAACATTAAAATTCAAACTTTTTTATCTGAAGAGGATCAACAACGCTACTCTACTTACAAACTAGAGCAGTTTGCCCTCTCTTTGCATCAATCGGAAATTGATAAGCGACCTTCACTCAACTATGGACAAGTCACCCAATCACCGCTTAAAGAGCGCTACAGTAATGCCATTGGGGAGAAACGTTACCAAGAAGCGCTTGAAGAGATTGAGGATAATCATCCAAGCCAATATTGGCCAACCCCTGCTGACTTTTCTTGGAATACCACCAACCGAAATGCAAAACCTGCGTTACTTAACGTCATTAATGAGCAGTTATCAGAGCTTAAATCGACAATAAAAGTACTTGAAAACAAATCCTTTACTGAAGCAAAAACCAATTTTGGTCTCGATAATCATAAAGGAAGTTTGGTGAAAGCCAGTGAGCTAAAAACTTATAAAGCTCTCAAGCCAGCCTTTAGCAATGATGTGACTGAGATTATCATTAGACTCCTGCTTGATAACAGGAACAGGGATGGACTATTTGTCAAAGAGGGGAAGAATGGCTACCCGATGCTTGACAAGGTGTCTAGCGCCTTGCAGGCAATGAACGAACAAGGAGTGGTTCGTCCTGAGCAGGTTCTCTCGGTTTCTAAATTATATGGTAGCGCCAGCAACGCCGATGATTTGAACAAACAGCTTAAAACCATTGCCAACACAAATTGGGACCAATTAGTTACCTACAGCAAAGAGCTAACCACGCTGTTCCAATCTAAAGGTTGGGGAATAGTTCAAATCAACGCCTTTAAAGAGCAATGTGAAAAGTGCATTTTGACTAAAATTAACACCTACACCACCCAACTCAGTAAAAACGCAGCCGGCGCTGACTTTTTAGTGAAAGAGGGCTCCGATTGTCTAAAAACAGCCCAAGATTACATTGAAGAGACCCATAAAACGGCGCAGGGCTTAGCAAAAAATGGCAGTTTGCAACCAGGGTGCCGGCCTCCAAACTGCACCACAAAACGATTCAGCCTATTGTGGCAGCTGTCTGACTTTAGCTTTTCAACCGTTCCTTATTTACAAACCAAAGCAGAGGATAATGCCTCCATCGTAGAGTGCTACTTAGTCAGCCAAGATGACAAAAGATTGTTCATCACCTCTGATATGTTAAAAAGTATCACCGAACACCCTTGCCTATCAACGAAAATTCAGCTCAGCAATCAATTACAAGCCCCTCTGAAACCATCGATTGAAGATTGGAACACAACTCAAGCTAAATTAAAGAAACAGTTAAAAACAGCCGTTAAAGAGGTGACCTCGGTAAAAACAAAACAAGAGAATATTGATGCCTTTGCCGAGCGCACTGGCTCAGCCTTTCATGGTAAAGTGCTGCTTGATGAGCACGGCTTAGTGAGCAGTGTGTATACCGTCGAGGCTGATTTTATGCGCTTTAGTGCGGGAGCGTCTGGTCAGACTAAAATGGACGATGTGAGCCAGATAAAAAAAGTGAACGATTTAAAAGAGTTTGGGCAAGCACAAGCCAACATCAATCTGGATCTTTTTAAAGCACAAGTGAATGCAAACTACTTCATACCAAGTGAAAATGGCACCCCATTAACCGCCAATTACCGAGACATTAATGATAATTCGAAAACAGCTTGCCTTGGTATCCTTCGTTTAGACACGACATCATCACTGTACGGTTATGCAGGCGCGTCGCTTTCTATTTGTGCCAAGCTCAATATCGTTGGAGGCTCAGGTGGTATCGGATTAAGCGGGCAACAGAGTACAGAGGTTAAAACCTATAAAAGACCTGTTCAAAAAGGCGCAGTCGTTACCCAATCAACCATAGATAATACACAAGGTATCAATGCCAGTGTTGATGCGTTTGCTGGCGTAGAAGTGGGCATTTCAAACTCTGGCAAACTTAACTGGAAACCCATTACCCACGGCAAGCAATCTCATGTCTCTTTCTGCTCGTTTGTCAGTCAAGAGGCATTAAATGCCGTGCATAATGATCGCGACTTAACGCTTTTAACTAAAGAGATAAAACAGAGCTCGACCCCAGAGCAGAAAAAGAGCATCAGCCGTGATTGGAAAGTGCTTGCCGATCTCTCCGCCACCTACGCAGTCAACTTTGGTATCGGTTTTAAAGGGGACATCGCATTAGGTATCTATAAAAAACGTCTGGTCATGGGGTTAAGTGGCCGTATTGTCTGTGGCCCCGGCGCATCAGGCAGCCTTACCGTAGCAATCAACCCAAGTTCCATTTTAGATCTAGTGAATGCCTTTACCTCAATGCTCAGCTTTAACGAATTTAAACGCATGGAGGTGTTTCAAGAGAGTAAAGAGGGGGATTCGGCGTACCGATTTTTAAACGAAGCCATGACCTATGCATTGATCATGGGTACCAATTTGGCCACCGTACTCTTGATGGAGATGAACACCCTTATCGATGCCAACCAGAAAAAACTTCGTATTGAGAGTGCGAGTGACTTGGCTACGTCATTAGTTGAAGAAAAAGATCGTTATATTTTGCATACTTGGTTTAACAACCTTTTACCTGAAACCAAAGGCAAACTTTTCTACCTGTTAACCACGGAGAATCCCGAGTTCGACAGGTTATATCAAGATCTCTCTGGTTATTCGCTGTTTGGTCAAGATACCAAAAAAGCAGAATTTGAAAAACTGTGGAATGAAGAGTCCATTCAGCGAGATGCCCTGTTGATTTTATTGCAATATTGGACTCAAGATGGGGATGGCACTACTCGCAGCTCACTCTCTCGCCACATCAAGGAGTCGTTTGAAGCCTACAGTGAAAAAGGCGAAGCAGAGTTTGTTGGCCATCAAAAATACCTGATACCAATGGCAGTAAAACAGCGCATGGATCGGTTTATGAATAGAGGAAAAGAAACTATTAGGGTCACTAGCCAGCCACTTGATAGTTTAACGGTACAATCTAGAGAGTATGTGCAAATTAATAATATGATAAGCGAAAACTTCTTTATCCATGAATTCGAACAGGTACTCATCACCGACGAAGCGACAAAAGTTACCGAAAAAATGTTACGAACCCTGCTTTCAAACATGGGTAACCCAAAAGCCAAGAACCTGAAATCATTTTTTGTCACCTCACTCAAGGCGCTAACTAAAAAGAGTGATAAAAGAAGCCATTACTGGCAACATAAAGACCCAAGTAAACGAGCAGATACACCGGAAGAGCGTCTACTCGACTGGATCATCGTTAAAGAATACATCATGAAGTTAGGGAAATCATAATGCGAACAATCAATGTCATCGTTTCTATACTCTTTCTATTCAGTAGTGCCATCACTACCGCTCAAGAGATGTCTGAATACCAAATTACCCTTAACAAAGCCCTCAGTTTTAAAGAGAACGGTGGCGCAACTGCTGCTTGGGAAACGTTGACTCCTTTAATGAAAAATAAAGCGAATATCGAAGCACGTTATTATTACGCCGTTACAAATTTTCGTCGGGGGTTTAAAGAAGGCGGTGAGTTACAACAATCCAAACAGCTAATGAAGGAGCTGGCCACAGAGGGTTACCCATACGCGCTAGCCCCTACCAACCTAAATGATGAGGAGCTTTGCGCGCTGCCTCGTTACAGCAAAGCCTGCAACATCACACCAATATGGGAAGTTCGTCGTCAAGCCTATTTCGATTGGCCCCACAAAGCGCAAGACCCACAAATGTACTTCTTGCAGTGGCAAAAGTTCAGAACCGAGCTGATTAACAAACACCAAGCCGAGCGGTTGAGTGATCCTAATTTATGGGCTGACATCGGCCCACTGCTGATGGAAGGCGCAGAAAAAGGGTGTGCCCCCTGCATCGCCACCACTTATGAGTACCTCACTGAAAACAAAGATGTCAAAGAGAGAGCGAAGCAAATCAAACACTACCAAGCCCTCGCCTATCAAGCTGCTAGGCAGTGTAATTTTGGTTACAAATACTACGAATCATATAGAATATTTAAGTCTATGAAATTCCCATGGGAAAAAATTGATGATGGCATAGTTGAAAGAGCATGTTTATCTACAGGTAATCGTAACAAAATAATCTCCCTTGCATTAAAAAACATCGGTGACAAAAACGCTGAAATATTTGGAGTTAAAATACCAAATAGAACGAAAGGAGTAGCATTCTATATTCTTTTTAGCGACGAAAATGCTTTGGAAGACCTTTCAATTATTGATAGTTTTTTGGGTGCAAATGGAGATGCAACCAATGGGGATCCTCTTTCAGCTAAGGAACAAAAAGAACTTTACATTAGATCTAAGAAAGCAGCTAATCAATACAAAAAACAACTCCCACCTTGGGGCCTCCGCACCTACGCCGACCCAACTGAAGGATTGCAGCGAGTGAAATAGCATTTTGCTCCTCTACTTTATTGAGTGTGAGGAGCCCTACCCAGCGCTCATCATTTGCATTACACTAACATTCATTGAACTCGGTTATGGATGACAACCAATGGATATCTGTAAAGCGTTATCAACTCTTTTTTTTACTATTTTATCACTGACCTCATTCCAAGCTGCCAGCCAAGTTGGTGGTAAATGTGACTATGTTGATGTGACGGAATTTGCTCAAGTGACTAATGTACACTCTACCGTTAGCTTGCTCAGCGCTTCCGGTAAAACCATTGATGTCGAGCTTAATGACTTTTCGACACTACCCGAAAGGAAAACCTATTTTGAGCTCACCATACGTCGCCATACCAGCGGTGGTTGCAGTCCATTCTCAGTTATTGCAATCAAGCCTTTAGTCAAACCCAATGTTCAACTCAACATTAATGCAGGGCAAGCTTATCAAGGCGCATTTATTTTGGCAGAAGCAAAAAGTTGTTCGATAGAAGATCGTGCTGGCTGCAGCGGTATCAGAGTCGTTTCCGAATTTGATTACCGTAACTCACCTTTGCTCTCATCAATTGATGTTCGCTCAATCAGAAGCTGTAGTGCCGCTATTTTACAAACGTTGTGGGCTGAGGTTGTATCTGAAAGTGTGTCAAAGGTTATAGCTTGTGTGGATACTCAAACTCAACAAGAGATATTGGTTGAATTCACCCGGGAAGTTATCTCAGCTGATAACGATAAATTACGGCTATTAACATTACACTAAAGTTTTTCATTACTATGTGTTCTATTCCTTTAAATAAAGATCTGCTATTCTCTTTTCGTCTTTAGATCAATAGAAGGAATAAATGATGATTGTATTAAACACGACTAACTGGGCACGAAACGCTTAATTCGACATTTCGAACACCTTTCTTGCCCGGTATTTATCCGGGGGCTATACCTGTCTACTCTCTGTAGATGGTTCAAACACCCCTCATAAAATAATTTTTTTTGATGTTAATTATTCCGAGAATCATTGCATCTGGGGTTTCAAATAATGACAACACCATTAACACTTAGCCAGCTTGGTTGGCGACCTTTTTTTCAACAACAACTTACTTTAGAAGAGTATGAAGGCACTCTGTTTGCTCGCATTAAAGAGCATCACCGTTCTGGTTTCAAACTCGCTTCTGAACTGGGTGACATCACTCTCAATGCTTCTCCATCTCTACCGCAAATAACGGTCGGCGACTGGGTACTCCTCGACAGTGATCATCACTTTATACGTAGCTTTGACCGCCTATCTGAATTTAGTCGTAAAGCGGCTGGCAGCAAAGTTGAATCGCAACTGATCGCAACTAATGTAGATACTGCTTTTATTGTAAGTTCGCTCAACCACGACTTTAACTTAAGCCGTATAGAACGTTTTCTTGCCTTAGCGAATGATGCAGGTGTTGAGCCTGTCATCGTATTAACCAAAGCGGATCAATGCTCAGATCCAAGTGAGTTTATCCAACAGATACATGCGATAGATTCGATGCTGATGGTTGAACCCGTAAATGCCCTAGACAGTGTCAGTGTTAGCGCACTCGAACCTTGGTGCGGAACAGGAAAAACCATCGCTTTTATTGGTTCTTCTGGGGTGGGAAAATCCACTCTCATCAATACGTTGTTGGGTGATGATACACAGCAAACAGGTGGGATTCGTGCAGATGACAGCAAAGGAAAACACACCACTACTGGCCGCTCGCTTCATGTGATGCCAACTGGCGGGTTGCTGTTAGACACACCTGGAATGCGAGAGTTACAACTTACCGCCTGTGCAGAAGGGGTTGCGGAGACATTCTCTGATATTACTGAATTAGCAAAACAGTGTAAATTTGGGGATTGCCAACATCAAAGCGAGCCAAAATGTGCAGTGCAAGCCGCGATTACGTCTGGAGAGTTAGAAGAGAGGCGATTGACTAACTATCAAAAGCTACTTCGAGAGCAAGCACGAAATGGTGCGAGTTTAGCGGAAAGAAGAGCCAATGATAAAGCACTGCATAAATACTATAAAAGTGTCATTAATGAAAATAATAGCCTTAAAATGAAGTAGATGCATTTAGGGCAACTCAGATTGAGCAAGCATGGCTGCCTGCTCAGTCTTTTTATTCTTATTTACGTTTGTTATCGATACCAAGTTTAGTTGATGCAAGAGCACTTACGTCCACGCCTTGCTTTTCTAGCAACGCTTCTAGCATAGGTAGGAGTTCACCTAAGTTCTCTTCTAAAGTCGCTCGTACCGTATCTACCACTACTTGTGTGCCACGTTCGATCTCAATATTTAATGCATCACCAACAACTTTACTTTCAAATACTGTCATACGGCGAGTTTCAGGAATGAGCCACACGTCAAAACACCCCTCTTTTTTATCAACATCTGAGATGGTTAAGCTGGCACCATTAACCGCAATATAGCCCTTTGGAAATATGTACCTTAACCACTTTTTAGAGACAGAAATTCGAATTCGATAGTTATCTTCAATGTGACTAATATCCATCACATTCGCAAAAAAGTCGACGTGCCCTGAAAGTGGGTGCCCGCCGATCTCTGCCCCATCTTTGGCCGCACGCTCGACATTCACTTGCGCATTTTCACTGTATTGGCTGAGTGTCGTAATATTAAGGCTTTGCAGCATCACATCAAATTTGACTCTTGTACTGCTTAGTAGCTCGGTCACGGTGAGACAAACACCATCCACTGAAACACTGGCACCTATCTCTAAACGATCACAAAAACCGAATGGAAACTCAATCTCAAAAGTTCGAATCCCATTTTTATCAACAATAGATTTAATATTCGCTACCGCTTGAATAATTCCAGTAAACACAATCTACTCCAGTTCGCTATTTATTAAGCAATCATGCCATAAAAAAACCGGCTAAGACAATATGTCTTAACCGGTTACTCATATCCAAAAATAAAAATGTGTCCACTTCTATTTCGCCTACGGTGTTGAGATAATCTAAAATTCGTTATGCACACTCCTTATTTTTCTTCGCATAGGACCTATTCTGGTTACACTCTCCCAATCGAGAACTGCAGCCAACGCCTTGCACCCATCTGTCATTACCTTTGTATCACCCAAAGGTGTAGCCTTAAGCCCATGTCTAGCCAAGACAGCTAAGGTTACTGGTGTCACTACCATATACACGTATCTAATTTTATTTGATTTACAATGTATATAGAGTTCCGATAACAGATGCGTCAAGATCGTTTTATCTTCAACACGCTTGCCCCCTCGAAATTCGTTTTTTATTAATAATCGAGAGACTTCACAACTATTGTTACTTTGTGGTGCAGGTATTGAATCAAGAAGAGCGTCCGCAAATATAGTATTTAACATCCACGATGTTTTATGTGGATGTACTCTTAGGTAGCCAACCGCATTGTCATTAACAAAGCCACCAATGTGGGTGCAAGTATAGTCGAAGTCATCAATTTCTGTTTTATCGTCTGGCGTTCCTACCCAAGCTAATTCTCGGCAAAAAACTTCAGCACGTAAACCAAATAGATCCTTCATCTCTTGAACCGTTGGAGTATCTGTTAAATAAATGTCTTCCGTTACATTATCGAATAGCTTAAATACATTACTGTCAGTCAATTCTGCTATTTTGTTATTTTTATCAATTGATGAATAGTGCATATCTAAACATATCCTTTAGTAGTAACTTAGGTGGATATTACACCCCGTTAATTGACACTTTAGTACTGTTCTGTCGGACAGTAACAAAATGCTATTTTTATGCTAGGAGGCATGTTTCCCATCACGCAAATGAGATCTAAACATAGACATAACCCCACCCTGATATAGTATTAATATCGTTAAGCATGTTAACTAATTGAGAGATTTCATATCCGTTGAAAATACACAAAGTGCTTGATTTATATAAAATGTTCTCATCAATCGCTTCGGTTGATGATGCATTAAAAGCAACGAGGAAATTACAACGTTTCCTCGATGTCGACGGGGTTGCCTTTGTGCAACTTTCGGTCTGTGCTGACAAAAGAATCAATATTAACCAGGTCATTTCATCCGATTTTGGTATAAATGATAACAATATCGAATGGTGCAACACCTATCAGAAAAATAATTTCCAATATATTGACCCCGTAATTACCTGCTCTTTGTCACAACGTAAGCCATTTAATTGGAAATCGATCCCCTCATTAATCGAGTTAAATAAAAAACAATCCGATTTTTTAGGTATTGCTGGCGAAATGGGTTTAAAAGAAGGGGCAAGTATTGGCTCACTTAATTCAAGACAAATCTCTCAA
Organism: Aliivibrio sp.; assembly: GCA_016764915.1. Taxonomy (GTDB): domain Bacteria; phylum Pseudomonadota; class Gammaproteobacteria; order Enterobacterales; family Vibrionaceae; genus Aliivibrio_A. The sequence continues at coordinate 5,670 of JAESQY010000087.1, read as the reverse complement.
GAGTTGAGCATTACTTCAGTATATGGATGTTCGCTTAATCAAGAAAAATTAGCAGTTTTAGAGCTAATTAATGATGTGTCGAGTAAGCCTCTCTCGCAACTTGTTAACCCCATCGTAAAACTTACTCCAAGAGAGCTTGAAGTTATCGCATGGTCTGCGGAAGGGAAATCGTCGTGGGAAATTGGGATCATATGTTCAATTTCAGAGCGCACTGTGAAATTTCACTTTAAAAATATCTATCAAAAGTTGGGCGTTCAAAACCGGGCTCAAGCCATTGTTAGTGCAATCAGACACGGTGTCATTTAATACCGTTACTTATTCAAAAACAATTGTAAATATAATCATCAATAGGATCGACTTTAATCCTTTTCAACTCGTCAAAATCACTCATAGCTCTCATTCGTTCAGTAAATAGATATTATTATGTTATGCCATTTATCTCTTTACGACAAAAGTAAAAACCAAAACCTATGGAGAATAGAATGAATCCTGTAGAACAGCTTTCCAAAGCCCAATTAGAAACCGAAATCTTTCACCCCGATGGAGACGGCCATGTACAAGTTGAAACCGTGTCTTACTCATGGGGTGAATCCCCTTCTGAACTGCTTGAACAGATCAATCAACAGGATCTATGGGAAGAGTTTTACCATCTGCTCGAGAACAGACCCGAAAAGTGGCGCTTTGATCTACTTGACCACTTTCCACTCGATAAAGTGTATAACGTGACCTTTCGCATGAAGCTATTAGACATAGTCTCATCTGATACTGCCATTCACGCGATTATTAGCGATGCACCTATGTGGTTGTGGAATGCTCAAACTCTCCCCTACCTAACTAAGGTAATCGAAATTGCAAAACAACAGCTGACAACACTGGACCCAGATGACGTTTTCATTGAATTTGAATCAGAGCAATTAAGCAATCTTATCGACCACTTACGCACCATCGAACAATTAAAAGCGATAACTGGCAATCAATGATTGAAGACTGGCTGCTATCTCTTTAATTTCAGCACTCGATTTGTTCGTTTCGCTTGATTGTGTCGCTGTTTCTATGGCCGTTTTATTAATATTACTGATGTTAATGCTGATATCTTTTGAGATCAAGTTATGCTCTTCCGATGCACTGGCAATACTGGTATTCAACTCGAAAATTTTGGTCACCGCACTACTGATACTGTCTAACGACTCTATCGCCGTTTTTGCATCATCAGAAGTGATCAACGCGCTTTTTGCACCGTCATGCATCGCATCAACCGTACTCTTAACATCTTGCTTTAAATCATCAATCAAACTTTGGATCTGCAGTGCTGATACTTGAGTTCTTTGGGCAAGCGATCGCACTTCATCAGCCACAATCGCAAAACCCCTGCCATTCTCGCCTGCTCTGGCCGCTTCTATTGCTGCGTTTAACGCCAGTAAATTTGTTTGCTCGGCAATATCTCGAATTACATTCAATACATTACTAATATTATTACTATTTTTTTCTAGGCTTTCGGTCACTACCGCTGAAGACTTAAGCTTAGTCGACAGCTGATTGATAGAACTGCACACGCCTTCAATAACACCTTTTCCTACTTCAACTGACTGGCTAGCTTCTTGTGCTGAGGTTGCTGCCACATGAATGCTGGCTGAGATGTCTTCCGTTGCCAATACCATCTGCTCAACTGCTTCTGCTAACGAATCTGACTCCGTTCTTTGCGCGGTGGCCAAACTGTTGGTCTTTTCTGAAACATCTGCGTTGATATTAGAAGCTTTTTCTAAGTTTTCGGTAAAAGAAGGGATCTGGCTAAAGGTGGTTTTCAAATTATCAACAAACTGATTGAACAGTTGACTGATCACAGTCACTTCATCTTTACCACTCACCTCAAGTGCTGCAGACAGATCCCCAGATTTTAGCGCCACCTCTCTCAAATGATTTTCTAGATGACCTAAACGCTTGATAATCGTGTATGAAATACTCAACACCGACATAACAATAATGGCAATAATCACGCCAGTCGCCACAAATAGCTTTTGATAAACCGAGCTGTTTTGCTGCATCACCCCTTCAGACAGTTCGTTATTTAGAATACTGAATATCTCTTCTGTTTTATGAATGGTATTTCTCATTTCACCATACAAACCATCTTTAGGTGATAGACCTAGTGCTTGATAATTCTGACTAAACTGTAAGAAGATCTCTCGATAATCATTCATATTATTATGAATCCCTTTTTTGGTATCCAAGTTAATACCAGTGTCGTTTAGTATAAGATGAAAACTTGAGTAATTATCTTGAAAATTGCCGAGATATATCTCATTTTTACGAGACATATAATCCTTTTCATTTCGTCTCATATGTAACATATTGGCTGTCAGTGTTGCCTCTGCGGTTTGCCCTAATAAAAACTCGGCACTATGAACGGATTCTCTAAATTGACCAATTAAGCCCGTTTCATAATTCAGTCCGATCTCTTGATGTAAGGAGACAATCTGATCAAAAGTAGTACTGTATTGCTGTAAGTAATCGCTCAACTCACCCAACTCTTTGCTATAATCCAAGCCAATCTCATCAATATTACTTTTTACTTGCTCCGTTGCTTTAACCAACTTGAGATAATTTTTTTTAAATTTCTGCTGATATTTCAGATCTAATCGTGAGAGAAAATCCTTTTCGTTACGACGTAACATCAACATATTTGAATTACTGTTTTGAACCAGCACCAATGTTTGATTTAAAAGTTCTAATTTTTGAAAAGAGACAAGTGAGATTAATGACAACACTATCAAACAGACAGAGACCAAGCCCGCCAATATATAGAGTTTAAACTTAATGGATAGATTATTCATGTAACCTCAAAGCTGAACGTCAGCACTGGTTAATTCAATCTATTAAGTAAAGCAGCCTCCCTCTCTATATTTTTTATTGCATTTCATTACACAGCTTAACGCGACTAAAGTCTCACTTTATTCTGGTTATTGCGAATAACTCTAACTTAACCTGTCAAAACATAATCAACTAGACACCTATGCGACTGACACAAAAATGTAACATAAGTCGTAATCAACCAACAGCAACGCTATAACAATTAAAAGCTGAACCAAAAATAACAGCTAAGTTGACAACAATTGCTGTCAACTTAGCAACTTGTAGTGCCGAGTATAAAATCACACTATTTTTTGCTGCGCTTACCTCTGCTTTTATGAATACTTAACTTCGCTTTCATCCTTCGTTTATCCGCTGAGCGCCCTCTATTCATCTTCTCATGCTGCTCAGTTTTAGGGGCGTTAGGATCAGGTTCATATCCTTTCAGCCACTCCTGTGGCAAGCGATTATCTAGAAGCGTTTCAATCGCTTTAAGCAAGTACTCTTCATCTTGACTCATCAGCGAAATGGCTAACCCTGTGCTTCCTGCTCGCCCTGTACGGCCAATTCTATGAATATAATCTTCGGCTTTAAATGGCAATTCAAAGTTAACAACATACTCTAACTGTTGAATATCAATACCACGAGCAGCGACATCGGTAGCAACCAGCACCCGTATTTTACCTGTTTTAAACTGCTCTAATGCACGAAGTCTTGCTCCTTGGCTTTTATCGCCATTAATAGAAGCCGCTTTAATACCATCGAGTTTCAACTCTTTAACTAATTGATCTGAACCCTGCTTAGTTTTAGTAAATACCAATACTTGGTGCCAATTTCGTGAACCAATCAAATGTGACAATAGCTCCGGCTTTCGATGTTTATCGACGGGGTAAACCATCTGCTCAACACTGTCTGCGGCACTGTTTTTTGGTGTAACTTGAACCAAAATAGGCTCATCCAATATTTTAAAAGCAATCGTTTTGATTTGTTGTGTAAAAGTGGCAGAAAAAAACAGGGTTTGTCTCTGCACTGGCATACGATTTAAAATGCGTTGTATATCTGGCATGAAGCCCATATCAAGCATTCTGTCCGCTTCATCTAACACCAAGAATTCAGTTTGGCTTAAGGAAATATTTTTTAAGTAGAGATGATCAAGTAACCGCCCCGGTGTTGCCACTAAAATATCAGCACCACCTTTTAGATTATTCGTTTGCACTTTAACGCTGGTTCCACCATAGGCCACCACCACTTTTACATCTGTGTTCTGACTGTAACTCACCAAGCTATCAAACACTTGCTGAGCAAGCTCGCGGGTCGGCGTTAAGATCAAAGTTCTAACCACAATTGAACCCGCAACTCTTTCAAGTGGTGACTCCATCAATTTTTGAATAATAGGCAAACCAAATGCCGCCGTTTTACCTGTGCCTGTTTGAGCCCCACCCAACACATCTTTTCCATCTAAGACATATGGAATGGCTTCAACTTGGATCGGAGTGGGGGTGGTAAAACCAAGTTGACTCACGGTGTCAGTGAGTGATTTATTTAAACCAAGAGATGCAAAAGCCATTGAAGGTACCTACTAAATAGAGCCTGATAAAAATAATTCAGGATTGAAACGAGTTTAGCGATGATTGTAACAAACTGAGCATACAGTTTCGTTATAAAATTGCGCATGACACTGCTAACTCCATACTCTTGCATACGTTGCGAACAATTTGAGGCAATAATGAGCAGTTGAATGTTTTTTATCTATTTATGCTTTACAACAATCACCTATCTCCTTATTATGCTCGCACACCACACGGAGAGATGGCTGAGTGGTTGAAAGCACCGGTCTTGAAAACCGGCGTACGTTTATAGCGTACCTAGGGTTCAAATCCCTATCTCTCCGCCACATTAAAAGATTAAACCGCTGTTTTTACAGCGGTTTTTTCGTATCTGGAGCCTCGAAAATCATCTTGCACATATAGGTGGCACAGATGTACTTATTGAGACTTCCAAATAGCGTTTACTACACGCGTATCGCAACCCCTCTTCCACTGCGCGAAAGAGGTTATCCTAAAGAGTTCAAATTCTCCCTTTTAACACGAGATCGTAAAGTTGCTTACCTGAGAAACATTGAACAGCTTCGATGGCATTATGCGAAACCACTCTCCCCAGAAGAGCTGGTCAATGCCTTGAATAGCTTTAGATTGGACGTATCATAGTTGAATCAGCTTGGCTGTAAACCGCCAAAAACCGTGTCACCAAAGAGTTATTATCAACTATGCTGCGTCTCAAAGGACGCTTATAACAAATAAGGATTAAGGTGTTGCGTAGCCAACACTAAATCCCGAGTGCTGAACAAACCCGAAGCCACCTTATTAAGTAAATTCTTCGATTTGGTTTGAACTGCACACTGAGTTAAGTGACTTTGCCATACTGGTGTTAATTCATGATTTGCTAATACTTGGATTTCCGAAACTCATTTCTGTCCAACAATGATTCAGACAAGCATGGCTGAATCATTGTTACCTCATTAATATCACATGCCCAACTTACTGTACAAGTTGGTTTTTTGAAACTATACTTGTACCATTAAACGTACATATGGAGGTTCTTATGAGAATCGTATCTTTTACCGAAGCTAGAAATAGTCTCAAAGCTGTTTTGGACGAAGTAGTTAATGATGCAGATACAACTGTAATTACTCGTCGTGATTCGGAAGACGCAGTGGTAATGTCATTAGACTATTACAATAGCCTTATGGAGACAGTGCATTTGCTCCGTTCTCCCAAAAATGCAGAGCATCTAAACCGTTCAATTGCGCAGTTTCGGGCTGGT
>JAESQY010000086.1 GCA_016764915.1 Aliivibrio sp. | reverse complement strand
TTATTACAAATAAATAGATTGGTAATGGATGAAATGACATGTTTTATCGTTATTTGATTACGACTTATTTTATGAATTAAAATGAAAACAGTATATTAGCAACAAATAGGTCAAATATGACCCATTTTTTACAATAAGATAAAAAAAACCCAAACAAAAAGTTTGGGTTAAAAAAGAACATAGGGCTTTGGGAATTAGAGCGTGAATGATAGATAGAAACTATTTGGCGGCCTTGCAAAATAAACAATGCGCTATCACTTACTCTTAGTAGGACTGGTGTACTGACAATTGGTTCAATAAATATCAAATAAATATATTTTTGATTAAAAGACTTATTCAGTACCAATTTATAGGTAGTTTATCTTTATCTGATTTAAATCAGATCGGTCATTCACCGGTTATGTCATTTTATTGCTTTCCTCAGTGAGAATTATCACTTATCGCTTGATTAAGGAGAGCATCATGGCTCTGCAGTTTGACCTTAAAGAATATCTTAATAAGTTAGAAACATTGGTAAACGTGGATTGCGGCAGTTATACCCCGCATGGCATTGCTACCGTCGCCGATACCATCACCACCATGTACGAACAAATTGGATTTACCGTTACACGCCATCAACTTCACCCTGATGCCGGCCCGTGCCTTGAAATCAGCAATCAGCCAGATGCGAAAGTATATGATGTGATGCTTAGTGGCCACATGGATACTGTTTTTTTAGAAGGCACTGTTGAGAAGCGACCAATGAGTGTTGATGAGACACACGCATATGGACCAGGGGTGACTGATATGAAATCAGGTATTTTAAGTGCATGGTATGCTTTGAAAAACCTTGATGAGGAGGTCAGAAATGGTTTGAATATTTTGGTACTGCTCAACAGTGATGAAGAGATAGGTTCAATATATTCAAAACAGTGGATACAATCTTTTGCCAAGAAAAGTCACCAAGTGTTAGTTTGTGAGGCCTCAAGGCCGACAGGTAACTTGATTCGTTCACGCAAGGGGAACGCCAAGTATCAGCTGGAATTTCACGGTGTCGCATCGCATGCGGGGTCAGCTTTAGCTGAGGGTGTATCAGCGATTTATGAATTGAGCCACTGGTCATTAGCCATTAAAAATATGGTAAATCTTGAAACGGGAACGACGATGAATGTGGGAGTCATTGAGGGCGGGTTGGCCGTTAATGTGGTACCTGATTACGCTAAATCTATCGTTGATCTGCGTTTTTGGAATAATGATGAAGCAGCGGCGATACATGAAAAATTACAAAAAATGGCAGAGCAACCGTTTGAGAAAGGCGCGACAGTAACGGTCTCTCGGCTTGCATTTAAACCTGCAATGATTCCCACACAGCAGACAGAAACACTGATTAGCTTGGTTAGTGAAGAGGCCGATAAATTGGGCATTATCCATGGTTGGGAGAATGCAGGAGGTGGCTCGGATGGTAATTTTACCGCGGATGTCGGTGCGACTACTCTGGATGGTTTTGGACCAATGGGCGCGGGCTTTCATAGTGATAAAGAGTATTTAATTCTTAACTCAATTGAACCAAGAATTGAATTGTTGATGAATGTATTAAAAAGGGTGAAATCAGAGCGTTAAAAGTGTTAATCCTCAAATAAAGAAAAACCCGCTGACTAAATAGTCAGCGGGTCTCTTGAATTTTCATCAAGAAAAAGCAGTGTATTAATATGACCCCGATCCCACTATTTTGTTCCCTCTAATATTCATTTTTTGTGTCTTTTTGTAAATGCCTGTAAAATCAATTGCTTGAAGTTCTATTAATTCAACATCTCATTTTCTTGATGCTGATCACTTGTTAACTTTGTTAATGAATTGTAATATTCAAACAGGTGTTTAATACGGTTGATTGAAAATGTCAGATAAAGGGAAGACAAAAAATAAAATCATTGATGCTGCAGAAGCGCTGTTTGCTGAAAATGGTTTTAATGACACTTCACTAAGAACCATTACTAGTCATGCTGGTGTTAATTTGGCATCGGTGAATTATCATTTTGGCGATAAAAAAACGCTGGTACGAGCGGTACTAGCGCAATATTTAGATGAATTCATGCCTAAATTGGAAGTCGAACTGGAGCTGTTACTTGCTCAGGAACAATTTTCAATGGTTGATGTGTTCCAAAGCATCAAAAAGCCCTTATTAGAGCTTGATAACTTTAAACCTAATGGCGCTGCAATGTTTATGCAGCTGATTGGTCGTGGTTATACCGATGTGCAAGGACACCTTCGTTGGTTTATTACCAGTCGTTACGCCAATGTATTTACCCACTTCACTCAAGCTGTTTTTCGCGCAAATCCAAACCTTGATCCACAGACGCTATTTTGGCGATTGCACTTCACGCTGGGTACCACCATATTTTCGATGGCTTCAAGTGTGGCTTTAACTGAAATCGCTGAGAATGATTTTGGAGGGAAAGTGGATACCGAAACAATGATAGATTTTTTGATTCCATACCTATCCGCAGGTGTTTCAGCACCTTAATACAGTATTAAAATTATAACGATAATTGAATAATTGAATTAAAAGGAACAGAACATGGCCACTCTAAAAAAACGCTTTGTCAGTGATCCAGCATTTAAAATGTTTAAAGAATTGCTCCCACCTCTTTCTGCAACCGAGAGAGAGGCGATGGAAGCGGGCAGTGTTTGGTGGGACGGACAATTGTTCTCAGGGAAGCCGGACTGGAGTGTGCTGCATCAATATCCAAAGCCAAAATTAACGGATGAAGAACAACATTTCATTGATAACGAATTAGATACACTGCTGATAATGTTAGATGATCATCACATTGTACAAAAAGAGAAAGATCTCAGTCCAGAAGTGTGGAGCTACCTACGTAATGAACGTTTCTTCTCACTCATCATCTCTAAAGAGTATGGTGGACGTGAGTTTTCCGCATTAGCTAATTCGACCATAGTGACAAAAATTGCAACTCGTAGCATCAGTGCTGCTGTTTGTGTCATGGTGCCAAACTCTCTCGGACCCGGCGAGTTGATAAGCCATTACGGAACCAAAGAACAGAAAGAGTACTGGCTTCCAAGATTGGCAGATGGTACCGATGTTCCTTGCTTTGCGTTAACGGGGCCAGAAGCGGGATCAGACGCTGGCGGTATTCCTGATATCGGCACCGTCTGTTATGGCGAGTATGAAGGTGAACAAGTTTTAGGCATCAACGTCTCTTGGAATAAGCGCTACATAACTCTTGCGCCTGTTTCGACTGTACTTGGTTTGGCATTTAAACTTAACGATCCTGATGGGTTAATTGGTGAGAAGAAAGAGTTAGGGATCACGTGTGCATTGATCCCAACCGATCACCCGGGTGTTGAAGTGGGCGAGCGTCATAATCCTCTGAACTTGGCCTTTATGAATGGCCCCACACGAGGTAATGATGTCTTTATTCCGTTAGATTGGATCATCGGTGGTAAAGAGTATGCGGGCCGAGGCTGGCGTATGTTGGTTGAGTGCCTGTCGGCAGGGCGCGGAATTTCTCTGCCTGCATTGGGCACCGCAATTGGCCATCTAACGGGTAGAACCACAGGCGCGTATGCGTATGTTAGAAAACAGTTTGGTATGTCAATTGGACGTTTTGAAGGTGTGGGTAAAGCTCTAGGGCGTATTGGTGGTTTTACCTATATGCTTGAAGCGGCTCGAACGCTAACCACCACCTCATTAGATTTGAAAGAGAAACCTGGCATCGTAACCGCCATTGCAAAATACCACATGACCGAAATGGGCAGAACCATTCTCAATGACTCGATGGATATACATGCAGGTAAAGCTATTCAGCTAGGGCCAAAGAACTATTTAGGCCATCTATATTATGGTGTTCCGGTTGCGATTACCGTAGAAGGGGCGAACATATTAACCCGTAATTTAATGATATTTGGTCAAGGCGCTACGCGTTGTCACCCCTATGTTTTTGCAGAGATGGAAGCGGCAGCTAACCCGGATTTAGCAGAAGGGGAAGCTCAGTTTGATAAGTTATTGAGTAAACACATATCGTTTGCCGTTAAAAATGTGTTGCACTCTATCAGCAACGCTCTGACTCGTTCGCGTTTTAATCGCTCTCCAATGAGTGGCGAAACCTGTGATTATTATCGTCAGCTATCTCGAATTAGTCGTGCGCTTGCTGTCACCGCAGATTTTTCCATGCTCAGTTTAGGTGGTGAGTTAAAGCGACGTGAAATGCTTTCAGCGCGTTTGGGCGATGTGCTTAGTCAACTCTATTTAGCATCTGCAGTATTAAAACGTTTTGAAGATGATGGAAGGCATCAAGCTGATTTACCGTTAGTTCACTATGCGGTACAGCACTGTTTGCATCAAGCAGGAGTCGCGTTTGACGGTGCGTTTAATAATTTCCCAAAAAAAGGAGTTGGTCGTCTACTGCGAACTCTGACCTTCCCACTTGGTATTCATTATAAAGAGCCAAGTGATGAGTTATGCACTAAGATTGCGAGCCTATTAATGACACCTGGAGTGCATCGAGAGCGTTTGACTGGCCAATGTTATATCGGTGATAAAGAGAAGGATCCTGTTGCTATCATGGAGCGTGCGTTTATTGCTTTGTATGAGATTCGTTCACTAGAGAAGAAGATGGTTAAAGCGGCAACCAATGGCGTTATTCCTCGTAAGGGGTTGCTGAGTGATAGACTGAAACTGGCACAAGAGGCCAATGTATTGACTGATGATGAAGTGACTAAAATCGAAAAGGCAGAAACACTTCGTCAAATAGCGATTCAGGTGGATGATTTCTCGCCAGATTACTTCAATTAATAAGCAGCATAAGCTAACCTAGAAATACGCAGCAATGGCTGCGTATTTTTTTGACTGAAAACAGCGAGTGTTGAATGCTTAGAAGGGTTGTCCGTTTTATTTTGTTATTCATTGTCATTGAGGCGCTACTTACCGTCAGCCTGATTGTGTTTTATCTCTGGGTTGAGAGGGATGTATGCCCAGTAGCATTTAAAGCCTCTGGGCACTGCTATGCCGATTGGTTCAGTATGTTTGAAGCTGTTTTTTATCCTGGAGCACTTCTATTGTGCATTGCACCTTTCTTCGCACTCTTATATCACTTCAATAGAGTTAAAAGAGTTAGATAAAGGGTCTTTACACCAATATTAGTTATCTCGATTCTCATCAAGGTAGACTCTCAGTTCTTTGAGAATAGGTAAGATTTTCTCTATTTTGTCAGCGTCTATCTGCTTTGATAGTGGGACTAAATTATTGCTTAGTTTGGCAATAGATTCATCTCTAAATGCTCTTCCCTCATCGGTTATCCAAACGCATTTGCTGCGCCCATCTTTTGGATTGGCGCGCATTACCACTAAATTGTGCTTCTCTAAAATCGCCAGAGTATGAGTCATGGTGGTTTTAGGTACTTGAAAAGCGTTAGCAATTTGCAGCGGTGTGCCACCATCCCTTACCCTGATTAAATGGTTTAATACAGAAAAATGTGACTGTAGAAAACCATGTGGAAGTAGCGTCTCCAATGAGGTTCGACTCAGCTGCTCAATAATACCAATCTCATTAAACAGCTCAAAATAGAGAGCTAAATCTTGTTTACTCATGGATTATTTTTTCCTCTAACGGCCATCGTGGTGTTGGATTAGTGCTAGGGCCAAAACCAAGCCGGCCTAACATTTGAACGGTCTCCCCAGGTTTAGCAAGGAGTTGGTGAGCGTGTTGATAATGGTCTGCCATCTCTGGGAACTCTTGCAATGACTGACTAACAGGGTGCAGTGCGAGTCCAAGAGATGTGGTGACTAAGTTTAAACGAATCCATCGTCTTCCTGCGTCAATTTGATCAACTCGTGAGTTAGATTTAGTGGTAATCGTACAATAAGCTGGGGTTGAATTCAGCATATTCTTATAAATCTTTATTCCTTCAAGGTAACCGCTGGACGAGCGATCAAGCAGAGACTCTTTATTCATGATCCCCATAAGCTTGAGTACTTCCATTTTAGGGCCGCTGATATCGATGCCGTCGGGATTGGCATTGACAGAGTCTTTGCCTATTCGCATTAAATCAACACTCTCTTGCCAAGTTCGAGGTGTCTCCGCTTCAACTAACCATGCATCCCAAGTAAGTTTTTTTACCTCTGCGACTTTGTGTTCATCAGTAATGACATTGCCATAATTCGCCAAATGGTCGGCAAACTTGACGGGTACTTTTTTATCGTCAAAAGACGCTTTGCATGAGCGGCGGTGCATCACTTGGGCAAACAGAGGATCGGCCGAGCTCCCTTTAGAGAACTTAGCGATAGCAATCGGCCCCTCTTCGCCATTTGGAAACAGATCGTAAGTGACGTTATGGTTTGCATTACTTGCTGCGATAGAAAGCAGTTCAAGAAAACAGCCCATTCCAATGGTTAACTGCCGAGCCATGGGGTCGGTATGGCGTAGATCTTTGGCTTTATCACGATAGATAGTCACTTGTTCCGGTGTTGATAAGTCGACCTGCCATGGTTGGCGATTGTGTGGGTTAGGAGCAAGTAAAGCATAAGAGAGAGCCCATTTTCTAACGTCTTGATATTTCCCCGCCATCTCCCACGGTGCTAATGCTTTATTCGGTGTACGAGTGGCAAGGAATGCGCCTGCGCCCGTTGCTGCCAAGATAGTTCCGCCACCCAGTATTTTTAGAAAATTTCTTCTGCTTGTTTTCATTTCTTTCACTTACTCTTAATATAGTACGATATCGTAGTATAATGGTGCGATATCGGACTATAGTCAAGGTGGATATTAAAATAGATGTTGATGGCTTACCAAAAAGTCTAAAAATACACGTACGTGAGGTTTGGGATAGTGTGAGTTTTTATAGATAGCATAAATATCACCACTGCCATTTTCGTTATGAGTAGCGGTCCACTCTGGCAGTAAATGAACTAACTGTTTGCTTTCAAGGTGGGATTTTACCATCCAATCAGACAATAGCAGCAGACCACTACCAAATAGCGCGGCATTCAACAGGGGTGAACCACCTTTGGAGATGAAGTTACCGCTTACAGACACTTTTTTCCTAACTTCCCCTTTACTAAAAAACCAGTGGTTACGCTGCCTTTGATGGCTGATTAATAAACAGTTATGTTGCTGAACATCATCAGGGCGTTCAATGAGATCATGTTGTTCTATATAACGAGGAGAGGCGACTAAAGAGGTGTAGTTAGTGAGCAGTTTACGTGCTTTTAAGCCACTATCTTGCGGAGTACCAATTCGAATGGCGATATCTATGTTGTCACTGTTAAGATCAACCATATGGTTATTCAGATCTAATTCGATTTGAATGTTTGGGTAGAGCTGAAGAAATTCAGGAATAATAGGGGCCAAACAGAGATTACCAAAACTTTCGAATACAGAAATCCGTAACATGCCTTCAGGAGTGTCGTTATCAGCCCTCATCTCATTGAGTAGTTTGTCTGTGTCACGCAATAAAGTGATGGATTGTTGATGAAAATATTGCCCCTCTTCGGTGAGGATAATTTGCCGTGTGCTTCGCTTAAACAGTGTGGTTTTAATGGAGGCTTCTAAGCTGTCTATGTTTCTCGCCACGGATGAAGGCGCCATATTTAATACCTTACCCGCTTGAGAAAAGCTGCCGGACTCTACAACTTGATCAAACACTCTGATTAAATCTAACATCATTCACCTTTGCGTTTATTGCAAAGCTATTGCAGCTTTACGTGCTATTCATTGATTATATAAAATTATGCACAATAGCGTCATCGCAATAAAGCGACTTATTGAACTAGAGAAAGGAAAAATGATGACAACACGTATTGATATCGCAAAAACAGAACCTGCTGCATTTACCGCGATGCTATCGATTGAACATTACCTTGCAGATATAGATTTATCAGTGTCATTAAAAGAGCTGATTAAGATTCGTGCATCAATGATTAACAAGTGTGCTTATTGCATTCAGATGCACACTCAGCAGGCCGTTGAGCATGGCATTGACCAGCAGAAGTTGTTTGCTCTGTCAGCATGGCAAGAATCGCCACTGTTTGATCAACAAGAGCGTTCAGTATTAGCCATTACCGATGAAATGACATTAATTGTTGGTGGTGTTTCTGACGAGACATATCAACAGTGTCTAGATTTTCTAGGTGCAGAAGCGTTGGCGCAAGTGATGATGCAGGTCATTATGATTAATGCGTGGAACCGTTTTGCACTCGCGACAAAAATGACGCACTAATGCAAAGCGAAGGGCGAGCTTTACTGCTTGCCCTTATCAAATCAGGTTATTTTAAAGCAAGTCCTTTGCTGTTTAGGTACCCTTTAATGTGTGGACGAGACTCTCCAGAGAGCTTTCCAGTAATTTCTTGAGACCATGTGCTCTGCTTTTGGTTGCTTGAACGGCTAGCGTAGTAATCTTGCATTACGCCATCGTAGTTCTCTATCTTGGATTTATCTAACGCTTGATACTGATTCTCATGAACAATGACACCTGGAGATAAACGAGGTTTTGTTTGTGGAACTTGGGCAGGATGGCGAAGGCACATGCCAAACAATACTGCTGTATATTGAGGTAAGCCCAACAGTTCATCTACCTCTTTGGCACTGTTTCTTAAACCGCCGATATAAACCCCACCTAATCCCATAGACTCCGCAGCTAAAATACAGTTTTGCGCCATAATTCCGGCATCAACAGCGCCTATAATAGTTAACTCAGTATATTCAGGTTTTACCTGATCATTTATTTCATAATGACGCTGAAAATCGATACAGAAAACGAGAAATTCAGCGGCACTTTCAACATAATCTTGGCCTCCAGCAAATGCCGCTAACGCTTTTCGTTTAGCAGGGTCAGTAACACGAATGATGGAGTTAACCTGCAGGAGACTAGAGGTCGATGCTGCAATTCCTGCGTTAATGATCGTTTCTAACTGTTCAGAGGCGATAGGTTCTGGAGTAAATGAACGGATAGAGCGGTGGGCTAAAATAGTATCGATGACTGAATTCATAAATCTTCCATGTAGTAAAAAAGACGCATATGAAAAAATACAATACAGGGAAATTGGAGAGACGGATAGAGAAAAACAGCGCATTAGAAAGCAATAAAAAGATGTCTAGAATTAGCTAAGTGATCCAACCACTGGATTATTTAAGCAAAAAGTGGATAAATCAGGTGCGTATTAAGAGATAACCTTTTATTCTATGATGAAAATTAAAAGGACAACTGACTATGATCATCAAACCAAAGACTCGTGGATTTATCTGTACAACGACGCATCCAACTGGCTGTGAAGAAAACGTAAAAGAGCAAATTGCTTACACTAAAGCTCAAGGCCCAATTGCAAATGCACCTAAGCGTGTATTAGTAGTAGGCTCATCAAGTGGTTACGGACTCTCTTCTCGAATTGCTGCGGCATTTGGTGGCGGTGCTTCAACTATCGGTGTTTTCTTTGAAAAAGCAGGAACTGAGAAGAAAACAGGTACTGCTGGGTGGTATAACTCTGCAGCGTTCGATAAGATCGCTAAAGAAGAAGGCCTATATTCAAAAAGCTTAAATGGCGACGCATTCTCAAACGAAGCGAAGCAAAAAACGATTGATTTAATCAAAGCTGATCTTGGGCAGATTGATATGGTTGTTTATTCACTGGCATCACCAGTGCGTAAAATGCCTGAGACTGGTGAAGTGATTCGTTCATCGCTAAAACCAATTGGCAAGACGTATACAGCAACCGCGATTGATACCAATAAAGACGTAATCATCGAAGCGAGCGTAGAGCCAGCTTCAGAGCAAGAGATCAATGATACCGTCACCGTAATGGGTGGAGAAGATTGGGAACTGTGGATGGCAGCACTTAATGATGCTGGCGTGCTTGCCGATGGTTGTAAAACAGTTGCTTATAGTTACATTGGTACCGAACTTACTTGGCCAATCTATTGGGAAGGTGCGTTAGGTAAAGCGAAGATGGATCTCGATCGCGCAGCAACGGCTCTGAATGACAAACTATCAGCTAAAGGCGGAACAGCGAACGTTGCCGTACTTAAAAGTGTGGTTACTCAAGCAAGCTCTGCAATTCCTGTTATGCCTCTTTATATCGCGATGGTATTTAAGAAAATGCGTGAAGAGGGTGTACACGAAGGTTGTATGCAGCAAATCTATCGCATGTTCACTCAGCGCCTATACCGCGAAGATGGTGAAGCTCCAGCCGTTGACGAAGCAAACCGTCTACGTCTAGACGACTGGGAACTGCGTGAAGATATTCAAGCGCACTGCCAAAAGATGTGGCCACAAGTCACAACAGAGAACGTGAAAGAGCTAACGGATTATGCCAAGTATAAAGAAGAGTTCTTAAAGCTGTTTGGTTTTGGGGTTGACGGTGTTGATTACACTGCGGAAGTGAATCCTGAAGTGAACTTTGATGTTGCTGCTATCTAAACGTTGATACAGTAACTAAAAAGGCGCTACCGTAATATACGGTAGCGCCTTTTTTAATGTCGCTTATTTGGGTGCTCAGTAT
>JAESQY010000085.1 GCA_016764915.1 Aliivibrio sp. | reverse complement strand
TCTCGAGAGCAGTATCCTAAACAGTTTTTGTCAGTATCAAATGATCAGTCAATGCTGCAACAAACACTCTCTCGTCTCGATGGATTGCAGCATAGTGCGCCATTGTTAATCTGTAATGAAGAGCACCGTTTTGTTACTGCTGAGCAACTTAGGATCGCCGATCAGAAACACAGTGGTATTATTCTAGAACCCGTCGGTAGAAATACCGCCCCAGCGATAGCTTTGGCAGCATTACAAGCTCTATCAAACTCAAACGATGACGATCCGTTATTACTGGTTCTCGCCGCCGATCATGTGATTCAAGATCCTGACGCTTTTCATGCTGCTGTTGTTCAAGCTCAACCTTTTGCCGAACAAGGTAAATTTGTTACTTTTGGTATTGTGCCGACCGAACCAGAAACAGGTTATGGGTACATTAAAGCCGGTGCAGCGGTTGATAATTGTTTTAACGTATCTCAGTTTGTTGAAAAGCCCGATTTAGCAACCGCGCAGCACTATTTAGACAGCGGAGAGTATTACTGGAACAGCGGCATGTTTCTGTTCAAAGCCAGCCGTTATATTGAAGCGCTTGAAGCCTATTCACCAGATATGTTGTCTGCTTGTAAAAAAGCGATGGCCAGTAAATCTGAGGATATGGAGTTTATTCGTATCGATAAGGTAGCCTTTGAAAGCTGCCCATCAGACTCGATTGATTATGCGGTAATGGAGCCGCTCTCTCAATCTGCTGATGATAACCAGATTATTGTCGCACCAATGGATGCTGGCTGGAGTGATGTTGGCTCTTGGTCTGCTTTGTGGGATGTGTCTGATAAGGATGAGAATCAAAATACGCTTAATGGCGATGTGATCGCAGTAGACACGCGCGACTGTTTTATTAAAGCGGAGAGTAAATTGGTTGCCACCGTGGGTTTAGATAATGTGGTGGTGGTTGAAACTAAAGATGCCGTTTTGGTCGCCAACAAAGATCGTGTACAAGATGTAAAGAAAATCGTGGAGCAGCTTAAAGCGGACGGCAGAACCGAGCATCAAATCCATCGTGAAGTTTACCGACCATGGGGCAAGTATGACTCCATTGATACTGGTCATCGGGATCTAGTTAAGCGAATAACGGTTAAACCATCAGAAAAGCTCTCTATCCAGATGCATCACCACCGCGCAGAGCATTGGATTGTTGTTTCTGGTACTGCCAAAGTCACCATAGGTGAAAAAACCTTCTTACTGTCAGAGAATGAATCGACTTATATCCCTATTGGTACCGTTCATGCGCTTGAGAATCCCGGTAAGATCCCACTTGAAATGATCGAGGTACAGACAGGGTCATATTTAGGCGAAGATGATATCGTGCGTTTTGAAGATAGGTATGGGAGAGCGTAGGGAGAGCAGAATTCAGATCGCTCCGCTTGTAGGGTTCAGAGTTCAGAAGGAGCAAAAAATAGCTAGAAACTAGAGGCTAGAGACTATAAGAGCGAGAGCAGAGAGCAGAGAGCAGAGAGAACAAGGGCTTTTGACTTTATAATCTCTAGAGCTCATGCATTGGTCACTTGATACCGCCTTTAGTGATGAGTTTTCCTTTTACCACATTTTTATTTTTGTTAGGCAGGTACTTATGACATATTACGATGGCAGCAACGATTTCATAATTTTAGTCGTTCTTTTTTATTATTAGAGCAGAGTACCGCTCTTGAGCATCCAAGTGTGATCGAGAGAGCTGGCATGAATAGAGAAAGTAATGTTATTCGGTCGATACTGGTCTGGTTTTAGGTCAACTAAAAACGAATGCTAAGTCTAATGAGATTACGATTATCCCAGAGTTACTCAAACTAATTAAAGTCAAAGGCTGTGTGTTAACAAATTTGCAATTCGTTCGGGGCCCTGCTTTACCCGAGTAGAATGATTGCTATATAGTAACCATGAGTTATAGTTTTAATTATATTTGCTATATAGGAAACCTTAATTGTAATGAGCAGAGCTGACATTGGGCGATATATTGCTAAAAAAAGAAAAGCATTAGGGCATACTCAGAAAGAATCTAGTGATCACTCAACGGTGAATAAATCGACTATTTCACAGATTGAAAATGGTAAGTTCACGGGTTCACTGCATATTTTAGAAAAATATTTGGATTCTATAGGATTAGAGCTCGATGTGAAGGAAAAACAGGCACAGTTACCTGATTGGGATGAGATTGATGAGATGTTCTCGGAAGGTGATGAATGAGTATGCAAGATCTACCAAAGAAGATTGCTCATTTGGATGTGTTGATTGAGAAGGCAAAAATTGGGACGCTAACGCACGCGTCTACCCACATCTATCAGCCTGTTGTAGAAAATCACCCGATATCTCTGACCATGACGCGAAGTGGCTTAGAACCGTATCAATCGGGTGCCATTCACCCCATTTTTTCCCAGAACTTACCGGAAGGTGCCAACTTAACCTACATCTCTAACAAGTTGGCTCGCTATGCCAAAGTTAATGCGATGTACTTGCTTGCACTTCAAGGCGGCCAAGGCATTGGTTTGCTTGAGTATCAAAGCGAGCATAGGTTATCTAATGTTCACTCGATGTCTTTGAAAGATATTCTCACTTATCAAAGTGCAGAGCCTTTGTTTCCTCAGTTATTGGAGCAATACTATTTAAGGAATTGTTTGGCAGGTATGCAGCCGAAAGTGAGCCTTCCAGCGAGCACGGTAGAAACAAATCGAACGGTATTGCAGCGCGATTTAATCGTTAAGTCGTTCGATGATGAATTCCCACTATTAACGGTCAACGAATTCGTTTGCATGGAGGCGGCACGATACTGCGGATTAACACCACCGAAAACGTATTTATCGGATAATTTGGAGACCTTTGTCATCGAGAGGTTTGATAAACGTTATGATGGTAATTACCTCATAGCAAAGCTTGGCTATGAGGACTTTACAACGTTATTAAAAAAAGCAAATAGTCCTGATGAGAAATATTCTGGTAGTTATGAAACCGTATTAAAGGCAACCTTACTTTACACGCGCAGTCGTAGAGAAGTCGAAAAAATGTATCGCTATATTGTCTTTAACTGCCTAGTTGGCAATGGAGATGCTCATTTAAAAAATTTTGCTCTGCAATATGAGCGTGGTATGGCCAACGTGCTGGTCTCGCCACCTTTTGATATCACCCATACTCTCATTTATGAAACGATCAATAATGATATGGCACTTAAGCTGGCTGGAAGTAAGAAGTTTCCAGATAAGCCTGCGCTGATGAAGCTTGCGGTTGGCCGTGGCTATAGAATTGACCGACCGGAGCAGATCATTGATGAGATGGCGCAGAAGCTACGTGAATATCTTGAACTTTCTGCCGAAATCACTCTGTTTAAAGGGCTACGTGAGTCGATTGAAAAGTCTATCGACACGGTGATGTCGGTAAGCTATTCAACAAAAAAATATCGTAGTGACAGAAAACTGAAATTTAAATACTGAATTTCGAGAGCTGGTTTTGTTTGGTACTTAAGGTCTGTTAACAAATTTGCAACTCATGCGGGAACCCTGGAAGAGCAAGGGCTTTTGACTTTATAGTCTCTAGAGCGTAGCGTTCTAGTTAGCGCTGCGTACAGTTTCCTGAACCCGCATTATTAAGTTAAAAATTGAGAGATGATATGAGTGTTAACCCGCTTCGTTGGAAACAGCGTTTAGATAACCTTAAAAAAGCACATTTACGCTTAACAAAGGCGTGCGCTCAAGAATCGTATAACGAACTGGAACTTGCTGGACTTATCCAAACGTTTGAATTTACTTTCGAGTTAGCATGGAAAACATTAAAAGATTTAGTGGAATTTGAGGGGTATGACGCCGCTTCTCCACGAGGATCCATCCGCACTGCGCTTGAAGCGAATCATATTACGCCAGAGCAATGCGAAACTTTGTTAGAAGCATTAAGCAAACGTAATTTGCTGACTCATACTTATGACGATAAAAATGCATTAGAGGCCCAAGCTCTTATTGTGGAAAATTTTGAGCCAGTATTAACGTCGATAGTGCGTTACCTGGATATTAAGAGTCAAGATGAGGAATAACACTCATTGTCGTGATGGCCTAAAAGAATCACATAAAGAGTTAGTGATAGAGAGTTTGCTTAAGCGAGATACAGTGAAAGCCGCCTGGTTATTTGGCTCGCGTGCGATGGGAACCTACAGGCCAAACTCAGATATCGACTTGGTTCTTGAGGGCGAGCGTATCACACTGTCGGATGTCGCCGCTGTTTTGAGTGAAATTGAACTAACGACGATCCCTTATAAGGTTGATATTGTCATCAAGCATAAAATCACGAGTGAGAAGCTATTAGAGCATATCGAACAGTATGGTGTTCGTTGGTTGTAGAGACTATAAGAGCGAGAGCAGAGTTCAGATCGCTTCGCTTGCAGGGTTCAGAAAGAGCATGATCTTTTGATTTTATAGTTTCTAGAGCGAAGCATATAGTTTTCTGAACTCTCCCATCCGATCTGATTTTTTGATATAGTCTATTTATTAACCGTTACTTTGGAGTCTACCTATGGGTGATCCTGTGAATAAAACAGGGTTGTTTGATTCCCACTCTTTTGTCGAAGGGTTGATAGCGAGAGGTATGGATGAGAAACAAGCTGAGTTTCTTGCTGAGCAACAACGAGTTATTCTTGATACTCAGATAGCAACGAGAGCCGATATTTATCAAGTTGAAAAAAATCTGGAAAAAAGAATAGAATCCAATTCAAATAAAATTTTAGCGGTAATTGCGATAGGTATTGCTTTTTTAGCCCTGTTTTTGAGTTAGCTGCTTTAAGAGTGAAAGTGTCTAGAGACTAGAGACTAGAGACTATAAGAGCGAGAGCAGAGTTCAGATCGCTTCGCTTGCAGGGTTCAGAGAGTACAAAGGCTGTTGACTTTATAGTCTCTAGAGCGCAGCGTTCTAGTTAGCGAAGCGTATAGTATTCTGAACCCTACAAATACTCATCCATCACCTCCGCAATCAATACCTCTTTGTCGAGATCATTAATCGCGACAATGTCTATTTCATTGTGGCCTCTCGCATCCCAATACCCTCCTATACGCCCAAACTGTTTTGACTCGATCAGAATGGCTTTGAAGAGTGATTCCAACTCGATGCCAGAGTGGACCTCAAAATCTCGTTACTGTTAACAAAGTTACTGTAATTTTAGTGACAGTAACTTTTGTGACTATACGTTGCACTGACTAGAAACTAGAAACTATAAGAGCAGAATAAAGGCAGAGTTCAGAATTCAGAAGGAGTAGATCTTTTGACTTTATAGTTTCTAGCCTCTAGAGCGAAGCATATAGTTTCCCGAACTCTGAACTCTGTGATTTTTATACCCAGAAATCACAATTTGACCGCAATGTATAGATTGCGGTTCATTTTCGAGAATTGTTGCCTCCTGTTGTTTTGATTTTTAGGCCTACACCTCACTTCTCACTATCTCTTTGATTTTAAGTCACTCTTTTTTTTAATTCGTTCTAGTCTGAAAAGAATGGTAAATGGAACTTAGACAGGGAGTCAAAAAATGGAATCAATACCGGCTTACAAGGCGCAAGCTCAACTGCAACGAATATTAAAAAAAGCGGAGGGGTTGCCCGTTATTATCACGCGTAAAGGTAGGCCGTCATCAGTGGTTATTTCCATCGATGAGTTTGATAGCAGTGAGATAGTGAAATTAAATGTGATGCGAGATAATGCTGAGAAGGCGATGCTGAGTCAGTTGAATAACCATTTTGTCGATGGTGAACGTTTTTTTGATGACATAGACAGAGGTGTGTATGACGTTAAAATCTAGCTATCACTTTACTAATAATGCTCAAAACGATCTGGTGGACATTCTGCGACGTAAGCGTGATAAGTGGGGCAATCATCGCTCTAAACGTTATCTATTAGGCCTGAGAAGAACCTGCAAATTTTTAGCCACCAAACCTAATTTGGGCAAGCGACAAAAACAGATTGGTGAGGAGGTATTCAGTTTTTCTCACATTAGCCATGAAATCTACTTTTTTATTAAAGGGTCGAAATTGATCATCTTTGGCATTGTTCATAAAAATACTATACCTGTTGGGCTCAGGTAGATCTCGTTAAAAAAATTGGAATGGCAGCTAAACGTAGTACTGTCATTGTCTTATTTAGTACTTTATCCATCACCTCTTTCATAAACACTTCATCCAATGTTTGTTACAATCAGTGCCATATTTTTTAAGGGATGATTGTAAAGTATGAAAATTGCTATTGCGGGTACAGGTTATGTCGGGCTTTCAAATGCCGTATTGTTATCACAACACAATGAAGTGGTTGCTGTGGATCTGATTGCTGAAAAAGTAGCGATGATCAATAACAAACAGTCACCGATTTCAGATGCCGAGATAGAAGAGTATTTAGTCAATAAAGAGTTAAACTTGCTCGCGACTTTGGATAAAGAGTTAGCGTATAAAGATGCCAAGTTTGTGATTATTGCGACTCCCACCGATTACGATCCTCAAACTAACTACTTCAATACCGGTTCAGTCGAATCGGTGATTAACGATGTGATGAGCATTAACCCGGATGCGGTGATGGTGATCAAATCAACGGTTCCAGTGGGTTATACCGAAAGAATTAAACAAGAACTTAACTGTGATAATTTGATCTTCTCTCCTGAGTTTTTACGAGAAGGTCGTGCTCTGTTTGATAACCTGCACCCATCGCGAATTATTGTCGGTGAGCAGTCTGAGCGCGCACGTGAGTTTGCTTCTCTGCTGCAGCAAGGTGCGATTAAAGAGAATATTGACGTACTGTTTACTAATTCGACTGAAGCGGAAGCGGTAAAACTGTTCTCAAATACCTACCTTGCACTGCGTGTCTCCTATTTCAATGAACTTGACTCCTACGCAGAGGCGCATGGTTTGGATTCTCGTCAAATCATTGAAGGGGTAGGGCTCGATCCTCGCATTGGTAATCATTATAACAACCCCTCTTTTGGTTACGGTGGTTACTGTTTACCAAAAGATACCAAGCAGCTGCTGGCGAATTACCAAGAGGTGCCAAATAACATTATTGGCGCCATTGTGGATGCTAACCGTACTCGAAAAGATTTTGTCGCAGACTCGATTTTAAAACGTAACCCGAAAGTGGTTGGGATTTACCGATTAATCATGAAAGCGGGATCCGATAACTTCAGGGCATCATCAATTCAGGGCATTATGAAACGTCTTAAAGCCAAAGGGGTTGAAGTGGTGGTGTATGAGCCTGTGCTTGAAGAGGATCAGTTCTTCCACTCAACGGTGTACAGAGATCTCGATGCATTCAAGCAAGTCTCCGATGTAATTGTCTCGAATCGCATGATGGAAGAGTTAAGTGATGTGAAAGATAAAGTTTATACCCGAGATCTGTTTGGTAGTGACTAGCTAGAGACTAGAGACTAGAGACTAGAGACTATAAGAGCTGAAGATTAAGAGCAGAGTTCAGAATGCAGAATTCAGGGAGAGCAGGAGCCAAGGCACTATACGCTTCGCTAACTAGAAACTATAAAGTCAAAAGCTAAGCTCTTTCTGAATTCTGCAAGCGAAGCGATCTGAACCCCGCTCTCGCACTTATAGTTTCTCGCCTCTAGATCGAAGCGTTCTAGTCCCTTAATCCCCCTTTTTTTTCCTTCAAAAGATAGCTGGCGTGACTCGTATCGCGTTCTTTGATTTGTTTACCAATATATCAGCTGTTCTACTCGACAAGACTTGTGGTTAGCTCTTAAAATCGACGTAAAGATAAAATGAATCTCTAACCTTTTGTGAATTGTTAGATAAAAAGGCTGGAGAATTTGCTCATCACGTTATGTCTGTACTATTAGGGCGTAGCCACTTTTCGGAGACTATTATGTCTACCACTTTTTACGATCAAATTAATCAACAAATTGAAGACGTTAAATCAGAAGGGTTATATAAGTCTGAGCGTATTATTACCTCTGCACAAAAAGCAGCGGTAACTATCTCAACAGGTGAAGAGGTTCTTAATTTTTGCGCGAATAACTATCTTGGGCTGGCGAATCACCCTGAGCTGATTAAAGCGGCTAAATCTGGCATGGATGAGCACGGATTTGGTATGGCTTCAGTACGTTTTATCTGCGGAACTCAAGACTCACATAAAGAGTTAGAAGAGAAACTGTCGACCTTTTTAGGCAAAGAAGACACCATTCTTTACACCTCATGTTTTGATGCGAACGCAGGGCTGTTTGAAACAATCTTAAGTAAAGAAGATGCGATCATTTCTGATGCGTTAAACCATGCGTCAATCATTGATGGTGTGCGTCTTTGTAAAGCGATGCGTTTCCGTTATGCCAACAACAACATGGCAGAGTTAGAGCAGCAATTGATCGCGGCAAAAGAAGCGGGTGCTCGTCATTCTC
The DNA here is from genome assembly GCA_016764915.1 of Aliivibrio sp. Classification (GTDB taxonomy): domain Bacteria; phylum Pseudomonadota; class Gammaproteobacteria; order Enterobacterales; family Vibrionaceae; genus Aliivibrio_A. Next base: position 43,649 of record JAESQY010000085.1, on the reverse strand, counting down.
TTATTGTTACTGATGGTGTGTTCTCAATGGATGGTGTGGTCGCTAATCTTCCAGCTATCTGTGACTTAGCGGATAAATACAATGCGCTGGTTATGGTTGATGACTCTCACGCCGTTGGTTTTATGGGTGATAACGGCGCGGGTACTCACGAACACCACAATGTTATCGATCGTATCGATATCATCACGGGTACGTTAGGCAAGGCAATGGGCGGCGCGTCAGGCGGTTACACCTCAGGCAAAAAAGAGGTGATCGACTGGTTACGTCAACGTTCACGTCCATACTTGTTCTCGAACTCTGTGGCTCCTGCAATCGTTTCAGCCTCTATTCGTGTGCTTGACTTGCTTGCTGAGTCGGGTGATTTACGCAGCCAGTTGTGGGAAAACTCTGCCCATTTCCGTACTCGTATGGAAGCGGCGGGTTTCACGATGGGCGGTGCTGATCATGCGATTATCCCTATTATGTTGGGTGATGCAAAATTAGCGGGGGAGTTCGCTGAGCGTGCATTAACAAAAGGCATCTACGTAGTGGCTTTCTCATTCCCAGTTGTGCCTAAAGGCCAAGCTCGTATTCGTACACAAATGTCAGCCGCTCATACCCGTGAGCAGTTAGATTGTGCCATTGACGCCTTTATCCAAGTGGGTAAAGAGATGGAGATCATCAAATAATGAAAATTAAAGCGCTATCAAAACTAAAGCCTGAAGAGGGAATCTGGATGACCGAGGTTGAAAAACCTGAAATGGGTCATAACGATCTTCTTATTCGTATTAAGAAAACCGCGATCTGTGGAACTGATATACATATTTACAACTGGGACGAGTGGTCACAAAAAACCATTCCTGTGCCAATGGTTGTGGGTCATGAATATGTTGGTGAAGTGGTCGGTATCGGCCAAGAAGTTCGCGGCTTTGAAATTGGCGATCGTGTTTCAGGTGAAGGCCATATCACTTGTGGACATTGCCGTAACTGTCGTGGTGGCCGTACGCACCTTTGTCGCAATACCTCCGGTGTTGGTGTTAACCGCACGGGCTCTTTCTCTGAGTTTCTTGTTATTCCTGCATTTAATGCTTTTAAGATCCCAGATGAAATCTCAGATGATCTCGCGTCTATCTTTGACCCATCTGGCAACGCGGTTCATACCGCATTGTCGTTTGATTTGGTTGGAGAAGATGTGCTTATCACCGGTGCAGGTCCAATTGGCATTATGGCAGCCGCTGTGGCGAAACACGCGGGTGCACGCCACGTTGTGATCACCGATGTTAACGAATACCGCTTAGATCTTGCACGTAAAATGGGCGTCACTCGCGCGGTTAACGTGATGACAGAAAAACTGGAAGATGTGATATCAGATTTAGGCATGACGGAAGGTTTTGATGTCGGTATGGAGATGTCAGGCAACCCATCGGCATTCAACGGCATGTTAACCAACATGAATCATGGCGGTAAGATTGCATTGTTAGGTATTCCACCATCAGATATGTGCATTGATTGGAATCAGGTGATATTTAAAGGCTTGGTGATCAAAGGTATTTATGGTCGTGAGATGTTTGAAACCTGGTACAAAATGGCCAGTTTGATTCAATCAGGCTTAGATCTAACACCAATCATCACACATCACTTTAAGATTGATGATTTCCAAGCAGGTTTTGACGCAATGCGTAGCGGCCTGTCTGGTAAAGTTATTCTCGACTGGGAATAAGTAAGCTATTTAGGCAGGAGCATCAAGCTTCTGCCTTTCACTTTCAACTTTCAACTTTGACCTCTCCTACTTCCGCAACCAGTTTCTTGGGTTTTTGGCTTTGCTATTACGGCGAACTTCAAAGTAGAGTGAAGCGACATCCTGTCCACCACTGTTACCAACTAAAGCAATAGTCTCTCCTTTTTGCACAGTATCACCCACCTTTTTCATCAGTGTTTGGTTATAACCATACAGCGTCATATCGCCTTTGCCATGATCAATCAACATCATTAATCCATAACCTCTAAGCCAGTCGGCAAACACCACTTTCCCTGAATAGACTGCTTTTACCGGGTTGCCATAACTGCTGGCCACCACAATGCCTTTCCAAGTTAACTGTCCGGTCTGCGCAGTGCCAAAGTTATGCAATGTTTTTGCACCAGTGAGCGAGATAGGCCATGGAAGTTTGCCTTTTTGTCGACCTAAACCGTCCATACGAGCCCCTGCTTTGGCAATGGCTTTGGCGCGTGCTTCTGCTTTGGTAATTTCAGTAGTTAAACGTTTTTCATTTTGATGTAACTCATTAAGGTAAGAGTTGTCACTGGAAATGTTCTTTTTAATGCTTGAGACGGTATGTTTACGTTTGGTTTGCGCTTCTTGCAGTTTGGCTTTCTGCTGTTTGTATTGAGCCAGTAATTTGGAGTGCTGTGATTGTTCTTGATTGAGTTGTTGCTCTTTTTCTTTTAGTTGCAGGGCAGTCTGCTCCAGTTGATCAATAGCATCTGCTCTGGATAGGGAGATAGCTTGTGCGTAAATACTTAAGCGATCGAGTGTATTGGCATCTTCACCACTTAATAAATTAGAGAGCTGTTTGTTCCGACTAATAAGGTAGGACTCTCTTAATAGTGCTTTTAGTGTCTCTGTTTGACCAACTTGCTGCTGTTTGAGGTTGTTCTGCTGTTGATTGAGTCGTTTGATTAACGCTTCGACGCTATTTAAAGCCTGTTGAGCACTGCGAATTTTTTGAGCAGAAGAGGAAATAGCAACTTCATGGGTTTTGAGTGAGTTTTGCAGCTTATTAAGTTGTTTTTTTTGCTTAACCACAATCGATTGTTGACGGTTAATCTCTTGTTTTACACCGTTAAGCTCCGCGTCACTGGCTGTTGCGATGAGACTTAATGGAAGCAGCAGGCATAACAACACGCCAGCACAAAGTGTGCTGGCGTGACGTGTTTTTGGTAGAGTTAATCTAAAATCTCGCATTTAGACATAATACCAACTTTAGACAGAATAAAACAATCGATTACTGCTGTGGATAAGCGCAATATTAAAATGTAGTCGGTTGTTTTTACTCTTAAATTGATATTGATTCAATAAACCATAGATATCTGTTACTTAACAGTAAACAGCACTTGGCCTGTCATCTCTGCCGGGATCTCTGTCTGGGTTAACTCAAGCATCGTTGGAGCTAGATCAGACAGCTTGCCGCCCTCTTTAAGTTCAAGATCCTTATTTCCCACATAAATCAGCGGTACCGGAAGATTAGTGTGCGCGGTATGGATGTCGCCCGTTTCTGGGTTAATCATCATCTCAGCATTACCGTGATCGGCGGTGATCAGCATTTGACCATCCACTTCTTTGATAGCGGCAACCACTTTACCTATACACTCATCCAGTGCTTCACAGGCTTTAATCGCTGCTTCGTAAACACCGGTATGACCGACCATGTCACCATTTGGGTAGTTACAGATAATGTTGTCGTATTTACCTGATTTAATCGCAGCAACCAGTTTTTCTGTTAACTCCGGTGCACTCATCTCTGGTTGTAGATCGTAGGTCGCTACTTTTGGTGACGCAACTAAAGAGCGGTCTTCACCGTCAAACTCATCTTCAATACCGCCATTAAAGAAAAACGTTACGTGAGCGTATTTCTCGGTCTCTGAAATACGCAGCTGAGTTTTCCCTTTTTTCGATAACCACTCACCGTAGGTATTTTTTAAAGAAGCTGGTGGATAAGCGATGTTGGCTTTGATATTGGCAGCATACTGAGTCAGCATCACAAAATCACAAAGTGCAGGGATCTTTTCACGACTGAAACCTTCAAAACCTGGCATGAAGGCGCGCGTGATTTCACGAGCACGGTCAGCGCGGTAGTTCATGAAGATAATGACATCACCATCTTCAATTGCCGCTGATGCTTCGCCTTCCGCACGAATCTCGGTAGCGGCGACAAATTCGTCGTTCTCTTCACGGGCATAAGCCGCTTCAAGTCCAGCAACTGCGGAGTTAAAGGTAAAATCCCCTTTTGCTTGGGTCATTAACTCATAAGACTTTTGCACACGTTCCCAGTTGTTATCACGATCCATCGCATAGTAGCGGCCAATCAGTGAGGCAATGCGGCCTTTACCTAATGTGGCGAAAAGATCTTGAAAGCGTTGCAGTGTGTTTTCGGCACTGCGAGGTGGTGTATCACGACCATCTAAAAAGGCGTGCAGATAGATCTTATCAGCGCCGCGTTTTGCTGCCATCTCAATAGCGGATGCAATATGATCTTCGTGGCTATGAACGCCACCTGGTGACATTAAACCCATTAGATGAATGGCTTTTCCATTAGCGATAGCTTTGTCCATCGCGTTTGTTATGGCTTCATTATCAAAAAAGTCGCCATCGGCAATGGATTTTGTGATTCGGGTTAGATCTTGATAAACAACGCGACCAGCACCGATGTTGGTATGACCCACTTCAGAGTTACCCATTTGACCATCAGGCAGGCCCACATCAAAACCGGATGCAGAGATCAGCGTATTAGGTTGGTTAGCTAACAGTGAATCCATTACCGGTGTATTGGCATTGGCGATTGCGTTATTCTGTGAATCTTCGCGATACCCCCAACCATCCAGAATAACTAGAGCCATAGGCTTCTTAGCAGACATAGTGTTACCTCTTATCAATTTAAAATCGTAATTAAAAATCTAAACTAGCGTAATTTTACTACAAATTTAGATTGAGGGCATTGGATTTTAGGATATTGATCGGGTTCTAATCATTTACGCGAAAGTTAGCATTGAATTACTATTCACCTTAATAAGCTCGGTGAGGTATACTCACCCCACTTAATTTATAGCTACCGTCTTAAGCTGAGCTTAGTCTCAGATGGGCATAACGTTTAGAGTAGAATATATGCAAGAGTATTTAGATTTTTTGATCGCCAAACCCATTCTTTCTTTAGCTTGGGTGGGGATTTTCGTGATTCTTATTCTGACTATAATTAAACAAAAAACCTCAGGTTATACTGAAGTATCGCCATCTGAATTAACCATGCTGATGAACCGCGAAGAAGCGACTGTATTGGATATTCGCTCTATGGATGAGTACAGAGGTGGACATATCACTGGCTCACGTCACATTTTGCCAAGTGAAATTAAAGATGGCAAGTTGGGTGCGCTTGAAAACAAAAAATCCACCCCAATTGTAGTTGTATGTAAGACGGGTCAAACCGCTCAAGCAAATGCAACACTACTGCATAAAGCGGGTTTTGAAAGCGTGAAGTTACTAAAAAGTGGCCTAATCTCTTGGAATGAAGCGAATCTGCCATTAGTTCGTGGCAAAAAATAGCTTCGTGGTAAGAAATAAGAAATAGCTTCGTGGTAGAAATAGTCAAATTTTAACGGTATGACATATAGAGTCAGATCAATAAGTTATACTGAGGGGTACGCTAGTTTAGGTTAACCTAAAACAAACCAAATTTACTTATGTATAAGGATTTTAATCTCATGGCTGAAGCAGCAACCCAAGAAAACCAACAGAATTTTGCAATTCAACGCATCTTCTTAAAAGATCTTTCGTTTGAAGCGCCTAACTCACCTGATATGTTCCAAAAAGATTGGAATCCAGATGTAAATTTAGACCTTGATACTCAAAGCCGTGAATTGGCTGAAGGCGTATACGAAGTGATATTGCGTTTAACGGTTACCGTTAAGAATGAAGAAGAGACAGCGTTTCTATGCGAAGTTCAACAAGGTGGTATCTTTACTGCTGGTGAAATGGAAGCGCCACAGCTTGCTCACTGTTTAGGTGCATTCTGCCCGAACATTTTGTTCCCTTATGCACGCGAAACGATTTCAAGCCTTGTGACTAAAGGTACTTTCCCACAACTGAATCTTGCTCCTGTGAATTTTGATGGTCTGTTCATGAACTATCTACAGAACCAAACACAAGAGAATGCTGACGTTGAGGCAAAAGCAGAAGCGTAACCACCTCATTTATTTATATAATAAATGAGTGACCAAATAGATAAAAGGGAGTTTAGTACTCCCTTTTTTTATTTCATTTTTGAGGTCAAATTATGACAACAAATACAGATTACTCAGATATCGGCATGACTGTATTGGGTGCTGGATCTTATGGAACGTCACTGGCAATATCTTTAGCACGTAATGGTGCTAAGATCATTCTGTGGGGTCATGAGCCAGAACACATGGCTAAACTGGAATCTGATCGCTCGAATAAAGAGTTCTTACCGGGTGTGAATTTTCCTGACAGTTTGATCATGGAGTCTGATCTTGAGAAGGCAATTCAAGCAAGTCGCGATCTATTGGTGGTCGTACCGAGCCATGTCTTTGGTGAAGTGCTAAACAATGTAAAACCACATTTGCGTAGTGATTCAAGAATTTGCTGGGCAACCAAAGGACTAGAGCCTGAAACCGGACGTCTGTTGAAAGATGTTGCTGCTGAAATTATTGGTGACGATCATTCATTGGCCGTATTATCCGGTCCAACGTTTGCAAAAGAGTTAGCGGCGGGTATGCCAACGGCAATTGCAGTCTCTTCTCCTGACTCAGAATTTGTTCATGATTTGCAAGAGACGATCCACTGCTCTAAAACATTAAGAGTGTATGCGAACAGTGATTTCATCGGCATGCAGTTAGGCGGTGCGGTTAAAAACGTTATTGCTATTGGTGCGGGCATGTCTGATGGCATTGGTTTTGGAGCAAATGCTCGTACAGCCCTTATTACTCGTGGTTTGGCTGAAATGTGCCGCCTGGGCGCAGCGATGGGTGCGCAGAAAGAGACCTTTATGGGTATGGCCGGATTGGGTGATTTGGTGCTGACGTGTACCGACAATCAGTCGAGAAACCGACGTTTTGGTTTGGCATTAGGGCAAGGTAAAGATGTCGATACTGCTCAAACTGAAATAGGGCAAGTGGTTGAGGGTTATCGCAACACTAAAGAGGTTTGGTTATTGGCTGAACGCATGGGTGTTGAGATGCCAATTGTAGAACAAATTTATCAAGTGCTGTATAAAGATAAAGATGCTTTAGAAGCTGCCAAAGACCTACTTGCAAGAGATAAAAAATCGGAAGGATAAATCAGTGAAAAACTGCCGTAAATATGAAGTATGGGAAACCATCATTAAAGAGGCGAAGGAACAGTCTGAACAAGAGCCAATGTTAGGTAGCTTTTACCATGCAACTATTATTAAGCATGATACTTTAGCCGCTGCGCTTAGTTATATTTTGGCCAATAAACTCTCTACCGCTTCAATGCCAGCAATGGCGGTACGTGAAGTGGTTGAAGAGGCCTTTCAATCAGATCCCTCTATTACGGATGCGGCAGCTTGCGATATTTGTGCGATTGTTGAGCGAGATCCAGCCGTTCAGATGTACTCTATTCCACTGCTATACCTCAAAGGTTATCACGCTCTACAAGGGTATCGAGTGGCTAACTGGTTGTGGAAACAGGGTCGTATCGCGTTGGCAACGTATCTGCAAAATCAAATTTCGGTCGCTTGCCAAGTCGATGTTCATCCGGCAGCCAAAATCGGCAAAGGGATAATGTTTGATCACGCCACTGGCATTGTAATTGGTGAAACGGCGGTGGTTGAGAACGATGTTTCTATACTGCAAGATGTGACACTTGGTGGTACAGGTAAAGAGTGTGGCGATCGTCATCCTAAAATTCGGGAAGGGGTAATGATCGGCGCTGGCGCTAAGATACTCGGTAATATCGAAGTGGGCGAAGGTGCTAAAATAGGATCTGGCTCAGTAGTACTTCAAGCAGTTCCATCACATACTACCGTCGCAGGTGTTCCTGCAAAAGTTGTCGGTAAACCAGCAACGGATAAACCGTCGTTAGATATGGACCAAGGCTTTAATGGTATGCTAATTACTTACAATGACGGTGATGGTATTTAATGTTGTTAACCAAGTTTTTGTTAATATAGCCGTTTTCAATTTAGCAGTAACGAGTCATTGATGTCGTTACTGCTGGTCTCTTTATCTCTTCCCACTATCACTTAAACCGCGCCAGAAAAATCCATTTGTCTCCATGCTTCAAACGCAATAATTGCCACTGCATTAGATAGATTCAAGCTGCGACTGTCTGGCATCATTGGAATTCTAAGACGCTGCGCCATCGGTAAACTTGCAATAAGATCAGCGGGCAGTCCTCGGGTTTCAGGACCAAAAAGCAATACGTCTCCTTGGCGAAACGATGCGTCGGTATGACGGCCGGTAGTTTTGGTTGTGCAAGCGAAGATGCGACGCTGAGAAGGGTCATCAAACTTCTCGCCATCTAAACCTAGATATTCGAGAAAAGCGTTAAGATCTTTATGGATCGTTACTCTTGCTAGGTCATGATAATCAAGACCAGCTCTGCGAACTTTTTTCTCATCAAGATCAAAGCCTAGAGGCTCAATTAAATGCAAATTGGCACCACAATTGGCCGATAAGCGGATTATGTTGCCAGTATTTGGGGCAATTTCTGGTTCAAAAAGGGCGATATCAAACATTGTGTTCACTTTATGATCATGATTAATATCGCCATTATACGCTTCTATGATGGATAAACTAATATTGTTTATCCATTGCCAAAGTGAGCAGCGATGTTATCCCAATCAACCACATTCCACCATGCCGATATATATTCAGGACGACGGTTTTGATAGCTGAGATAATAGGCGTGCTCCCACAGGTCCAAAGCAAGAATAGGTTGCCCTTGGACTTCAGCAATATTCATCAGGGGATTATCTTGGTTGCTAGTAGAAACAATGTCTAACCCAGATGGTGTTTTGATTAACCAGGTGAAGCCTGACCCGAATGTATTGATGGCTATCTCTGAAAACTTTCGCTGGAATGTTTCAAAATCCCCAAACTGAAGATTAATTTGCTCAGCAAGTTTTCCCGTTGGAACTCCGCCCCCATTCGGAGACATACAGCGCCAGAATAACGTATGGTTGAAATAACCTCCGCCATGATTTCGAACGGCTGCTGAGTGGGATGACATAGAGGAAAAGATGGATGTTAGTGTTTGAGTCTCGAGCTCAGTGCCTCGAATAGCATCACTGAATTTATTGAAATAGGTACGATGGTGTTTGTTATAGTGAATTTCCATGGTTTGAGCATCTATATACGGTTCTAACGCATCATATTCGTATGGTAAGTCTGGAAAAGTATGAATCATAGAATCTTCCTAATTAATGTAGTCCTTTGGCATTAATGATAATAATTATCAATATCATTAATGTCAAAGAATTCGGACAGATTCTTTATTGCATTGGCAAAGTTAGGATTATTTTTAATCCGCCCATCTCACTTGAGGAAGCCGTAATAGTGCCATTGTGTTGTCGAATCGCACTCTCAGTGATTGCTAGGCCTAAACCCGTGCCACCAGTGACTCTATCCCTAGCAGTTGATACTCGATAAAAAGGACGGAATATATCTTTGAGCTCATCGTCAGGAACCCCACTGCCATCATCTTCAACCATAATGGTCAGTTGCTTTTTCTGTTTTATGATGGAGATTCGAATGTGATGTTCACCATAACGGATCGCATTACGCACAACGTTCTCTACCGCGCTCATCAACAGATTAGGATTCCCTGAAATCGGCCAAATTTCAATGGGGTCGTAATGCAATACTTTTCCCGATTGCTCTGCTTCAAACTGGGCGTCTTCAAAAATATCGAACCACAATGTTTTGGCGTCGGTCACGACTCTGTCTTCATGACTGTTGATCTGCATTCTTGATAACTCCAGCAGCTCAGAGATCATTTTTTCTAATCGTTCTGCTTCCATTTCAATACGTTCGAGTTCGGCACTTTCGCCCTGCTTTCTTGATGCGAGCGCGGTGGCCATTCTTAATCGAGTTAATGGTGAGCGAAGCTCATGGGATATATCCGAAAGCAGACGTTGCTGCCCAGAGACCATGGTATTAATCGCACCGACCATCTGATTAAAGCTGGCCCCAGTTTTTCTAAACTCTTTAGTTCCTTTCTCTAAACTGGGATCGTGGACAAACTGGCCGCGAGCGACTCGTTCAGCAGCCTGTTGCAGTCGTCTAGCGGGTTGACTAAGCGCCCAAGCTAACCAAAGGAGAAAGGGAGTGCTTACTAACATGGTGGCTAGCAGTAGCTGTCCGGGCCTGTCTAGAATTTTCAAGATAAACGGCGGAGGATTACGAGAAAATCGGGAGACGTATAACAGCACTTTCTGATTAGCAATGGTCACTTTAAACGGGCCGGCAATCATTTTTCTGCCGTAAAGTTTCTGTTTTGGGCTGTTTAAGTCATCAGACAGTGTAATAAAATTACGCAGTGATTTTGTCTGCCCGCGATGATGACGATTTAATATTTCACCGGAGTAGTCGGTAAAAAAAAGGGCAAAACCTCCCGGTTGTTTACTTGCGTACTGGTCAATACTATTTAGGCTGCGTGTAAAATCTTTTTTATTTTGATACTTACTGGTGATCGACTCTGCTGCTTTTTGAATTTTATCCAGTGGCGCTTGGTCAATATCATGCTGTGTGCGTGGGTCAAAATGGGGGGCGACGACAACCACTAACAACACTAAAAACAGAGTCAGCCAAAAAATGGCAAAAATGCGGCCATAGAGGCTGGAGAATAGGGAAAATTGAACTCTATTTTTTAACACATCAACCTCAACTTATTGAGTGACAAAAAGATAACCACGACCACGCAAGGTTTTTATACGAGGTTTATCCTCTTCAGCGTTAGGCAGTTTTTTACGTAAGTTTGAAACATGCATATCGATAGAGCGATCAAAAGCCGCCAGGCGTTTGCCTAACACCTCTAAACTTAGTTCCTCTTTAGAGATGATTTTTCCTGGGTTTTGTACAAACTGACTAAGCAGACCCAGTTCAGTTCCGGTAAGGTCCAGCAACTGTTGATTACAATAGGCCTCTTGTTTACCTAAGAATATTTCAATGTCTTGATATTTGATTGAAGCGGTCTGCTCAGAGGATTTGGATTGAGTCCGTCTTAAGATGGCGCGAATTCGAGCAAGCAGTTCTCTGTCACTAAAAGGTTTAGGCAGATAATCATCGGCACCAAGCTCAAGGCCGATCACTCTGTCTATCTCTTCGCCTTTTGCGGTTAACATTAATACCGGGGTTTCGTAAGTTTCTCGAAGTTTACGCAACATCTCCATACCATTCATTTTCGGCATCATAATATCAAGCAGGATGATATCAATCTGATCGGAGATAAGCTGCAGTCCCTCTTCACCATTATTGGCTTCAAGGACATCGAAACCTTCCAATGTAAGAATGTCTTTTAATAACGCAGTCAATTCAGTGTCGTCATCAACTAATAGTATGTTGGCCATATTGGTATCCAGAATAAGTGACTCGGGTCATTTTCTTAGTGTAAATTAGCCGTCTAATAAGATCGAATTCGATAGTATAAATATTGATCACGGCGTTGAACATAGTCATATTCTACTGTGATTTTATCTGTGATGAATGCTCTTTACGTACCTTTACGCTGTCTATACGTCCATTTACTTTGAATGTTTTATTCTAAATGCACTGAAACACACAACCTTAATTGAACTGGAGTAAACAAGATGAAGACATTAACTAAGAGAGTAATTATTGGTGCACTAGCCCTTCCGTTAGTGATGGGTTCGACTGCAGCGCTTGCTTTTGGTGGCGGTAATGGTGGAGGCCATCATGGTGACCGTATGGGTGGAGGCAAGTGCGACATGATGTCAGGAAAGCGAGCCCTAAAACAGCTTGATCTTAGCGAACAACAGCAAACAGAATTTAAAGATTTGATGGCAACTCATCGCAGTGCAATGCAGGATCGTCAACCGAACAGTGAGCTACAGCAACTGAAGCAGCAAATGAACACACTGTTGTTAAACGCTGACTTTAATGAAGATGAAGTAAGATCTTTGGCGACTCAAATGTCGACACTTCAAGTGGATAAAAAGGTCGAAATGGCGCAGAAACGTCATCAGATGCTGAACATTTTAACCGAAGAGCAAAAGATTGAATTTCAAGAAGCTCAACAGCAAATGATGGTTAAATGCCAAGCTAAGAAATAGAACTGTCACAGGTTTGGCGATATACTAAACCGAATATACTTTTTTTGTGTAAAAAAATGACAGATAAATATGCCCGTTTAGTCAATATGGCGGCTTGGTTAGCCACTATAGTCGCCACTACTTTAATGCTAGTTAAACTTGCCACTTGGTGGGTTACTGGCTCCGTTAGTTTACTTGCCTCTTTGATTGATTCGATGCTCGATATTGCAGCATCAGTCACCAACCTCATTGTTATTCGTTATGCTCTGCAACCCGCTGATGACGAGCACACGTTTGGACACGGTAAAGCAGAATCTTTAGCTGCTCTGGCTCAAGCAATGTTTATCTCAGGATCGGCCTGTTTTTTACTGCTTAATGGTTTTGACCGTCTATTTAGGCCTCATGAAGTGACTAGCCCAGAGCTGGGTGTTGCGGTGAGCCTGTTTGCTATCGTGCTTACTTCCGGTTTAATTGCAGTACAAAAAAGGGTGGTTAAAAGCACTGGTAGCCAAGCGATTGCTGCAGATTCTCTTCATTATCAATCCGATCTTTTAATGAACGCAGCCATTATGCTGGCATTGCTGTTGAGTTGGTTTGGTTGGTCTCAAGCGGATGCCATTTTTGCCATTCTTATTGGCGTCTACATTTTATACAGCGCATTCAAGATGGCCTTTGAAGCGGTTCAGTCCCTATTAGATAGACAGTTGCCTGAAGAGGAGTTGTCACAAATTCGAGAAATTACATTGAGTATCGAGCGTGTTCACGGAGTACATCAACTGAGAACGCGTCTGGCCGGTCCGGTCCGTTTTATTCAACTACACTTAGAGCTTGATGACGATTTGAAGCTTATTGATGCGCATCAGATTGCAGATGATGTAGAAGATGCACTCATGGCCGCTTTTCCGTATTCCGATATTATGATTCATCAAGACCCTAAATCTGTGGTGCTAAAATCTGACCGAGAACAAAGTCAGATGAAATTATCGTAATCCTATGTGGCACTTACACTGGAGTGACTATATTATTAGTGCAAAATAAGTTCTGAGTCTCTATTTAGAACTCGGCTTAGAAAACATTGAGTGAAGTGTAATGATAGGCGGTTTGGTCTGCGTTGCATTTTAGTTCCAGTATTAAGCTGGACGCTAGGAGGGGGAGCCTAGCCTCATTATTGATTTGAAATTTACAGATCTAAACTAGAGGGTAACCATGATTAAGAAGATTGGTGTTTTAACGAGTGGTGGTGATGCACCGGGTATGAACGCAGCGATTCGCGGTGTTGTTCGTACTGCATTATCTGAAGGCATTGAAATTTACGGTATTCATGATGGCTATTTAGGCCTAGTGGAAGACAGAATTGAAAAACTGGATCGTTCAAGTGTCTCCGATATGATTAATCGAGGTGGTACGTTTTTAGGTTCAGCTCGTTTTCCTGAGTTCAAAAATGTTGAAGTTCGCCAAAAAGGGATAGAAAACCTTAAAAAACACGGCATAGAAGCGCTAGTGGTTATTGGTGGAGATGGATCTTACATGGGCGCTAAAAAGCTGACTGAAATGGGTTACCCCTGTATCGGCCTGCCTGGCACCATTGATAATGATGTGGCGGGCACCGATTATACGATTGGTTATATCACTGCATTGAACACGGTTATCGATGCCATTGACCGTTTGCGTGATACATCATCGTCACATCAGCGTATTTCTATTGTGGAAGTGATGGGGCGTCATTGTGGTGACTTAACCTTAATGTCAGCGATTGCTGGTGGCTGTGAGTACATTATTACCCCTGAAAAAGGGCTCAATAAAGAGAAGCTGCTTATTGGTATTAAAGAAGGGATGAAAAAAGGAAAAAAACACGCCATCATCGCGATTACTGAATTAATGACCGATACCAGCGAGCTGGCGAAGTTTATTGAAGCGGAAACAGGCAGAGAGACTCGCGCAACGGTTTTAGGTCACATTCAACGAGGCGGGCAACCTTCAGCCTTTGACCGTATTCTTGCTTCTCGTATGGGTAACTATGCTGTAAAGCTTCTTATTGAAGGAGAAGGTGGACGCTGTGTTGGTATTCAGAATGAGAGCATGGTTCATCACGATATTACCGATGCGATAGAGAATATGCGTCGTCCTGATAGGGAAGAGTTATACAAAATGGCCATTCAACTATTTTAATAACGATTTTTTATTATATATAGACTGCTTTTAAGCGGTATTTCTACTTATTTTAAGAGCCTAACAGCGAATGTTAGGCTCTTTTTTTTTGTTTTATTTTATGCACAAGAGTATTTTATCGGACTGTTACTTCATAACTTTAGCCCTTTATTCATTTAGTGTTGTTTATTGCGGCTCAGATCATGTTTTTCCTTTGATTTGAAAAAAAAGTGAAAAAATAAATAAAGGTTTTCTCACTCCCGTCGTTACCCTTAGTAACAGAGAGAGTAAGTAGTTTTTATTTAAAAACGAAAAGTAATCAACAACTAAGAGAGATAAAGAGAGTAAATTATGGCGATTAATGTAAATACTAATGTGTCAGCAATGACAGCACAGCGTTACTTGAATCAAGCATCAGATGGTGTGAGTAAATCAATGGAACGCTTATCTTCAGGTTACAAAATCAACAGTGCAAAAGATGATGCGGCAGGACTTCAAATATCCAACCGTCTATCTTCTCAGATTCGTGGTCTAGATGTTGCCGTACGAAATGCAAATGATGGTATCTCTGTTGCTCAAACAGCAGAAGGTGCAATGACTGAAAGTACCAGTATCTTACAACGTATGCGTGATCTGTCTCTACAGTCGTCAAACGGCTCAAACTCAGATTCTGACCGTGTTGCTATTCAAGAAGAAGTGACTGCGCTTAACGATGAGTTAAATCGTATCGCAGAAACCACGTCTTTTGGTGGCAGTCGACTACTTAACGGTACATACGGCACCAAATCATTCCAAATTGGTTCTGACTCTGGTGAAGCAGTAATGCTAACTATGAGCAACCTACGCTCAGATAACGCTGCGATGGGCGGCACCAGCTATATCGCTGCCAATGGTAAGGATAAAGACTGGGCGGTTACTCCTGAGAAATCCCAGCTGACTATCGGCTTTACTGATAAAGCGGGCGTTCAGCAAGCATTAACTATTGATGCGAAGCAAGGTGACGATATTGAGCAAGTAGCAACCTACATCAATGGTCAGACAGACAAAGTTAACGCTTCAGTTAACGAAAATGGCCAGCTTCAAGTTGTTAGTTCTTCAGCAGATATAAAATCACCAATCACTTTTGGTGGTTCACTGGGCGGCGAACTTGGTTTCGGTGCTGGTAAAACTGAAACAGTAAAAGATATTGACGTAAGAACGGTTGGTGGTTCGCAAAAAGCGGTTGCTGTTCTTGATGCTGCTCTACAGTTTGTTGATAGCAACCGTGCGAAACTGGGTGCATTCCAGAACCGTTTCAGTCACGCAATCTCGAACTTAGATAACGTAAGTGAGAATGTCTCTGCTTCAAACAGCCGAATCAAAGATACCGATTTTGCGAAAGAGACGACGTTAATGACCAAGTCACAAATTCTTCAGCAAGCGAGTTCTTCTATTCTTGCTCAAGCGAAACAGACTCCAAACGCAGCACTCGGGCTGCTTGGATAAGTCGATAAGGCACCAACTCTCTCTTAGTTAAAGCCAAATCCGGACTTAGGTCCGGATTTTTTTGTCAAAAAAAGAGCCGTTCAATTGATGAACGGCTCTTTTGTATTGAAATAACGAGCTCTTAGGTTTTATGCTTTTGCTTGCGCTGCTGCTTTGGCGATAGCGGCAAAGCTTTTAGCATCAAGAGCAGCGCCGCCAACAAGAGCACCATCGATATCTGGTTGAGCAAAGTATGCCGCTGCGTTTTCTGGCTTAACAGAGCCACCGTATTGAATTACAATATTTTTTGCAACATCAGCACTTGATTCCGCAATGTGTGCACGAATTTGGGCGTGAATGCGTTGTGCATCTTCAGCTGTTGCTGCTTTGCCTGTGCCGATTGCCCAGATTGGTTCGTAAGCAATGATTGCACCGTTAAGCGCATCAACACCTTGAGTTTTAATCACAGCGTCAAGTTGACGTGCACAAACAGCCATGGTTTCGCCGGCTTCATTTTGTGCTTCAGATTCGCCGATGCAAAGTACTGGTGTTAAGCCATTTTCTTTTAAAAATGCAAATTTCTTAGCAACAAATTCATCAGACTCAGCGTGGTATTCACGGCGCTCAGAGTGGCCGATAATGATGTGCGATGCGCCGAGTTCTTTTAGCATTGCAGGGGACATATCACCAGTGAAAGCACCACTGTTATTAAGATCAGAGTTTTGGGCTCCAAGAATGATAGGGCTACCCATTTCAGTAAGAGTACGCTCTGCTAAATCAACAAACAGTGCCGGTGGAGCAACGGCTACGTCAACACCGTTAACGCCTTCAAGCTCAGCATTCAGACTAGTAAGAAGGTTAATCACCATCTCTTTGCTGCCATTTAGTTTCCAGTTACCCATAACTACAGGATGACGCATAGGAATATCTCCAAATATCTATTAATGAAAATCAAAAAAAATCTGTGTAAAAATATAACAGATTTTTTGACTTAATTCGCGTTTGAAATCATCATTGAGTCCGATTGGTTAAAAAAAAGACACTTTTAAGTGGCTGGTTGAATGTTTAAAAATAAATGTGAAATATTCTTTCAAAAAAAAATCAAATAAGATAAATGCTGCGATTTCAAACTCCATTATAAACAACAATGAAAAGAAAGTAGGCTGTGATCGCAACCAGATAAATGAACCATTACGGTTCACCTTCTCAGTGCTCTTGAGTAGTGTGTGTGCAAACTTAAAGGAGTGGATATGCCAAATTTAGTTGTAGAGTATTCAAACTCGGTTGAAGAGAGAGTAAATACCCAAGGATTGCTGGAAGATTTGCATCAAGTGCTGATTGATTCAGGACTTTTTGAAATAGATTCGATCAAAACAAGAGCGCAGCGATATTACTCTTGGTTAATTGGCGAAAAAGAGGACAGTGAAGATTTTATTCATCTTAACTTTGAAATGCTATCTGGAAGAAGTGAAGAGCAAAAAAGAGAATTAGGCCGAAAGTTGATGTCAATTCTCGCAGAACAAGCCCATTCAGTTTACAGTCTCACCATTAATATTCGTGATATGGATAAAGATTGCTTCATCAAAGTGATCCATTAATCTAAGTCTTTAAGGGTGCAGTATGACAGTGACACAATGGTTGTTTTCATTTAAAGGACGAATTCCTCGTTCACGGTTTTGGACATGGACAGCCATCTATTATGCCTCTTTTTTAGCGTCGATTGCGTTGCTTCCGCAATCTGGAGGGTTTGGAAATTTAATTTTGCTGATAGTGGGGTTTGTACTGCTGTTTCCTGATTTAGCAGTACAAGCAAAACGTTGGCATGATCTCGATAAATCACTGTGGTGGTTAACACTGAATATTCCTATTATTGCTGACCGACTGCTGCGTAGCACCCTCGATGGCACAAACACACAACAGACATTGCAAACCGCCATTTCTATAATAGCGATAGCTTGCGGTTGTTGGCTGTTTATACAGTGTGGGTTCATGAAGGGTACAAAAGGAAGAAATCGTTATGGCGAATCAACTTTAATTTTAGCAACTAAGAGATCAACATAAAATCAGTCATGACGTGGAGTAAAAGGAAGGATATCCGCGTCATACACTTGTTTTCTCGGTTCAGTGATTGCGCTAGAGAATTTTGAAAATTGTTTGTTTAACTCCTGCATGAGCAATACGTTGGTGTGATTCGGATTCTTACCTAAACCAATAATTCTTTCAATGTGGCTCATTTGAGCTTCAAGGCGGAGCTGAGTATCGCCTGATGCATTATCGATAATGGTTTGGCTCATCTCTCTTCTTAATGCTTCTAACGATTCAGGCGCCTCTTCAACCATGATTAATAATGCATCAAAGGAGGGGAGTTTTTGGGTTTGTTGGACTCTCATAGAGCACCTCATTTTATCACCATCTACTTTGAGCTTAGGTGAGAAAAGTCAGTTTTGCGTAATGAAAATCAGGGTGGGATTTTTTTGTCTCGCTAATGAAATGATGGTATAGGCACTATTTAGCCTCGGTTATATGGTATACACAACGACGTTGACCTTGAATAATATGTTCCACTCTCTCTATTAAGTGTTGTTGACCAAGCAGTTTTTGAAAAACAGTAATCTCAGACTGGCACAGTGAAGGACAACGTTTGGCGGCGTGACAAATAGGGCAGTGGTTCTCTAACAGTCGATAACCTTTTTCTGTTTTTTCAAGTTCAGCCATATAACCCTCTTGCTCTCTCAGCCGAGTTAGAGTTTGCAGCTTTTGCGCTAATGTGTGACTGTCAGTAAGATGGGATTGATAGTGTTTAAGAGCTTGCTCTTCTCTTCTATCGATCACTTTCTGCAATCCCTCTTCCCCAAACAGATCTTGGACTGAATCGATAAAGTTGATAGTTAGCTCACCATGGCGATTGGCGAATTTACTGTGGCCTACCGATGTCAGTGTCCAGTTGCGAGTCGGGCGTCCAACTTTCACCTTCACATCATGAAAATTAATTAAGCCTTCCTCTTCGAGCCCCTGTAGGTGCTGACGAACGGCCATGGTTGTCATTTTTAGATCAACAGAGAGCTTTTTGGCAGTGACTGATCCCTCTCGTTTCAATTTGTTAAGAATAATATCGACAGTTTTCATAAGTAGAGACTCCATTTATCGCTCTTATTATGAGAGGAGTTAAGTATATATAGCAAACACTTTACATAAAGAGTGTTATAAGAATAGTAATAAAAAAGCGCAGCCACTGGCTACGCTTATTATTTACTGTCAATTTTGGATCAAAGAATACGATCTCTGACTTCAGCATCTTTACGATCTAGGTAGTGGATCGACTTAATGCGTCGAATGGTACGGCAGCGACCACGAATAAGCAGTGTTTCGGTAGTAGCAATATTACCATTACGAGTGATGCCTTCTAAAAGATCGCCTTTGGTGATCCCGGTGGCAGCAAAAACAACATCATCACTGCGAGCCATGTCTGACATGGTTAATACTTTACGAGCTTCAACGCCCATTGTTTGGCAGCGTTGTAGCTCTAATTCACCATGTTTTCGATTCTCTTCTGTATCACCTTTGACTTCATGGCGTGGTAGCAGACGACCCTGCATGTCACCATCAAGTGCACGGATAACCGCTGCGGATATCACACCTTCAGGAGCGCCGCCAATGCAGTACATTACATCAATTTCACTATCAGGCATACAAGTCAGAATAGAGGCGGCCACATCACCATCAGGGAAAGCAAATACGCGAACACCCATTGCTTGCATTTTTGCGATGGTCTCATCGTGACGAGGTTTCGCTAAAGTGGTGACAACGAGGGAGTCTAGACTTTTTCCAAGCGCTTTTGCTACATTGATCAAATTCTCTTCCAATGAAAGGTGCAGATCGATAGATCCTTTTGCGCCAGGACCAACAGCTAACTTTTCCATGTACATATCTGGTGCTTTTAGAAAGCTGCCTTTCTCACCTGCGGCTAGAACTGCCAGAGCGTTAGATTGACCCATGGCAGTCATGCGAGTACCTTCAATCGGGTCGACGGCGATATCAACTGCATCACCACCAATACCGACTTTCTCACCAATGAAGAGCATTGGCGCATCATCAATTTCGCCTTCGCCAATAACGATTTCACCATCAATTTCAGTTTTATTTAGCAAAATACGCATCACTTCAACGGCATTGCCATCAGCTGCGTTCTTGTCACCTCGGCCTAACCATTTGTAACCGGCTAAAGCAGCCCCCTCTGTAACTCGAGAAAATGCCATTGCTAAATCGCGTTTCATGCTTGCTCCAAACCAGTTTGAAAATCAATGTGAATAATGTTTTTTGAAGAGAGTGCCTCAAAATTTGGCGCAAATACTATCACAACATTGAAACGATCACATTAGAATAGGAAACGTTTGCTATTTTTCAGTGAAGAGTAAAAGTGAATGGCCAGAACTGTAACGGTGGAGTGTGAGGGCTGAGTTGGTGTTGTTAACAGTCGGTGTTTTATTGTTGTGTTAAGGTTTTTTAGTAACGTAGCTTGCTTCAAAGTGAGACAGGGTAAATAAAAACGTCAGTATTGTATGAAAATCATTCGATTGACGCGAAAAATGACACAAGTAAGTGGCAGTCTAATGCAGTAGAGGTAAAATGAGCAGCACAGTTAGGTGCATTTGGTGCCCAATATCTCAAACATAACTCACAGGTGGCATAAGATGTCTTTTGAAATTCTAGAACAGCTTGAAGCTAAAGTACAAATGGCCGTAGATACCATTTCTCTTTTACAAATGGAAATTGAAGACTTAAAAGAGCAAAACGAAAGCTTAACAACTGAGTCACATCAGTTAAAGTCAAGCCGTGTTGAACTGGAACAGAAAAATGAAGAAGTGCTAAAAGAGCAACAAGCTTGGCAAGATCGCATTCGTGGTCTGTTAGGAAAAATGGAAGACGTAGAGTAAAAAAAGAGCGGTTAAGCTCTTTTTATTGCATGAAGTGAAGAGGAGTAAATATTACTCTTCTTCATACTCCAGTTCTAATGCTTCTTGAGAGAGAATGATGCCTGTCGTATCGGCATAGATATAATCTTCAGGAATAAAAGTGACCCCCCCAAAATTAACGGCAACATCCACTTCGCCCACTTCAGATTGAGTGGCGCCAACCGGAATAGAAGCCAGTGCTTGTATGCCGATATCAATTTGATCCAACTCATCCACTTCACGAACACTGCCGTATACGATCAAACCTTCCCAATCATTGTCAGCAGCAAGGGTAGCAATGTTGGCATCAATAAGCGCACGACGTAGAGAGCCGCCTCCATCAATTAACAGTACTCGGCCTTCACCGTTCTGCTCTAATATGGTGTTAATGATGCCGTTATCTTCAAAACATTTAATGGAGCTAACGATTCCTGCAAATGAAGAGCGGCCACCAAAGCTGGTAAACATAGGTTCGACAACATCGACTTGGTCCAAATAAATATCACACAGTTCTGAAGTATTGTATTCCATAGTATCGCTTCTTTCATTGTCAGGAAATGAGTGTAAAAAGTATTATAGCTGCCAAGTTAATGCAATGACCAAACACAAAGAATTGATCTTTAAAACCGTTACGAGATCACAATGCCTACAGAGAACAGTAAATTAGTGATTAATGCACACTTTACGATAGTGCCCATCATCGGTTTTATCGCTTCACCATCAACCGCTTGGTATGTATCAAAGCCATGTTTGATGATCAAAGGTAGGGCGAGCAAAAAGAGCCAGCTTGCAAGCGTTTGTACTTCAAATGCAGCAAACAGTGCAAAACCAAGCATGGCGCTGCTCAGTAAAGCTAGGTGATATTGACGGCCCCATTTTGCGCCCATTTTGACGACCAAGGTTAATTTTCCGCAAGCTGTATCATTATCGATGTCTCTTAAGTTATTGATGTTTAATACGGCTGCGGCTAATAAACCACAAGAGAGGGCGGGAAGAAATACGGCTGGATTTAGGGATCCAGTATGAAGGTAGTAACTGCCAGCGACGCCTAATAAACCGAAAAATATCAGTACTGAAAAGTCACCCATCCCGCGATAGCCATAGGGCTTATTACCAACGGTATAGGTAATGGCTGCAATAATAGCCATAATGCCTAATCCGATAAAGCCGATAATATCTTGTAAGTTATTAAAGGCTAACATCACCAATGAAATACCGCTGATCAGCGTTAAAATGACATTAAACACTAAGGCTTTTTTCATGGTGGCAGCGGAGATTAATCCCGATTGCATCGCACGCTCTGGGCCTAAGCGCTCATCGTTATCGGTACCTTTAACTGCATCGCCATAATCATTGGCTAAGTTTGACAAGATCTGCAATAAGGTTGCGGTACAAAGCGCCAAAAAAGCGATCGAAAGAGAAAAATGATGCTGCCAATAGGCGAGCGCGCTACCACTGGTAATTGAAGCTAAAGCCAGAGGGAGTGTTTTAAGCCGGATTGCACTGATCCAGACAGATAGAGAGGTTGGTTTCATGAATTAGATCAGTTATCGAAATCGTACGTTATTATTCATGTTTTGTTACAGCAAGGCAAGGGTAGGGAAGAGTGAGTGAATTGTTATTTACTCTGTAATGAACAATTCACTCATATCGATGTTATAAAATGAAACGACTCAGATCTTCGTTTTCAATTAACTCACCAAGACAATCGATGACATACGCTTTGTCTATCGTTACTTTCTGGCCTGGTTTCTCAGAGGCATTATAGGAGATATCTTCCATTAATCGCTCCATAACGGTGTGCAAACGTCGAGCACCGATATTTTCAGTCGTTTCGTTCACTTTCCATGCGGCTTCGGCTATTTGACTAATGCCATCATCACTGAAATCTACCTGCACCTGTTCTGTCGCCATTAAGCCAATGTATTGCTCTGTGAGTGATGCGTTTGGCTCGGTTAAAATACGTTTGAAATCGTGACTGGTTAATGCTTCTAACTCCACACGAATTGGCAGCCGGCCTTGCAGTTCAGGGATAAGATCAGAAGGTTTAGCCACTTGGAATGCACCGGAGGTAATAAACAGGATATGATCTGTTTTTACCATGCCGTGTTTAGTGGATACGGTACTGCCTTCAATCAAAGGTAGCAGATCTCTTTGTACGCCTTCACGAGAAACGTCAGGACCCGATGAGTCACCACGTTTACAGATTTTATCTATTTCATCAATGAATACGATGCCGTTATTTTCAACATTAAAAATTGCCTGTTCTTTAAGCTCTTCTTGATTAACCAGCTTCGCGGCTTCCTCTTCACACAGTGCTTTTAACGCATCTTTGATTTTCATTTTGCGTTTTTTGGTGGTGTTATTGCCGGATAAATTCTGGAACATACCCTGAAGTTGATTGGTCATCTCTTCCATGCCGGGAGGAGCCATGATTTCAACGCCCACTTGAGGGGCGGCAACATCAATTTCAATCTCTTTGTCGTCTAATTTACCTTCGCGCAATTTTTTACGAAAAGATTGACGAGTTGACGATGGCGCTGACTCTTCTGCAGATTCATTTTTTCCCCATGCATCACGAGCAGGAGGTAGAAGAACGTCGAGTACGCGTTCTTCAGCATTCTCTTCAGCAAGTCGAGTGAATTTCTTCATTGCCTGTTGATGGGTGAGCTTCATTGACACATCCATCAGATCGCGAATGATGGTTTCTACTTCTTTACCAACGTAACCTACTTCGGTGAACTTAGTTGCTTCTACCTTGATAAATGGGGCATTGGCGAGTTTTGCTAATCGGCGAGCAATTTCTGTTTTACCGACACCTGTTGGTCCGATCATTAGAATATTCTTTGGAGTTACTTCTGCGCGTAAGTTATCGTTAAGCTGCATACGGCGCCAGCGATTACGCAGAGCAATAGCCACCGCACGTTTTGCTTTATCTTGGCCGATGATGTGGCTGTCTAGCTCGTGCACAATTTCGCGGGGAGTCATATCAGACATAGTTAAACCCTATTTTTCAGAACTGTCGATCTCTTCGACAGTATGATGGTGGTTAGTGAAGACGCAGATATCACCCGCGATATTGAGTGATTTTTCCGCAATGGTTCTTGCATCTAAATCGGTATTTTCAAGGAGTGCAGTTGCGGCGGCTTGAGCAAAGTTGCCACCGGAACCAATCGCAATCAGGTCATTTTCAGGTTGAACTACATCACCATTACCAGTAATGATGAGTGATGCCGTTTCATCGGCAACCGCAAGCAGTGCTTCGAGCTTCCTTAATGCGCGATCACTTCGCCAATCTTTGGCTAATTCAACTGCGGCTTTGGTCAGGTTACCTTGGTGCATTTCAAGTTTGCGCTCAAAGCGCTCAAAAAGCGTAAATGCATCAGCAGTGCCTCCGGCAAAACCGGCCAGAACTTTATTGTTATAGAGACGACGAACTTTTTTAGCGTTGCCTTTCATTACGGTGTTGCCAAGTGATACTTGACCATCACCTGCGATAACGACTTTGTCGCCACGGCGTACAGATATGATTGTAGTCACGGATAAAACCTCTTGTTGGTTTTGCTCTGTCTAGATAATTAATAGACTTGTTATTATTTACTATTTGGGGATAGACAGAGGAGATTTCAAGAGCCAACCGATGCTGACTCTATTCAGATGTTAGATTATTGGTCTTTCCAGATGGCGCAGGGTTCAATTTTTGCGCGTTGTAAGGTGTGGCGATCTTTTTCTGCTTGTCGCTTGTACTCATAAGGCCCAAGAACAACACGATACCAAGAGCTTCCCTCTTTACGACGAACGCTACTGGTTAACCCTTGAAAGGCGATGCTCACTTTTCGACTTTCTGCCTGTGCTTCTGTTTTGTAGGCACCACACTGCATGATGTAGGGAATGGATGATTTTTTAAGCTCGTTTTGCTCAACTTCAATAACCCGTTTAGGCAGATCTTTTTTGTAATCCCACTTCTCTTCTGGAAGGGCTGGCATCTCTTTTTCAGGTGCAGTTGGTTTTGGTTTCACAACGGGAGTGATAACAATAGGTGTGGATATTTCAGGCTCTGGATCGTTACTTAATAAAAATAATCCATAACCAAAAACACCAATAAGAAGAGCCGCAATGATGGCTGTTTTCAATGGAAATGAGGGTGCACTTTTGCTGTTTTTCTTCTTGGTCGTTTTATTATTCCGACCCCGTTTTACATAATCTCTATTGGCCACGACATTTACTTATGTTAGAAAAAGAGGTTGAATCTGTATGGTAATCAGTTGCACTAAGCCTGGCTAGTCTTAGTGCAAATTTGTGGACAAAAAATCAAATTACGCGACAGAGATAATTCAATATTAGCATTTTGGAGGTGCAGTGCTCTCTCTTACTGTTAGTGTTGCATCTAAGAGCCGAGAACCGATTTGAACTTCTCTTCCTTTTAAACGCTCAAGTAGCATCAGCATGGCTTGTCGTCCTATCTCATATCGAGGTTGAGATACCGTGGTCAGCGGTGGATCGCAATATTCAGAAAATTGAATGTCATCAAAACCAATAAGTGAGAGATCTTGAGGAATGCGAATGCCCATTTTTTTCGCCTGATGTATAGCGCCAATGGCCATAACATCATTGTGACAAAAAATGGCGGTAGGCGTTTCGGGTAATGACATTAAACGAGCAAGAGCGGTGGCTCCAGACTCAAAAGTAAAGTTACCGTAAGCCGTATAGGCAGGGTTCATTGTCACGCCACTTCGACGAAGTGCTTGCTGGTACCCTTGATGACGAAAGTGACATAACGTGGCTTGTTCTGGCCCAGATATTTGTGCAATGCGTTTATGGCCCATTTGACTTAAGTAGTTAACTGCTTCAAATGCGGCTGTTAAGTTATCAATGTGAACGGTAGGTAACTCTAATTCAGGTGAGTATTCGCAAGCCATGACCATTGGGGGTAAGTTTTTCTGCTCTTGTTTGCTGACATCAAAAGGCAAGTCGGTGCCTAATAGCAACATACCATCCACTTGTTTGGTAAAGAGTAAATTAACAAACGAGTCTTCACGTTTTTTCTGCTGACGACTATCACCCAGTAGAACGATATAACCGTTCTCCATGGCGGCTTCTTCAATGCCTCTGATTATCTCAGTAAAATAGGGGTCGCAAATATCCGGAATAATAGCAACAATGGTCTTAGATTCATTACGGCGTAAATTGCGAGCAAATGAATTAGGGGAATACCCGGATTCAATTACGGCCTCTTCGACACGTTTTCTGGTGGTGATCGATACTTTTTCTGGATTCATCAACGCGCGTGAAACGGTTGCCGTTGAAACTTCAGCCAGTAAAGCAACGTCCTTCATTGTCGCCATTTTTTATTCCCTAATATTTTGGTTTGCATAAGGCGCCACCGTCCTGATAGTCACAAATACAATGCAAACAACGCGGTTTTAAATTACAAATTTAATCTTATTCTCTAATGTCATGATTAAATACAGTGGAGATAACAGATCTCGCACAGTAAATGTGATGCATGTCACGGAAGGGTGATTTTTTTTCATTTTTATACATGATTTAGCTTAAATCCTGCGGTTCAATATCGATAGACCATCGAATGCTTTTTGCTAATGGTAACAATTGAATAGCGGGTTTTGCGCTTCTTAACAGAGTCTGCATTACTTTACGATTTGGCGCTTGTAACAGCAACTGCCATCGGTATTTCCCCGCACGTTTTGCTAAAGGGGCGGGAGTTGGTCCTAAAACCAGTGTGTATTGGTCATATACAGGGTTATTTTCCAGTACACCTCTAATTTGGCGTAAAAACTCTTCAACCAACTGATTATTGTTCGCTTCAGCTCTGAACAACGTTAAAAATGTATAAGGAGGCAGCATCGCCTGCTTTCTTTCTATGAGTGCAGTCGTCGCAAATTCGCCATAACCTTTATGCAAAAGTGATTGCAATAGTTGATGTTCAGGGTGGTGGGTTTGTAATAACACTTCCCCCGCTTTGCTTGCTCGTCCGGCTCGACCTGCAACTTGAATAAAGAGCTGAGCAAGTCGTTCAGGGGCACGAAAGTCACTGCTAAACAGTGAGCTGTCGACATCGATTAATCCGACTAAAGTCACATTGGGGAAGTGATGTCCTTTGGCCAGCATTTGAGTGCCGATTAAAATCTGGTACTCCCCGCGTTTTATGGACTCTAAGTAGCTCTCTAAACTGCCTTTGCGTCTGGTGCTATCTCTGTCGATGCGGATTGTTTTATATTCAGGGAACAGTTGATTGAGTTGAGATTCAAGCTGTTCAGTACCCACACCAACAGAAATTAGCTGGGTAGAGCCACAGCCGTGACACTGATGCATGATGGGCTGTTGAGATCCGCAATGATGACAGCGTATTTCGCTGCTGTGCTGGTGGAAAGTATAATAAGCATCACAACGTTGGCACTCTGCCATCCAACCACACTCATGACACATCAAAGCTGGTGAGTAACCTCGGCGGTTAAGGAACAGGATCACCTGATTGCCTTCGGTGAGGTGTTTCCTCATTTGAGCAATCATTGGTGCAGATAAACCACTCTCAAGATAGAGCCCTTTGACATCCAATACACCATGTTTTTCGGGCTTGGCGTGACCGGCTCTGCGGGTGAGTGTCAGGTGATGATACTTCCCTGTTTTTGCATTGTGCAGTGTCTCTAATGCTGGCGTTGCTGAACCTAAAATAATAGGAATATTATCTAAGTTGGCACGCATTACCGCTAAATCACGGGCATGGTAGCGCATGCTGTCTTGTTGTTTATAGGAGGCATCGTGCTCTTCATCAACAATAATAATACCCAACTGTTTAAATGGCGTGAATAGTGCTGAGCGAGTACCAATGATGATACCGGCATGCTGCTCTTTCGCACTGAGCCATGCGTTGAGTCTCTCTGTATCATTAAGGCCTGAGTGAATTGTCTCAACCGGAACATTAAAGCGGCGTTTGAATCGATTAATGGTTTGCGGTGTTAAGCCAATCTCAGGGACTAACACTAAAGCTTGTTGCCCTTTTTTTAAAACGGGTTCTATCAAATTTAAGTAGACTTCCGTTTTTCCTGAGCCAGTAACCCCATCTAATAGATAGCAAGCAAACTCTGGATTGGCATTGACAGAGGCGACTGCAATCGCTTGTTCTTCATTCAGTTGAGGCTTATCTTCCGTCACATTAAATTCTGAGTGCCAACACTGCTGCTGTTTTTGTACTTGTCTCTCTTCGACCCATCCCTTGGTTTGCAGCGTTTTTAAAGTGGCGGAGCTGATCTGTTGCGACAACAGTTGCTCATGGGGTTGCGAGCAGAGGTGTAACAGCGAGAGAACTTTAGCCTGTTTTGGCGCGCGGGTGAGTGCACTGATGTTCTGGTTTTTGCCAAGCTCAGTAAGGTGCCATTCGCGCAGTGTCTCGAAGCTTGCGGCTTTACCTTTACGCAACCAAGCAGGCATCGCATTGGCTAGGGTATCGCCAAAAGGGTATTGATAATATTCACTGCTCCACTTTAATAGCGAATAAAGTGAATTAGGCCATAAAGGAGTTTGGTCTAACACTTGGGTAAGAGGTTTTAACTTATCAAAACTGAAATCTGAAAAATTGGATAAACGAATGACCACACCGATCAACTGCTGACGGCCAAACCCAACTCTTACTCTTCCTCCAACTACTGGAGATTGGTCAGGCCTTATTTTGTAGTCAAAACAGCGATCTAATGGCACGGGTAGAGCGACATGAGCAACCGTTTTTTTCTCAGAAGTATCGTTATCAGATGCGATGGACAAGGTTTCACCAGATGCTTTAGAGGGCAGAAAGAAAGGGAAGCTTATCATAAGTTACTCTGTAGAATCTTCCATTGGCCGCTTGCTCTTAGCGTCTCATGAAAAAAATAGCTATAAAGAGGGGAAAAGCGCAAGCAGAGGTTGATCCTTGTGCAATGTTTCATTATGATACGCCGCCTTACTCAGTGTAATTAATCTACACTGGCTAATGACATTACTATTTTATTTAATACGTGTGGTGTTCGGCTTAGAATCGAATGGCGACACGGCCTAATTGAGGTTTTCCCATGAAAACAGGTATCCATCCAGAATACACTTCAATAGCAGCAAAATGCTCTTGTGGTAACGAGTTTGAGTTCAACTCAACACTAGCTAAAAAAACAATCAACCTAGACGTATGTGACAAATGTCACCCGTTCTACACAGGTAAGCAACGTACCGTAGATACTGGCGGCCGTGTTGATCGTTTCAACAAGCGTTTTGGTGCAATCGGTTCTAAAAAATAATTTAGTTCTTATGCCCAATAAAAGAGGTGCACATTGTGCACCTTTTTTGTGTCTGAAAAACAGTTTTTGATTCTTTTCGTAAACAATATAAATTAAAATTGTAAACAAAGTGTTTCGGTAAGTTTAAATGAATTAAATGTAAAATATTAAACTTGCGGCTAGGAACTTAGCCTTATATCTATTATTATTTTATTAAAATCACAATAATTTGACCTATGGGTAACAAAATGTCTGAAGATTTTCGTCAACAAGCTCTTGATTATCACGCGCTTCCTATACCAGGGAAAATTGCTGTTGCTTTAACAAAACCTGCGGATACTGCTGAAGATTTAGCTTTAGCATACAGTCCTGGTGTGGCTGAACCTGTACGTGAAATCGCTCAAAATGCAGAGAATGTCTACAAATATACCGCGAAAGGCAACATGGTTGCGGTGATCTCAAATGGTACTGCAATTTTGGGTTTAGGTAATTTAGGGCCTTTAGCATCCAAACCTGTAATGGAAGGCAAGTCGTTATTATTTAAACGATTTGCAGGTTTAGATTCGATTGATATTGAAGTGAAACATCGTACGATTGATGAGTTTGTTGATACTGTTGCCAATATTGCTGATACTTTTGGTGGTATTAACTTAGAAGACATTAAAGCCCCAGACTGTTTTGAAATAGAGCGCCGCTTAATTGAACGTTGTGATGTGCCTGTATTCCATGACGATCAGCACGGTACTGCGATTGTCACTGCTGCAGGTATGCTTAATGCGCTAGAGTTGCAGGGTAAAGAGTTAAAAAAATCTAAGATTGTCTGTTTAGGTGCCGGCGCTGCTGCAACAGCATGTATGGAAATGTTGATCATGTGCGGAGCTCAACGTGAAAAAATTTACATGCTTGACCGTAAAGGTGTTATTCATACTCGTCGCGAAGAACTAAATGAGTATAAGCAAAAATTTGCTAACAATACGGATAAACGCACACTTGAAGATGTGATTGATGGCGCTGATATTTTCTTAGGGGTATCTGGCCCTGATCTGTTACCTGCTGATGCACTGAAGTTGATGGCTGACAAGCCTGTTGTATTTGCCTGTTCTAACCCAGATCCTGAAATCAAACCTGCACTTGCTCATGAAGTACGTAGTGATTTAATCATGGGTACGGGGCGTTCAGATTATCCTAACCAAGTGAATAATGTACTCTGTTTTCCATTCATATTCCGCGGTGCATTAGACGTACGTGCGAGTGTGATTAATGATGAGATGAAGTTAGCTGCTGTGCATGCCATACGTGAGCTGGCGAAAGAACCTGTGCCACAAGAAGTCTTGGATGCATCTGGAAATAGCGTGTTAGAATTTGGTATTGAATACATCATTCCAAAGCCAATGGACCCACGTTTATTGCCGAGAGTCGCAAAAGCCGTTGCACAAGCTGCTGTTGATTCAGGTGTTGCTCGAATTGATATGCCTGAGAACTACTTAGAATAATTGTTATTTTGTATAAATAAGCCCCAATTTCTATCATAGAAATTGGGGCTTTTAATTTTTGATGTGTAAAAAATTGTTATAACGAGACGAGCATCAATCTTCGTTGTTAAAATCTTCTATTTCGATTCCCATAGCTGTCATAATTGATTTAGCCTCTGTTGGAATCTCATCAGGACGATCTTTTCTCAAATCATCGTCTGTGGGTAAAGGCTGGCCAGTATAAGCGTGCAGAAAAGCCTCGCATAACAGTTCGCTGTTGGTGGCATGACGAATATTATTTACTTGGCGACGAGTACGCTCATCGGTAAGTATTTTTAATACCTTCATTGGGATAGATACTGTTATTTTTTTTACTTGCTCACTTTTTTTACCGTGTTCGGCGTAAGGGCTTAAGTATTCGCCATTCCAATCTGCCATTTTCTACCTTTACTTGGTCTTATATTGTGGATGAAAGATAACCGCTTAGTAGGGTAAGGGGTTATACAACAAAATTAAAGCGATTTTAGCGGGATTTACCGCTATATGCAAAGACATGTAGACGTCCAGAGGTATTGACGTCTTATATCTCTGGGTTTAGAATAGTACCAAGTCTGCCTATCTATTATCGATATGGTCGCTGGTATTTTAGCATTATAGGGAAAGGATAGTTATGCGTAATAGGAAAACCGCAACGATTTCAGTTCGTACTGGCATCGAATCAGATTCACAACATAACGCTGTGGTTCCACCCATTTATCTTTCAACTAATTATAGCTTTCCTGAGTTTGGAGATGTGCCAGAGTATGACTATGCCCGCAGTGGAAATCCAACCCGGACACAACTTGAAAATGCGCTTGCTCAGTTAGAATCTGGTGCGGGAGCAGTGGTGACCAACTGTGGTATGGCCGCACTTAATTTGCTGCTATCGGCGAAACTCGGCCCTGACGATCTGATTGTTGCTCCGCATGACTGTTATGGTGGTACCTATCGTCTTTTTGATTCGCGAGCAAAAAAAGGGGACTTCAACACACTTTTTATCGACCAGTCTGACTCTATTGCTTTAAAAGATGCGTTGGCACTAAAACCTAAGTTAATCCTGCTTGAAACACCGTCGAATCCGTTATTACGGGTGGTTGATATTGCCGAGATTTGTCAACAAGCCAAACAAGTAGGTGTACTGGTAGCCGTAGATAACACCTTTCTCTCACCGGTATTACAGCAGCCATTAACACTGGGTGCCGATTTTGTGATTCATTCAACCACAAAGTACATTAATGGTCACTCTGATGTTGTTGGCGGCGTGATTATCGCTAAAGATGAAGCCGATGCGACTGATCTTGCTTGGTGGGGGAACTGCATTGGTGCGACAGGCACTGCATTTGATAGTTACTTAACGTTGCGAGGTATTCGTACTTTGAGTGCCCGAATGAGAGTGCATGAAGAGAACGCCATCAGAATTCTTGAGTGCTTAAAAAAGCAATCTTTAGTGGGTACTATTTACCATCCAAGTTTGCCTGAGCACCCAGGGCATGAGATAGCAAAGCGTCAACAATCGGGCTTTGGTGCGATGTTAAGTTTTGAGTTAAACGGTAGCCTAGAACAGTTAAAAGTATTTATTTCAGCGCTCCAGCTCTTCTCATTAGCAGAGTCATTAGGAGGGGTAGAGAGCCTGATTGCACACCCGGGTAGTATGACACATAGAGCGATGTCCGATGAGGCTCAAGCTCAAGCGGGGTTAAACCCAACTTTATTACGTCTGTCAGTCGGAATCGAAGATAGTCGAGATTTGATTGACGATATTGAACAAGCGTTTGCCAAAGCGGTAGAGGTCGTTTAAATGCCAAGCTCCATTTTAGACAATAATTTAATAACATCTGGTCAGAAGCAACTGCACAAATTTGGCGGTAGCAGCTTAGCGAACCCTGAGTGTTATCGCAGAGTATGTAACATATTAAAAGAGTACTCCGGTCCTAATGATTTGATTGTCGTATCCGCTGCCGGTAATACCACCAATCGAATTTTGGAGTGGTTAGCTTATTTAGATAAAGATGGCCGCCTTGCCCATGAGTGTTTGCAATCACTCAAGCAGTACCAGAGTTCGTTAATCGAAGATTTATTACCCGCATTACTTGCTGCGCCACTGTTAGAGTCTCTTGCTCAAGAGATGACAGAGTTAAATAAGTTTACTGTGCCATTAACAGAATCTGAAAAATCAGATGCGCTCGGACACGGTGAAATTTGGTCTTCTCGATTATTGGCCGCCCTATTAAATCACTCTGATATGCAAGCTGTTGCTATGGACTCTCGTCTTTTCTTACGGGCAGAGCGAGCAGCACAACCAGAAGTGGAACACTCTCGTTCGTGGCCATTGCTCCAAGAAGCGTTAACTCAGCACAGTAACCGTCGTATTGTGATTACCGGTTTTATGGCTCGTGATGTTAAGGGTGAAACGATACTACTTGGTCGTAATGGTTCCGATTACTCTGCGACGGTAATTGGTGCCTTGGCTGAAGTGAGCCGTGTGACTATTTGGAGTGATGTAGCCGGTGTTTATAGCGCTGATCCACGTAAAGTATCTGATGCATGCCTGCTTCCTCTACTTCGTTTAGATGAAGCCAGTGAGCTCGCTCGATTAGCCGCACCAGTACTGCACAGCCGAACACTACAGCCTGTCGCGCAAAGCTCCATTGATCTTAACTTACGTTGTAGCTATCAACCGGAAGCGGGCTCCACTCGTATTGAGCGTGTATTGGCCACTGGTCGAGGTGCTAAAATTGTCACGTCGTTAGATGATGTGTTCATTATTCAGCTTAATTTAAGTCATAGCCACGACTTTGAACGTGTTCAAGCGGAAGTGATCAGAATATTAGCACGTGAGCAGTTACAGCCTTTGGCGTTGGAGTCACAAGCTGATCAAGACCGATTGGTGCTCGCGTATACCGCAGAAATCGTCAATGAAGCGCTGAATGTGTTACAAGATGCCGCAATAGAAGCCGAGATCAAACTCAAAGAGGGTTACTCAATGGTTGCTGCTGTGGGAGCTGGTGTGGTCAGTAATCCAATCCACAGTCACGGTTTTTATCATCAACTGAAAAATAAACCGACTGAGTTTGTGTGCGAATCGGAATCAGGCTTGAGCTTGGTGGCTATTTTACGAAAGACCAATACCGCCAATTTGGTTACTGCCATCCATAGCAACCTATTTCAAGCACAAAAAAGAGTTGGCGTTGTATTGTGTGGTAAAGGAAACATTGGCAGCAGTTGGCTTCGCCTTTTCGAAAAAGAGCGTGCGGAGCTTGAAAAACGACAAGGGATGCAGTTTGCATTAATTGCAGTGGTATCGAGTGATCAATACTGGCTCAATATGGGCGGAATTAACCCGAGCCAAGCACTGACAGATTTTAAAGATGAGGCCATTGAGCATCATTCGGGAGAGTGGCTTGATCAGCTCTATCATCAGCAAGAGTACGATGAGGTTGTACTGTTGGATGTTACAGCAAGTGCTGAGATTTCCGCACAATACGCAAAGTTTGCAGAATATGGCCTTCATGTTATTTCTGCCAATAAAGTGGCAGGTTCTGCGTCTAGTCATGAGTATTATAAGGTCCAAGACGCCTTTGCTAAAACTGGACGGCACTGGTTGTATAACGCAACGGTAGGGGCGGGGTTGCCGATCAACCATACGGTGAGAGACCTGCGTGAAAGTGGTGATACGATTATTGCACTTTCAGGTATTTTTTCAGGCACCTTGTCATGGCTATTTCAACAGTTTGATGGTCAAGTTCCTTTTACTCATTTGATCGATATGGCTTGGCAGCAAGGGCTAACAGAGCCGGATCCACGATCCGACTTGGATGGTTCTGATGTGATGCGAAAGCTGGTTATTTTGGCTCGTGAATCAGGGTTCAAGATTGAACCTGAACAAGTAAAAGTAGAATCTTTAGTGCCAGACTCACTGCTTAATGTCTCTTTGGATGAGTTCTTGGAGCAGGGTGATGTGTTGAATGAGATTCTATGTGAACGCTTAGAGCGTGCTAAGAGAGACGATAAAGTGCTGCGTTATGTGGCGCGTTTATCTAAAGAGGGCAAAGCAAGTGTTGGCATTGAAGCGCTTTCCGAAGAGCATCCTCTGGCTAACTTACTGCCTTGCGATAATATTTTTGCAATTGAAAGCCGTTGGTACCGAGATAACCCGTTGGTTATTCAAGGTCCAGGTGCCGGTAAAGAAGTCACAGCAGGGGCTCTGCAGTCCGATCTTAATCGACTGGCGAGCCTGCTTTAACTCAACACACAAAACTCTATTTACTGCATAAAGAAAAGCAGAGCCTAGTGCTCTGCTTTTTCATTTCTACTGATCCCAGTTATATTTTATAAATGGAATGCCCTCTTTTCTGACCTAATGAATATTATTGACTTTTAAGTTGAATAATATTCATGTTTATAAACTTGACAATAATCTTTATAAAAGACACTCTGTAGACATGTAGCGGTTTAGACGTCTATACGTATGTTTACTCCAGTTATCTTTTTTGAATACATTTTTATTGTGGTAATTTCCACTGGACGGGAGTTAAATATGGCATTTTCACACGCGAGTCATCTCGATTCGCTTAATCAAAACATTGCAGAGTTAGGCGACAACATCAATGTGTCATTTGAATTTTTCCCCCCTAGTTCAGAAAAAATGGAAGAGACACTGTGGAGTTCAATTCACCGACTTAAATCACTCAAGCCAAAATTTGTATCGGTGACCTACGGTGCCAACTCAGGGGAGCGCGATCGTACTCACTCGATCATTAAAGA
Source organism: Aliivibrio sp. (assembly GCA_016764915.1). Lineage (GTDB taxonomy): Bacteria > Pseudomonadota > Gammaproteobacteria > Enterobacterales > Vibrionaceae > Aliivibrio_A. Next base: position 8,547 of record JAESQY010000085.1, on the reverse strand, counting down.
GATAAAAGACCAAACCGGTCTAGTTGCAGCGCCACACTTAACCTGTATTGATGCATCAAGAGATGAACTAAAGTCGATAGCAAAGGATTACTGGAACAGCGGTATACGCAATATTGTTGCACTTCGTGGTGATTTACCGCCAAACAGTGGCAAACCTGAAATGTATGCGACCGATTTGGTAGAGCTATTAAAAAAAGAGGCGGATTTTGATATTTCGGTCGCTGCTTATCCAGAGGTACACCCAGAAGCCAAAAGTGCTCAGTCTGATTTGCTTAACCTTAAGCGTAAAGTTGATGCGGGTGCGAACCGTGCGATTACCCAGTTTTTCTTTGATGTTGAGAGCTACCTAAGGTTTCGAGATCGCTGTGTTGCTGCTGGTATTGATGTAGAGATTATTCCTGGCATTCTTCCTGTTTCGAATTTTCAACAAGCCAATCGATTTGCAAAAATGACCAATGTAAAAGTTCCCGGCTGGATGGCTAAGCAGTTTGAAGGGTTAGATGATGATCCTATTACAAGACAGATGGTTGGAGCGAGTCAAGCTATCGATATGATTCGAGTGTTGAGCCGTGAAGGCGTGAAGGATTTTCATTTTTATACGCTAAATCGCGCAGAGATGACTTATGCAATGTGTCATACACTTGGCGTTAGGCCTCAGCAATAAATATCTAAATTTCTAATACTAAAAAGCCGTGAAATAATACTCACGGCTTTTGTTTTTGTTTAATCTTAATCTTAAACGGCAATGGCAGTTGGCGAGTCAAGGTGTTTTAACTCGTTCATTACCTCTTCTGCCCATACAATCCAACCCTGTCGTTCAATTATATTTCGGCGCAGAGTTAATCGCTCTAAACGTGCTTGTCGATTCAATAGCGATGGCGATGAAAAATGAGTCTCTTCAACATTTCTATAGTTATTTAATAATAACTTCGACTCATCAATCAGCAAAGCTAACTGTAGTTGCATGGGTTCTGAATTATAAATCTCGCAAACCAACAGTTTTGCTGTGAATTCATCGCGGATGGTTGAATGAAAGGTTGGCTCTTGGAACCATTGAAATAAGCTCTCTTTACCTGCTTCGGTAATGGAATACACTTTTCGGTCAGGTTTTCCTTGTTGCGGAATTAAAACGCAAGTGACCAGCTCGTTGGAGGCCATTTTATTTAATTCACGGTAAACCTGTTGGTGACTTGCTTTCCAAAAGTAGCCAATGCTTTGGGAAAACTCTTTAGTTATATCATATCCAGTGGCATTTTTAGTGCTTAACACTGTTAAAATTACATGTGGTAGTGACATGTTCTCTATCCCTTTAAGTAAAAATGTTTCCCCGCGCGTCCTTGTGCTCTTCGTCACTTCAGTCAAAATAAAGGACTTCATTATTTTGATGTTGAACGTCAAATACGGAAATATAGTTTTTTTATATAGTTGTCACAGCATCAATAAGTAACAAAAAAAGCTTTAAGTTCATATTGTGCGTGCTTTATTATTTATTATAGATTCAGACAAAGCAATTAAATTTAATTATTATTTATCAAATGTCTGCTATTGAAGCTTATATCAACTCTTGCGCATTAGGTAGAATAGGGATCACTATATGGAGCTAAAATTGATAAAAAGCTCAATAATGCCACTTTATAAATTAAAAAGCCCCTGTTAGAGGGGCTTTTTTTGATTAAGGCAAAATTTTATTCTGTTGTTATCCGGTATTTCGCATGCCAGTAGCGATTCCTGCAATCGTGACCATCAGTGCTTCTTCAAGAGTTTGAGCGTTATTTGAGTGCTGGCGAGTACGATATAGCAGCTCAGCTTGTAGCATATTTAGTGGCTCGACATATATATTGCGTAGGCGAATTGCCTCTTTCCCCCATGGATTACTTTCCATTAGGTGGTCGGTATTTCCTACCTTTAATACGGATGCAATATCTTTATTTAATTGCTCTCTTAACCGATTGCCAAGTGGCCATAAAGAGGGGTCAGTGAGTCGTTGATCATAATATTCAGAAATAGAGGCATTCGTTTTAGCATATACCATTTCAAGCATGCCTAAACGTGTGGAAAAGAATGGCCATGTGCGACACATCTCTTCTAGTTCTTGCTGATGACCGTTATCAACAGCGTGCTGTATCCCTTCACCAGCACCTAACCAAGCGGGTAATAATAATCTATTTTGACTCCATGAGAAGATCCAAGGAATGGCTCTAAGGCTTTCAACACCACCATTTGGATCTCTTTTGGCTGGTCGAGATCCTAACGGTAATTTCCCAAGTTCCAACTCTGGGGTAGCAGCGCGAAAGTAGGGAACAAAATCTTTCTCACCTTGAACTACATCTCGGTAAGCTTTGCATGATACATCTGAAATAGTGTTCATCAATTCACACCAAGAGTGTTTCGGTGCTGGAGGTGGCAGTAGATTCGCTTTTAGTAAGGGAAGATCTAAAAACAATATTTATAAACCAGTTTATTAAGGATTTTGATAGTGGGGTCAATGAACTCAAAAGCGAGGAATTCATCCGGTTGATGTGCTTGTTCAATCGATCCCGGACCGAGCACTAGGGTGGGGCATAACTGTTGTAAAAAAGGCGCTTCAGTACAGTAATTGACGGTTTCAGATTTTTGCTGACATATCTCCTCAACGCCTGAAATGATAGGACTGTCGCTATTACACTCATACCCCGGGATGGGTGTATGAAGAGGGGTTATTTCAATGCAACCGGGCCATTGGTCATCTATCTCTTTGAGTGCGCCTCTTAGCATATTATCAAGGCCATCTAAGCTAATACCAGGCAGTGGGCGAACATCATAATGCAACTCACAACAGCCGCAGATTCGATTGGCACTGTCGCCTCCATGGATATGGCCCAAATTCAAGGTTGGGGATGGAATACTAAAACCTGGGTGGTGGTACTCTTTAACCAGTTTGTCTTTTAGGCCAATCAGCGCAAACATCACTTGATTCATTATCTCTAATGCATTGATACCACGAGCCGGATCAGAGGAGTGTCCTGATTTTCCCGTGATACGAACCGAGTTTGCTACGTGACCTTTATGACCACGAATTGGAACGAGGCTGGTTGGCTCTCCGATAATACAGTAGTCAGGTTGAATAACCGTATTGTCAGTGAAGTGTCTCGCGCCAAGCATGCTGGTCTCTTCGTCACAGGTGGCTAAGATATAGAGTGGTTTTTTCTGCTTGCTCCATTCACTATTTTTTACCGATTCAAGAATAAAGGCAAAAGAACCTTTCATGTCAGCGGTTCCTAAACCATAGAATCGGTTGTTGTCTTCGGTGATTTTGTGCGGTTCAAAGTTCCATCGTCCCTCATCAAAAGGAACAGTGTCAGTATGGCCTGCAAGCAGTAACCCTCCTTCGCCGATCCCTTTTTTCGCCAGTAAATTCTGTTTACCACTGGCGACCTGTTCAATCTCTACTTCAAAACCAAGATCAGTAAACCACTGGGCTAAAATGGAGATGACGGGCTCATTGCTTTGATCCCACTTCGCATCAGAAGAGCTGATTGAAGAGGTGGAAATTAATCCTTGGTATATATCGATAAAATCTGGAATTTTCATTTAATCACACATCCACTGTTGACAGGAATTCAATAACGCTGTAAAACACATATTAACGCACAAAAAATGCATAAAAATCTAATTTATTTTTTGATTGATTCGGATGTCAATCATTGAGAGTTTAGCCAAGGATTACCAGTTAATGAACCAAACGAATCTGCTACTACAAGATACCCTCCGACGACGCCAAGTCTAATACCGTTTGGTGCAGCCTTCTGCACGTTTTACCGCCAGTAATTAATTATAATTGCCAGCACCTCCAAGACACACTATCAAGCAAACAATACGGAAATACTATGTTGAATACCACCATTATCGGTGCCAGTGGCTACACCGGAGCAGAACTTGCGGTTTTAGTTAATAAGCACCCCAAACTGACCTTGTCAGGACTCTATGTCTCAGCCAATAGCCTAGATGCTCATAAGCCAATTAGTGAATTACATGGCCGCTTAAAGGGCGTGATTGACAGCCCGTTATTGCCTTTGCTGGATATGAATAAAATTGCAAAAGAGAGTGACATCATTTTGCTAGCAACGGCCCATGAAGTGAGTCATGACATTGCGACACTGTTTCTTGAAAATGACTGCGTAGTGTTTGATCTGTCCGGTGCATTTAGAGTTCAGAAAGAGAATTTTTATCAAGATTTCTACGGTTTTGAACACCAGCACCAGAAATGGTTAGATAATGCGGTGTATGGACTCGCTGAGTGGAATCATGAGTCGATAGCGACCGCACAATTGATCGCAGTACCGGGTTGTTACCCTACCGCGTCGCAATTGGCGTTAAAACCACTGATTGAAAAACAACTGCTCGATTTAACACAATGGCCAGTGATTAATGCCACCAGCGGTGCAACAGGGGCGGGTCGGAAAGCGTCACTTACCAGTAGCTTTTGTGAAGTGAGCTTACAACCTTACGGTGTGTTTTCCCATCGCCACCAGCCAGAAATTGCTGCCCACCTAGGCTGTGACGTAATTTTCACTCCGCATCTTGGTAACTTTAAGCGTGGAATTTTAGCCACTATTACCGCTAAGTTGGCGAAAGGGGTTACTCAACAACAGGTTGATGAGGCGTTTTCAAACAGTTACCAGCACCAACCAGCGGTTCGTCTTCTGGCCGATACGATGCCTTCAATTCAACATGTTGCACTGACACCTTATTGTGATTTGGGTTGGAAAGTACAAGGTGAACATCTGATTATTGTCTCTGCAATCGACAACTTATTAAAAGGGGCATCGAGTCAGGCGATGCAATGCATAAATATTCGTTATGGTTTTCCAGTGTTAACGGCGTTGGTTTAAGAGAAGGATAGTGAAATGAGTCAGATACCATTAGTAATAAAATTAGGTGGCGCCGCGCTCTCTTCAACTGAGACGTTGAGCAAAGTGTTTGTTGCCATCAATCAATACCAGAAATCTTCGCAGCGAGCGCTTGTTATTGTTCATGGCGGTGGCTATTTAGTGGATCAATTGATGCAAAAAATGCAGCTTAAGACCATTAAAAAAGAGGGTTTACGTGTAACTCCATATGATCAGATTCCATATATTGTAGGCGCGTTGGCGGGAACGGCCAATAAATTACTGCAAGCGGAAGCGATTAAAAGTGATGTGAATGCTGTGGGTTTAAGCCTTGCTGATGGTGGACTTTGTCAAGTGACGGAGCTGGACCCTGAATTGGGAGCGGTTGGTCGTGCTACGGCTGGAGATGCGACATTATTAAATGCAATTTTAGCGACAGGTGTAGTGCCAATTATCAGTTCTATCGGTATCACTTCGGCAGGTCAAATGATGAATGTGAATGCTGATCAAGCGGCTGTAGCTGTGGCTGCAGCATTGAAGGCGGATTTAGTGCTTCTTTCTGATGTTAGCGGTGTATTAGATGGCAAAGGTAAATTGTTGTCTAGTTTAGATGGCAGCCAATCTGAAGCGCTCATTGCAGGAAAAGTGATCACTGATGGAATGATAGTAAAAGTGAGAGCGGCTGTTGACGCTGCTCAATCACTCGGTCGCCCTATCGAAGTTGCCACTTGGCGATACCCAGAAAATCTGGCTGAGTTGTTTGATGGAAAAAGTATCGGAACCCAATTTTTACCTTAGTCATTAAGACGGGAAAGTGTAAATAAACAATTAAAAGAGTAAAAACCCTCACGGATTGACCGTCTGAGTGGACCAAGGAGAAATAAAATGAGAAAAATTGACGTTAAAAAAGTAGTAGTGGCCTATTCCGGCGGTCTAGATACTTCAGTGATCATTCCGTGGCTGAAAGAGAACTACCACTGTGAAGTAGTGGCCTTTGTTGCCGATGTTGGGCAAGGAGAAGAAGAGTTAGAGGGGATTGAAGCAAAAGCGATTGCCTCCGGTGCGTCATCGTGTTTCATCGCTGATCTAAAAGAGGAGATGGTGGCTGATTATATCTATCCTACCTTGAAAACTGGCGCGCTTTATGAAGGGAAATACCTACTTGGTACCTCAATGGCTCGCCCTATCATTGCTAAAGCTCAGGTTGAATGTGCACTGGAAGTTGGCGCTGATGCGCTGTGTCATGGTTGTACAGGTAAAGGTAATGACCAAGTGCGCTTTGAAGGTGCGTTTGCCGCCCTTGCCCCTGAATTGCATGTGATTGCGCCATGGCGTGAGTGGGACCTGGTTAGCCGTGAAGAGTGTTTAGATTATTTAGCAGAGAGAAATATCCCTTGTACTGCCTCTTTAACTAAGATTTATTCTCGTGATGCCAATGCGTGGCATATTTCAACGGAAGGTGGCGTGCTAGAAAATACCTGGAACCAACCAGATGAAGATTGCTGGGTATGGACCGTTGATCCAGAACAAGCGCCAAATGAGTCAGAGCTGGTGACATTACACGTTGAGAATGGCGAAGTTGTTGCGGTTAATGGCGAAACTATGACGCCTTATAATGCCTTAGTTTATCTTAACGAAAAAGGCGCAAAACATGGCGTCGGTCGTATCGATATTGTAGAAAACCGTTTAGTTGGTATGAAGTCTCGTGGCTGTTATGAGACTCCGGGCGGCGCTATTATGATGGAAGCGTTACGTGCTGTTGAGCAGTTAGTTCTGGATAAAAGTGCGTATGAATTCCGTGAAGAGTTGGGTCTAAAAGCCTCTCATTTAGTATATGATGGTCGTTGGTTTACACCGTTATGTGATTCTATTCTTGCCGCATCTGCAGAGCTTGCCAAAGATGTGAATGGAGAGGTGGTGATTAAATTGTATAAAGGTCAAGCGACGGTTGTACAGAAGCGTTCACCAAACAGTTTATATTGTGAAGAGTTTGCCACTTTTGGCGAAGATGACGTTTATGATCAAAGTCATGCTGGTGGCTTCATTCGTCTCTATTCACTCTCAAGTAGAATTCGTACATTGAATAAACATAAAAACAGTTAATTGTATTTACTAAATAATAAAGCAGCAGTAATCGGCAATAGGAGAAACACAATGGCACTATGGGGCGGACGGTTCAGTCAAGCAGCAGACACAAGGTTTGAGCAGTTTAACGATTCACTTCGTTTTGACTACCGACTGGCCGAGCAAGACATCGTAGGTTCTATTGCCTGGTCAAAAGCATTGTTAACCGTCAATGTTATCTCTGAACAGGAGCAACAGAAGTTAGAGTTAGCATTGAATGAACTGAAGCTAGCGGTAATGGAAGATCCTGAGCAAATTTTATTGTCAGACGCTGAGGATATTCATAGTTGGGTAGAGCTGCAGTTAATCAGTAAAGTTGGCGATTTAGGTAAAAAATTGCATACAGGGCGTTCACGTAATGACCAAGTAGCAACCGATTTAAAGCTATGGTGTCGTCAACAGGGTCAACAACTGTTATTAACGATTGATACGTTATTGGGGCAGTTAGTCAATGTGGCTCAAGCTCATCAAGGCACTGTGCTTCCTGGTTATACTCATTTGCAGCGCGCCCAACCCGTGACATTTGCTCACTGGTGTTTGGCTTATGTAGAGATGTTTGAGCGTGATTACTCCCGTATGGAAGATGCAATAAAACGTCTTGATACTTGCCCACTAGGCTCTGGCGCTCTGGCTGGAACTGCTTATCCGATGGATCGTGAAGTAGTGGCTCATAACTTAGGCTTTAGCCGAGCAACCAGAAACAGTTTAGATTCGGTCTCAGATCGTGATCATGTGATGGAGCTGCTCTCTGTTGCGTCTATTTCAATGTTGCACCTTTCTCGCTTGGCTGAAGATATGATCTTCTACAATTCTGGTGAGTCTAACTTTATTGAGTTAGCGGATACGGTGACGTCAGGTTCTTCTCTGATGCCACAAAAGAAAAACCCGGATGCATTAGAGTTGATCCGTGGTAAGTGTGGCCGAGTTTACGCTTCAATGGCTGGTATGATGATGACGGTTAAAGCTTTGCCTCTGGCATACAACAAAGATATGCAAGAGGACAAAGAGGGTCTGTTTGATGCGTTAGACACCTGGAATGACTGCATGGAGATGGCTGGACTCTGTTTTGAAGGCATCAAAGTAAATGGTGAACGTACACTTGAAGCTGCACAGCAAGGTTATGCGAACTCGACGGAACTGGCTGATTATCTGGTTGCTAAGGGTATCCCTTTTCGTGAGGCTCACCATATTGTTGGGGTTGCTGTGGTCGGGGCGATCAATAAAGGGTGTGCATTAGAAGCGTTATCACTGGATGAGCTTAAACAGTTCTCCGAAGTTATCGAACAAGATGTATACGCAATTTTAACTATTGAATCTTGTCTTGAAAAACGTAACGCACTGGGTGGTGTCGCGCCACAACAAGTGGAGTATGCGATTAATCAAGCGCAGGTGCGTTTGGAACAACGTGATTCATTGGATAAAGGTTCGTAAGCGTGCAATTAAGCAGTGAGGCCTTATTCAGCCTCATCAATGACCAAGTTCCACGGCATAAGATCGGTGAGATCATCTTGCGGTGATCGCATTGGCAGCACTTTGAACAAGTGCGCGAAGTAGT
>JAESQY010000084.1 GCA_016764915.1 Aliivibrio sp. | reverse complement strand
GCGCGAGCCGCATTTATAGCGACATCATTTGCAGTTGATGACAGCTCTGTGGCAGCAGTAGCTACCTGCTCTACAGAAGACATCTCTTCAAGAGAATTGACTTTATTTCTGCCGATGGATGACGCTATCTCTTCTTGTTTTACCGAGAGGGACTGCATTTTATTTTGACTCTCAAGTGCAACCAAAGATAATTTTTCAGATAATTCAGACAAAGAATCAGCAATAAAGTCCAGTTCGTTATTTGCTACCTTTGTTTGAAGTTGATAAAGATGCCCCTTAGATAGTTCTTTAAGCCATTGAAGCAAGAGGGGGAGATTTTTCAGTTCTCTTCGAACCAAAAATGCAGATAAAAAAGACAGAGCCAACGCTGAAAATATCAGGAAAAACCACCCCAAGGTATTAGATTTATCTAGCGCTATTTCAGAGTGTTGAAGTTCAATTTTCGCCTCATCTAACTGGAGTGCGATAAGGAGAGATAAATCTTCCCCTAAGTCGTCTATCAGAAGGTACATTTTTTTTATTAAAGTAAAATCATCAATATTTTTAGATTCATACTCTTTGATAATTATGGGTAATTGAGAATGTAAAGCATGAATTTTTCTTTCTAGATCTAAAGCAAGTGTTTCTTCTTTCTTGGTAAGCTTGGTCTCCATGTATGAATCAAATATACTTTTTGCTTCACTTAAAGAGCTCTGAACCCCGTTCTTAAAATCTTGATAAGATATCATTCCAACGTGCATTTTATTTGCAGCATCAATGATATTAACAGCGTACAAATCGGAGATTTTTTTAAACTGGATAACGGAACAACCCTATCCTCATAAACAGAATTAAAACTTTGCATGACCTCATTTGATGTTGAACGATTATTAAAATTCACAGCCAACATTGCCAGGCTGAATAAAAGTGGAATTATTAATAGTTTTGAAGATATAGATTTCAAATATCACCTCTCAAAATAAACGCTCTCAGATATTAACTTATGCAATCAGATGTTAATGCATCCTGATGCACTTGTTAACTTAGTATTAACAATAATATCAACAATTGCAAGATCATCTATGGCAAAGTAGCCGAACAGGTTATTCGTTGAGTTCTGGTTAGAACAAAGTGTTTAATCCACTATTATTCAAAAGGAATTTCGGAGGAATTTGTCAATGTTGACTATGTGATCAATTTGTGGCGGTTGTTTTGATTATTAACAGATAAATTATTAGGTTAACGTTGCAAAAGGGCACGTGTACGTGCCCTTATTATGTTTATCTTGTCACTTGAGAGCGATTAATAAGTTAACTCTTGTTTGTGTGCTTCTGCGTTATAGGGATTAACGGTAAGTTCAAATAGGTCTTTCGGGTTTTCAAGCCAAGGAACCAATGAGATGGTTGAACCTAACTTTAACTCGATCGCAAGGTCGTATGCATAACGAAGAACAGAGAGATCTTCTAGTGCAAAACCAACAGAATCAAAAATGGTGATTTGCTCTTGTGAATCACGGCCTTTGTCTAATCCAGCAACGACACGCCAAAGCGGGTGTACAGGATGATCTGCAGCCAGTTGCTGAATGTCGCCCTCTACTCGTGTTTGAGGTTCATGCTCAATAAAGATCTTACCTTGAAGTAAAACGTCCACATCAAGTTCCGTTTTTCCAGGGCAGTCACCGCCAACACCATTAATGTGAACGCCCGGTTTGATCATATCGGGAGTTAAGATGGTTGCTTTGGTTTTGTCGGCAGTTACAGTGGTGATAATATCCGCATCGTGTGTACACTCTGCTGCGGATTTAGCTTGGATCACTTTTAGCTTAGGGAACGCTTTTAAGTGTTTCTCAACCTGTTCATCGCCAGTTTATCGATGTCGTAAATTCTTATCTCATCGATACCTAATAGAGTATGAAAGGCAATGCATTGGAATTCACACTGAGAACCACAACCAATAATACCCATTACTTTTGAATCAGGGTTAGCTAACGCTTTGGCGGCCATGACAGAGGTTGCTGCGGTTCTAAAAGCCGTCAGCAGTGTTAATTCAGAAAGCAGTCTAGGGTAGCCTGTTGATACATCTGCTAATGCACCAAATGCCATCACGGTAGAGAGCCCAAATCTTGGGTTAGAAGGGTGACCGTTGACGTATTTAAATCCATAATTTTTATCATCTGCCACGGGCATTAACTCGATAACCCCAACATCACTGTGTGCAGCCGTTCGCGCTGATTTATCAAAGGATTCCCAGCGAGAGAAGTCAGATTCTACATAGGCCAGTAATCCACTCATAAAATTCGCCGTTCCGGTCGTTTTTATCAATTCGCCTACGTTATTTACATCTAGAAATAAGGTCATCAGTCATTCCATTTATAGTTAATTTTAATTAGTTATGAGGTTTCATTACTCGGGGAAATAATAAAGTGAGATGGAGCCAACAACTAGACCATCAAATGTACAATTTATTAGCTATTTATTACATAATGTCAGGAAAATATAGCAATATGTTTAATGGAGCTGATAATTAAATGCAAGATAAACTCGATGCTAAGGACAGGCAGCTAATATCACTGCTAAGATCCAACGCCAGAACGCCCGTCGTAAGCCTTGCCAAACAGCTCAAGGTGTCCAGAGCGACAGTACAAAATAGAATTTCAAAACTGGAAAAAGAGGGCATTATTTTAGGTTACTCGATCAAGATAAAACCCGAAGTGGAAACTCATCCGATCAAATCGTTTATGAACATCTCGGTTGAGGCAAAAAATGAAGTAAAAGTGATTGGGAGCTTGCACGCATACCCTGAAGTGGTGGCGATTCACCATACTAGTGGGCATTGGGATTTAATTGCGGTAATAACGACGGAAACACTGCCATTACTCAACGCTATTTTAAGTGAAATTCGTATGATTCAAGGGATTGTACGAACAGAAACCAACTTGTTGCTAGATACGATTCTTTAGCTGAAAATAAAGGCGCTAATCAATAGCGCCTTTAGATTATTTTCCTATTACTTTACGCCTTCAATATCTAAATGACTTAGTTGTAATCTCAGCAGATCAGCACTGGCTAAATAGAGAGGGTTAGTCTCAGCTGCTGATAATTTGTCAATAAATCGCAGCGCCCAAGGGATAAGCACTAAGTTGGCAATTTGATGACCCAGAGCTTGGATGTTGTTATCTGGAGAGCCTAAAACTGCACTGATAAAATAGAGCAATAAACTTAAGTGATCTTTGGGTAAATTAACTTCACCAATATTCAAGCTGGAAAGATCGATGTTCAAACTCTCAATCACACTCTCTAATTTTGCAATATCAAACGTTTCATCATTGAGCAGCCAGTGATTTGCTTGCAGTGATAGCCCTGTTTTTTGCGGCAAAATAAACAAGTGGCAGTAATCTGAAGCGAGCTGGTTAATGCTTGCGTCATCCCACTGAGTCTCATTGATATACTTAGAGAAGCCTGGTTGAAGCTTGTCCATTACCTGACAAATATTGGGATCTTGCAAGGTGTGAATTGTGTTCATATCAAGTTCACTAATGAACACTCTGCCCAGCAACGAAAATATGGCACCCTGTTGTGCTAATGGTATTGATTGGTTCATACTTTTCTCACCTTACAAATTGAATCAAACCAGTTCTGCCCACCAACTAGAGGTGATGGGTTAATAGGCAGGTTATCGTTCATAGGAACGCCATTACCTGTGCCTCCTTGCTCTTTTGACCACCATATTTCATCATGAAGGTGTGGTGATTTTTCGCCATCAAATCCCTCTTTAGGCATGCTGATACGATTTTCTCCCTTTGAGACTGACCCTTGCTGCCAATGACCAGCTCCGTGACCAAAACAGAGCACCCTCTCATGAACACCATTGAGAACGCGGATGGTGTTTCTAAATACACTGACATTCTCATCAATGCCACCACGGTAGGTGAGACCTTTCGGACGCTTGACCGTCACTTCCACTTCATCCCCTGAGGTTAACCCCATTTTTTTTGCCGTGATAGGGCTAATAAAGAGTGGGTTGGTATGTACGATCTCTGCGCTGTATTTCCACATCGCAGAACGACCTTGAGTGTGCACATTCCATTTGAAAGTGGTTAAAATCATGTCATTCTCCTCTAGATCTTCAAAACCTGGAATGGAGTAATACGTTGGCAGAGCATTTCCGTTCGGATCCCCCTCGGGTAAGCCAACAGATTTCGCCGCCAACGGAAAAATAGGGTCTTTCCTTGTATGAGCCTTGTGGGGGTCGGGAAACCTCTTATTGCCATCATTTTTCCACTAACGCGATTAGGCATCATAATACCAATGGCTCTCTTCTTACCTTTGATCGTGTTGTAGATGATGTTGGTTTTCTCATCGACATGGCTTCCGATCAGCTCTTTATCAGGCACTGCTCTTTCAAACAGTTCATAATCTTTCGCTCGTTCTGTGTCTTGCCAGATACCGCGCTTTTTGAACTCTTCCCAGCCATTAGGCAGTTTTGCGGAAACCTCTTTGTACCACTCTTTATAGAAATCTTCGACATTGTCAAAATCAAAGTACTGCTCCATGCCTCCTCCGATATGACGTGCTAAATCGCGGAAAATTATTTGTATCTCTCGAGATTCACCCCGAGGTTTAATCAGAGGTTGGCGAAGGCCTGTATAAGGGATCAGGCCATAGCAGTTAGTGGAGTGAGGGTCCCATCTTTCAAGGCTGGTAGCTTCAGGTAGAATCATATCCGCTAACGATGCGTGTTCACTGTAGGCGATGTCAATTGCCACATGGTAGGGCACCAATTTTTCATCCAGCAGTACTTCACGACACACATTCGCTTCTGGATAACCGTAAGCGGCGCCATAAGTAAATGACATATAGACATCCACTTTCGCACGGCCTTCACGGATATAGTGTTGAACCAGCTGGCCAACCTTCATGCCATACCAGTGCCACGCTAATGGATATTCAGCGGGGGTTGCCAATTCTCCTTGGTATTTCTTCTGCCACATAGGGTCAAGTCGGCTGACTTTCTCTTTAATCTCTTCCGGTAAGTCTTCATAAGCGGCTGTTCCGGGTAAAAAGGCTTTTGGGGATGGTGGCTTAGGTTTCGGTTGAGAGATGGAAGGCAGCCCTTCTTGACCGTACTTTCCTCCTCCCCACATACGCAGTGAACTCAAACAGAATCCGCCCTTTTGACCGATATTACCAACCAACACATCGAGCATTCTTAAGCCTCGGTCAGCTTGATAACCGTTGTAATGTTTGGCGGAACCTCGCGCTGTCATCGTGGTGCAGTGAGGTGCTGCTTTGGCAAACTCAATAGCAATGCGACGAATTTCATTAGCAGGTACGCCACTCTCTTTTTCAGCAAATTCAGGTGTCCACTGTTTAATGTGCTCCTTGATCTCTAGCAGGGATACGTTTGACCAGCGCTGCCAAAAATCGGTATTCACCAAAGCTTCATCAATGATCACATTGGCCATGGCAAAACCAATCGCGCCATCAGAACCTGGCATTACTGAATAGTATTCGTCTGAGCAGCTTACCGTCGCGGAAGGACGCACTTCAAAGCTCACCATTTTAGCCCCGTGATCTACCCGAGCCGTTTGTATCCGATGCATCATATAGAGGCCGCCTTGGTAAGCTTCCATAGGGTTACAGCCGAAATTTAAGATGTACTTTGTATTTTCAAGATCTTGGGTTTCCCATTCAAAGTCACGACCAAAGTAACTCATCAGCGGTGCGCGGCGATTTGAACTGCAAATTGAGCGTCGATTCAGACGGTTTGGGGTACCAAATGCATTGGTGAATCGCTTAGTAAATCCCTTTGTTTTGTCTCGGCCGTAATGGAAAATAAAACGCTCTGGGTGACCTGATTCTCGGCAGGTTTTCAATTTATCACCGACCTCTTTTATTGCTTCATCCCAACGCACGCGACGCCACTTTCCTTCTCCACGTTTACCTACACGTTTAATCGGGTAAAGTAAGCGTTCTGGATAGTAGGTATAACTGATCATGCCATTGGCTTTGGAGCAGATATTGCCTTTTGAATTTGGGTCCAGTGGGTTCCCTTCAATTTTTCGTACCTTGCCATCCTGCACCCAACCAATCACACCACACGATGTAGTGCAACCGAAGCAGATGGTCGGTGTGGCTTTCGCACGGCTGTAGTCGATGAAATCTTTTTTACGACTGGCAATCAGAGCTTTTAGATCTTCTTCAAATTGTTTACCGCTCACACTCGCAAACAGTGGTGTTGAGAAAGCCATGGTGCTTACCCCAATAGAGATCGCGGCGGTCATTTTCAAAAAATCTCGACGACTAACCGCTTGGCTATTGAATTTATTGTTTTCCATCTGCGTTAGCTCCTGTTTTGTGTTGCTGCTCATAGATAATCTCATCATCGAGAGGCGAGATTTGAATGCCGGTGTTTGCACCTTCCATCCACGCTTCTAATCCGACATAAAGCACGTTGGGTTTGGTTCCTTCGCTTGCTTTAAAAGGAACGGCGTTATGAGACATTGAAAATTGAGTAACTGGGTCTTGCGGGTCGTCTAAATCACCAAACAGCAGTGCACCAGTAGGGCAGGAGTTCACACAGGCTGGTTCTTGGCCGAGTGAGGTTCTATGAGTACATAGGTCACACTTGTCTGCCAATTGAGTTTGACGGTCGATATAGATGGCGTCATAAGGGCAGGCGCTGACACAGGTTTGATCACCCATGCATTTTTCTTGGTCGATAACCACGCTGCTGTTTTCAAGCTTAATAATGGCTTGGCTTTCACAGGCGTTCATACAGGGAGCATCTTGGCAGTGCATGCACATTTGTGGCAAAAAAGAGAGGGTGTTTTTGTCTTTATGCTCTAAGTAACGAACGCGGTTTCTAAAGTCGCCTAAAGCAATATCGTGTTCGGTTTTACAAGAGACACTGCAACTGTGGCACCCAATACAGCGGCGAAGATCGATAATGATCCCAGCGCGCTTCATGGTCAGTTTTCTGTGTGTTGGAATGGATGTTTCCCATGGGATAGGGGGAAGCTTAGCCATGTTTCATACCTCAACCAGTTAAAAATAGCGAAATGTTATTAATGATATTTTTATTATTTGCACTATGAATAGTACGCGGCAGAATATAGGGGGGATGGGTTTTTAAAAATGAGATCGGAGAGCAAATATTAAGAGTTGAATGACACTTTTTTATCACGTT
>JAESQY010000083.1 GCA_016764915.1 Aliivibrio sp. | reverse complement strand
TTCATGCTTTCTTTCTCCGTATTTTAAATTAGCATGCGCCAAACTTCTCAGTAGAGAAGGAGTTTGGTGCATTTACTAATATCTCTTATTGGTTGTTAAATTTGAGATGTTCCAATATATGGATATTCTGCCTTTTACACCGTCCCAGTTAAACAGGTTGGTTTAGATTGGCAGACTTATCCAAACGGCTGTTATAACACGGAACAAAGGGGACGGTTGCCGTTATCTGTTAAGCAATCCACAATAACCGTACAGCCACCAGGACCAAAACCTTCATAACGGGCAGGTACATAATCTTCACCGCCGCCGCCAGTCGCTTTATCTAACGCTTTATCGATAACATGCACAGGTACATTGTCTTTCTTTGCTTTAGAGATGAGATGACGAAGTGCTAAGTTAGTATCGGGGTCAACTCCCCCATTTTTGGCACAAACATATATTTCTTTGCCATATCTAGAAAAGACTTTAATTTTTGCGCCTTGGGTTTTTGCCATTGAGGCTTTGCGCACTTCAAACTTTCTTCCCATCTGAATTCTCTCTTATTTTGTCTATGTAACATTATGCGGGCGATTCTATCAAATTCAGTGATGATTCGGCTAGTACTGCCGATGATACTGCCCGCTTTGTTTGAATAAATTTGATCTAAAATCAACTAAAGTTACTGAACACCCATTTTTCTTTTGTATTTTTCGACACTTTGTTTAAAAAACTCACATTCATTTTCAACAGTGAGCTTACCAGCCTCAAGCGAGAACAACTCATAACCAGCCTTGCCATTTTTAACCTGCCAAACGGCATAAGCGGCTTGCTTGTCCAATTCAATTCTATTTTTTTCCTCTGCTGGTAATAACGATAAATTCATGGGTTACTCTACAATTGATTTTAAGTGATGAAACTATAACAACTATGAATTGAAATACAAAGACGAGGTGCGATATTGAAGACGTTTTAATTGTGCTTTATTTATGCTTCAATGTTTGACCGTTTCTCATTGGTATTATTATGAACTCCTCTACCTCTTCGCGTTTTTTGCCTTGGAATGTGTGGCTACTGGCCTTGATTCAACCCTTTGTTTTATCTGTCGGAGCAATGAACGTTTTTCTTGGTGGCATCATAGGGACACAGCTGACTGATAACAATGAATGGGTCACACTCCCTGTTACCGCGTTGATTGTTGGTGTTTCTGCTTTTATCTTTCCCTCTGCAAAAATCCAACAGCACATTGGTCGTAAACATGCCTTTACCCTAGCTGCACTACTGAGTGCATTCTTTGCTTTATTGGCAGGGTATAGTATTGAGCAAAGTTCATTTTTTGGTTATGTAATTAGCTGTTTTTTACTGGGTACACAGCTCTCTTTTGTTGGTCAATATCGATTTGCAGCCATTGAGAGTTGCCAACACAATCACCAACACCCTAGCGCCATCAGTGTGGTCTTATTAGGTGGTATCTCCGCCGCTATTGTCGGCCCTGAACTGCTCAATATTGGCCATTACTTACCTCTATTTACTAATGAATTCTCTAATGCGTATATCGCTTTGGCTGTCATTGAGCTTATCGGAGCGACTCTGTTGTGGACATTTATGAAACCACTTGAGATAAATAATGATCTACAGAGTAATGTTATCTCAAGACCACTGACCACTATTTTTAGGCAAAAAATGTTGTGGTTAGCACTCGCTTCAGGCATTACCGCTTATGCCGTTATGGCCTTTCTCATGACAGCAACCCCCCTTGCTATGCAACATCATGGTCACGATATTCAAAGTGCTAAATGGGTGATTCAGAGTCACGTGCTCGCGATGTATCTTCCTTCACTTTTTACCGCTGTTTTAATTAGATATGTTGGACTTTATCGGCTTATCACTATCGGCAGTCTCATAATGTTGACCTGCATTGGAATGGGATTGATGGGCCATACTCTACACAACTACTGGCTATCGTTAGTTCTTCTCGGTATCGGTTGGAATTTTATGTTTATCTGCGGAACGACCTTATTGGCACAAACGTATCGAGCAGGAGAGCGATTCAAAGTGCAAGCTATTAACGATTTTTCAATTACTGCATTTCAAGCTTCGGGATCACTAGGTGCAGGTTTTGTTCTATTTTCAAAGGGGTGGGAGTGGATGTTATTGGTTTCAATTTTGCCAGTATCAGTGTTGTTACTGGCAAACTTCATGATGAAAAAACAGCAGAATTAACGCTCGGTTTACAGTGTAAATTAAAAAACTAAGGCACAAAATGTGCTTTAGTTTATTATATTGATCAATGGATTAAACCTATTTCTCTTGCTTCATCTAGTGTTAAGCCGCTCTCTTTGATATCTTTTATCGCTTCGATTCTTCTCCGCGCATTCGCTTTATCTTGCAGCTTTTTAGATGATAGTTCTTTTTCAATGTCGTATTGAGATGAAATTACCGCAATTTCGTCATGATCAATTGAGTTGATGGACATAGGGGCCTCCTAAGACACTCACGTTTGATGGCTCCTTTTTAGCAAACCCTCAGTGTCCTGTTAAGCATCAAATGACCACTTTGTGATCCAATCGATATTAATGAAAGTAGCGGTTGATACGACTATGATTTAGGTCAAATTCAACAGTGAATAACCTCTGGTTTATCTTTAAATGTAACCTGTAAATGCTGTGAGTTTCATCACGTAAAAGGTTTGATCGTGCCAATGAAAACAGTGGAAAGATGATCATGGACGTTTATATTACGCTAAATGTGATTTAGATTATGTTTTGCTCAAATTTAGCTTGAAATCCGGCCATAACTTTTGCAAATCTAGTGATTGCTCTATGGCATCAGCAATTTGATTGATCCCCTCTTCTCGTAGCATGGCAAAATTAACAGCCTCCACATTATTCAACCCAGCCCATGTTAATAGTGCTGAGCACGCTTGTTCAGATTCAAAAATTCCATGTAAGTAACTGCCCAGTATCTGATTATTTTCATCCAGCGAGCCTTCAGCAGCACCTTCTACCCATAGAGGAGCTGAGGCCAATACTCCTTTACTCTCTCCTGCATGAATCTCATACCCCTCTACAGGGACAGGATCCATATTTGGTAGTCTCAGTTCACCGCGCACCTTTTTCAACTTCTTGCTGCGTTTTAATTCTGTAACTATATTCAAATATCCCAAGCCTAATGAGTCACCCGCTTCTCCTTCAACTCCGTACGGATCACTGATCAAGGTACCAAGCATTTGATATCCCCCACAGATCCCAACAACCTTACCCCCGAGACGAATATGACGCTGAATTTGTTGATCCCAATGTTGAGATCGCAGAAACGCCAGATCCGCTCGCACACTTTTACTTCCCGGAACGATGATCAAGTCTGCTGGAGGCAACGGTTGACCTTTAGGGATAAATTGAAGATCAACACTAGGGTGCATTCTTAACGGATCAAAGTCAGTGTGGTTACTGATCCTTGGTAACACTAGCACGACAACTTTTATTTTTTCACCATCCCCTAAAGTTTGATGAATATTGATAGCATCTTCCGCTTCAAGCATTAGGCCGTGAATATAGGGGATAACCCCAATCACAGGTTTTCCTGTTTTTTTCTCTAACCACTCCAACCCAGGTTCAAGAAGCGCTATATCACCTCTGAAGCGATTAATAACAAAACCGACTACACGTTGTTGCTCAGATGCAGAAAGTAGCGCTAAGGTGCCATAGAGGTGCGCAAAAACCCCTCCTCTATCAATATCAGCCACTATGATTACTGGTATATCGGCCTCTTCAGCGAATCCCATATTAGCAATATCATGCTCTCTTAGATTAATCTCAGCCGGGCTGCCTGCCCCTTCAATCACCACGGTTGAAAACTGCTGTTGCAAGCGACGAAATGAGAGCATCACATCATTCAGTAAAAAGGGCTTATAATTATGGTAGGCAACCGCATCCATGTCTTGCTTAGCTTTACCATGTACGATCACCTGTGCACCAATATCAGAATTTGGTTTTAACAATACCGGATTCATATCTGTTGTCGGCTCAATACCACATGCAAATGCTTGTACAGCCTGTGCGCGCCCTATCTCTCCACCATCATCAGTCACAGCACTGTTTAGTGCCATATTCTGTGGTTTAAATGGTGCTACTTTGATTCCATTTCTTGCCAAGACACGGCAAAGACCCGCAACCAACACGCTTTTCCCTGCATCTGAGGTTGTTCCTTGCACCATAAGTGCTTGTGTAGATAACTGCATTGTTGTACTCATTAATCATTTAACGAAGGGGATTTTAAAACTTGAGAAATACCTGCGGTGACAAAAACAAATCTATCGCTGTTAGCGGCTACTTGTTGATGTAACCAGCCCGCTTCATCTACAAACTGTCGTGTGAGTTCGCCAAGAGGGACAATCCCTTGCCCAACTTCATTAGAGACAAGAATCACAACCCCCTCAGCTTTATTAAGCACATCGAGAAGATCCGCTTTTTCTTGCTGCCAGTCGATATTTTCATTGAGTAAGCAGTTAGTTAACCAGAGAGTTAAACAATCAACCACGATGCATTGGCCTCTTTGTGCCTGTTGTTTGATGACAGAGGCAAGATAGAGCGGCTCCTCTATCACTTTCCAATGAGCGGGACGCGATGATTGATGATGAGCAATACGTTGTGCCATTTCGTCATCTTCAACAGTAGCGGTAGCAATGTAGGTAACTGGCAGTGATGATTGTTGTGCTAACTGCTCTGCATAGCTACTTTTTCCAGAACGAGCCCCACCTAATACAAATTCAATACTCATGCTTCCTCCATAATAATTGAACTACCTGGATCGGAAACATGATCAAGGAGTAGATAAAAAAACAGCGAGCAACATGCTCGCCGTTCGAAAGAGTTTAGTTACTAGTTAGTTAGTGCTCACTAGCAACTTCATCCATCACTCTTAATACATTATTATCAATATCCCCATCGAATACTTGTTTGCAAATCTTTCGTCGTACTGCTAATCCAGAGATCAATCGTTCAATGGAGAGGTGTTTACCACTCTTCTGATCGTTATACAGTTCAACTGTTTTGCTCAACATTTGGTAGGTCATCGGCTCACCACTGACGCGTAACCAATCGAGTTTCTCAATCAAACCACGACACTCATCCAAAATAGCAGCAACAGGGTGACCGGTCATTGCAGATAGTGCGGTTATACTGCGTTGAAGTGCCTCTTCTGATGTGTATTTTGATAACGTAATGGTTAATTCATCTGCGTTGATCTCAACCAAATGCTTGCGTTGTTTTACGCGCCTACCTAAGCGACTGCTACCCGATTTTTCTTTCCGTTGAATCGGTTCAAATTCACCATCTATAATCTGTGAGAGCTCATCAATTTTCTGTCTTGGAATGATCTCATTACGTAGTGGGTTAGGCAGTGTTGGTGCCATGTTTCGCTTGCCAGCATTGGTTGTTCGAGCACGAGAATTACGAATTACCTCTTCAGGATCACACCGGATATCTATCTGATAGTCTGAATGTTTACTGTCAGTATCAAGTTGCTGTACTGTTAAGTGGTATCCCCACAAATTAACGGCAAAAAGTGTCTCTGTGACCTTTTTTTCAGATAACTTTTTCAACTCACGAATTAAATCTATCGAAAAACGTCGCCATTCAATGTTTCTAGCTAGTTTCTGGTTTAATTCACTCAGTAGCATTGAATCTGACATTCGACGCGACAGGCGGCTTCTGAAGAACGTATAGAGCTGAAATACCAAGGTATGTTGGCGTAGAATCTCAGGAGGGAATAGAAAAAAGTAATCTTTGGTTAATAATTCATCAAAAAATGAAGGTTCCCATACTAAAATATACAAATTAGGTTTTATCTTTATCTCTCCATCATCACCCTCGCGTGGTGCTTCATCTGATGCAGTGATTGTTCTAGCAAGAAATCGAAAACGATCACTTTTAAAACCTTCTGGCATATTTTCACTTAACCAGCGGCCCGTCAGCTCATGCAGTTGAAAGTCTGTATATTCAATACGATCAATACTATCTCGAATCGAATCTCTTGCCGGGCCACTGTCTTTTTTTCCTCGTAATGCAAGGATATCAGTGATGTATATTGGTGTTTTATTGGCCATCACACGATTTTGGATTTGATAATCTTCTTGATGATAGTCATGGTATTGAACGGTTAATGTGAACAGTGCAAACAGAGTCATCAAATCATCAACGGTCATGATATTTTTCGATGATCTTGTTTCAATGACCGCTTTGGTTCCTGAGATTGATACCATCGATCTTTGGTAACTTTTTCTTGTTCTAGGTGGGGCTAAAGCTTGATCAATAATTCCTGCCCAGTTCGTTGGTGACACAACAAACTGATCGGCTTCATCTCTCATTGAAGGTGGTGTGCCTAAACCATGTTCATTCAATAGGCTATGGTTTACTTTTGTTTGAGCTAGGGCTTTTGATCTTTTTTGTCGATCTTGTGCTTCACTTTGTTCTGAGCGTAGGCTTGTTGACCCTAAGACAGAGATAAGTTGTGAGGGGTTAACAAATTTATGTAGCATGGTTTTACCAGCCAAACCTTGGTCAAATCTAACAGGATACTGTTTAAATAAACCAATATTTACCGCTGTTCGTAAGCGTTGTTGGATAGCCGCTCGAGTTATATGTCCATCAGTTGCATCAATGATTTCAGTAGTAGATACCATACCATCTTTGCTAGAGAAGCCTTGCAGCGAAATCAAATTGAGAAGTTCTGATATACTTTTGGTAACACCTTTAAAATGTTGATATTGATTGACCCAATCAACAACGTTGTTGTGTATTTCGAACAGATGTCCGTCCTTGTGAGATCGTGGAAAAGGTATGTGGATCTTCTCTTTGGATTCGGTTTTATTTTTATTATCCATATCTCATCAAGCGTAAATTCGTCCTATTTCCGTAAATATTAATCTAAAGTTCTTAAGAAATAAAGAAAAACTTATTATCTTTAAATAACTGATCTTTTGATTAATACTGATTAATATGATTAATATGATCTAATGATCCGGTCAATTCTTTGCATGTAAGTGCTTGTTTATATACGACTTATTAAAGTCTCTTTTCGGAGCGATGATCAAGGTATCTTATGAACAATGATCATACACTGCCTGCAAAGATGATCATTAAAGATCTTGAAGCATGATCAAGAGCGACATGAACGCATGATCACTATTGCATCGAAACAATGATCAATACGGTTTCACAGCTTATCCACAGCATTATCCCCAATTGAGTGGCATTTTATTTTTTGTCGTCTGTTTTGTGGCTGTTTTAACAGGAACAATGATCATGAAGAGTCTTTTTGACCATTATTTACATGGTTTCCTGTCTTTGTAATGTGTCATACGGATCAAATAGTCACTATAAGCGTCGCTTTTACCAAAATATCTCTGTTATGTTCTCTGTCGAAAGCATGATCAGGGCACGATAGCTGTATTTTGCTTGGCTATTATCGATCAATATGAGTAGGTAAAAGGTTAGGATCCTTTATTCATCGAGCATTGAGCGTAATATAGACTCGTTTGTTCATGCTTCCACAAATATACGCCATGATCATCGTTCAAGGGAACATAACGTCTAAATGGTACTAATTTACATCGATATTCCTCCTTGATCATTCTTCTAATAGATCGAAAGCATGATCAAGGGAGCGGTGATTATACTTGCCTGCCCTATCCTTCTTCTTACCATCGTTCAATTTATTTGGCTGAAATGTAATCAAAAATACATCAACCGTAATTTATACAAATGTTTGTAGTGTTCCGGTTTACAGTGTAAATTACCCACCCGGATAAGTTACAAGGTAACACTTTGAATCTGAGCTGTTTACATGAGTAGTTTACAGCATGATAAAAGTGTCTTTTGGGTCATAAAAATCATTTATAACAGCTTTATTAATAACGGATAGTTTTATTGTTGAGACAAAGTAATTAATGATGTATACAGCTATTTATTGTTTTTAATATGATTTGCTGTACAATTTCTCGATGGATTTGATATGGGGATTATCATGAATAGAGAACAAACAATTAAAAATTTGAAAGCATTAGCCTCTCAAACACAACAAGTACAATCCGATCGAATTGAAATTGTGCTTGAAGAGCGCAAAGAGGAACATTTTCCACCGATGTCTAAAGCATTAATGGAAACTCGTTCTGGATTAACACGCAGAAAACTTGATGATGCAATCTCAACTCTAGAAAAAAATGGTCATCAATTTACTAAAAACAACGCAAATCACTACTCAATATCTCTCAAAGAAGCCCATATGTTGATGGATGCAGCCAAAATGCCTGCATTCCACCAGTTGAAAAAAAATGTGGATAATAAGCCTTGGGTAGTAAATGTACAAAATCAAAAAGGTGGAACAGGTAAGTCAATGTCTGTGGTTCATGTCGCTGCATGCTTGGCATTGAACCTAGAAAAACGTTATAGAATTTGCCTGATTGACCTTGATCCACAAGGGTCACTGCGACTTTTTTTGAATCCTCAGATATCTGTTACTGAGCATGACACCATCTATTCTGCCGTTGATATTATGTTAGATAATGTGCCTGAAAATGTTGAAGTGGATAGTGATTTTTTACATAAAAATGTATTACTACCAACCCAGTATCCGAATTTAAAAACCATTTCAGCTTTTCCAGAAGATGCAATGTTTAATGCTGAAGCTTGGCAAGATTTGTCAGAAAATCAGTCACTTGATATTGTTAAATTATTGAAAGAGAGATTGATTGATAAAATTTCAAATGACTTCGATATTATCATGATAGACACGGGGCCACATGTTGATCCATTAGTATGGAATGCCATGTATGCATCAAATGCATTGATTATCCCATGTGCAGCTAAACGTCTGGATTGGTCATCTACCGTCAATTTCTTTCAACATCTACCTACAGTTTATGAGATGTTTCCAGATGATTGGCATGGCTTACAGTTTGTCCGTTTAATGCCAACTATGTTTGAAGATGATAATAAAAAGCAGGTTTCGGTATTAACTGAGATGAACTATCTATTAGGCGAACTGGTGATGATGGCTACGATCCCAAGAAGTAGGGCGTTCGAAACTTGCGCTGATACCTATAGCACGGTGTTTGATCTTACCGCAGCTGACTTTGAAGGTGGAAAGAAAACCTTAGCAACTGCTCAAGATGCTGTTCAGAAGAGTGCGCTAGAGCTAGAACGAATTTTTCACAGCCACTGGGCTGTACTTAATCAGGGATAAATATCATGGCAATTAAAACTTCAGATTTGAATGCTAAATTGTTTGGTAAACCTAACAAACGCCTTGCTAGAACGACAGTTGAGGCGCAACAAGCAGCGAAAGATAAGACTCAAATTATTGAACTTTCTGTTGCGGGGCAAGATTTGGTTTCGTTTGAGCTAACAAAAATTCCTTACCAAAACATTGAAAATAAAACCATAGTTTTTGCTGATAATGCTCGAGAGCAGTCTTTTTTAAATGAGCATGCGCTGTCTGATATTTTAGTGACTTTAAAAGATAAAGGTCAGCAGTATCCAGCGGTCGGTCGCTTAAATGACGACGGAATTATTGAAGTGTTAGATGGTAGCCGCCGCCGTATGGCTTGTATTCTTTCGAAGCAAGACTTTTTAATATACGTGGCGAAAGATATCAACTTAAAGCACGCAAAGTTCTTGTCTGACGTTGCTAATGCTCACAAACCACTTTCTCTTTATGAACGTGGTAAAGAGATGCAATCAATGCTTACAAACGGTACCGTCAGTGATCAAAAAGAGCTGGCTGAAGTGTGCCAATGTAGTGAAGCACTAGTCAGTGGAGCCTTAAAAGCGGCAACACTGCCTTTAGAATTGTTACAAGCTTATCCAAGCGTAGGTGAGTTAGGGCGGCCAACCATCGTTAAACTTCATAAACTGTATAGCTCACTGTCTGCTAAACAACAACAAGAGTTACTGCATAAATGTGTGAACGATGAAGGGTTTATTTGGCAAAAAAGTGATGTTCAGGGTGTAACTCGTATTACCAAAGAGGTTTCTAAATTAATTGAATCTTGGGTTGAAGCGTTTAGACCTACAGACAATAAAGCCGAAAGTGATAATGTTGAGTTAGTAAAAGGACGAGCTAATTACGTCCGAAATAACGACAAATTGAATTTAAAATTAAAGGGTGTCGACGACAAGTTAATGAATGATATTTTTCAGTTCTTGCAGAGCCGTATGAATTAACTCTTTCGTATATCATCACCCAATAAAAGACCGCCTCTGTGCGGTTTTTTTAATGGTATGATTGGCTGCAATAGCTACCAAGGTGACCATTAATGAAATGTGAAATCAACTATTTATCGACTTTACAAACTCAGGCGCTCAGTGCAAGACATCGTTATTGTGTCACTTTATGCGGTGAACTAAGATGGGCCACAGATTTAATTAAGCAGTGGCACTTAACAGAGAATATTGAGACCAGTAAGGTGATTTGGTTAAGCGATTCAGATAACGAACACTACTTATCGTTAGCGACAAATAAAGGCAACCTGATACTGGGTGAAGAAAGTGCTGGTTTAGTTTACGATTTCAACTGTTCTATTAATGCAAATAGCTTAAGCGCAGCAGCAGGAACTGTTATTGCCGGTGGTCTCTGCTTTTTAATTATTCCACCAGAGATCTACTTTGATAAATCATTGTTTTCTACCTGGATGCGTCATGTTTCGCCTTCCTTAGTTTTGATCGAACAAGGCAGGGGGCTACCAGAAATATCGCAACCGTCAAAATTGCGTCAAGAAGTGACTCACGAATATTCATTTGGTTGTATTTCTAGCGAACAACAACATGCCGTCGAACAGATAATGAAAGTGGTTACAGGTCATCGTAAAAGGCCGTTGGTGCTAACTGCAGATAGAGGAAGAGGAAAATCTGCAGCTCTTGGTATCGCTATCTCTGAACTAACATATCAGCGCCCATTAAATGTATTAGTAACTGCACCAAACAAACGTGCTGTTGACTCTCTATTTAAACATCTATCTATCTCGAATAATGGCTCATCTGTTACCTTTATTGCCCCTGATGAATTGTTACAACAGCGACCGAAGTGTGACTTGTTAATTGTTGATGAAGCCGCTGCCATTCCATTATCTATGCTCGAAAGCTTGCTCACTCACTATCATCGAATGGTATTTTCAACAACTATCCACGGATATGAAGGTACCGGACGGGGTTTTGCCCTTAAATTTGATTCAGTATTGGACGTCAAGGTACCAGGTTGGAAAAAGGTCTCTATTCATAAACCCGTCCGTTGGAATGTGAATGATCCATTAGAGACGTGGTTATTTGACTGTTTTTTGTTTGGCGCAGAATTAGACGTTATTGATTATCATCAAATAGAAAATTTTATTACAGAGGTTGAGTATTGCCGTATTGATAAATCTGAGTTAGTAGCCAACGGATCCCTGTTCAATCAGGTATTCGCACTGCTGGTTAATGCACATTATCAAACATCTCCCAATGATATGGTTCAACTTCTGAATGATTCAAGCTTAGACCTGTTTGTTGGTTTCCATAAGAACCAAGTGGTCTGTTGTTGCATTATTTCTATAGAGGGAAGTCTTGATTCTAAGCTGGTAGAAAGCATCATATCGGGACAGCGACGCCCTGTAGGACATCTTCTGCCTGTCTCTATCGCTCAACACCTGAATCAACCTGACGCGGCCTTACAGAGCTGTGCGCGAATAATGCGAATCGCTGTTCATCCAAGCTTACAAAATAAAATGTTGGGTTCCAACTTTATTACTTATCTTGAACACTTCTACCAGCAAGGAGACGTAGATTATCTTGGTACTAGCTTTGGTGCCACGGCGGATCTAGTTAATTTCTGGCAACGTAATGGATTTAAAGCCGTTCGTTTTGGCATCCGTCGAGATAAGGCCAGTGGTACTCATTCGTTAATGGTGATAAAAGCAATATCTAAGAGTGCTGACCACTGGGTAACCCCTTCGGTAGCTACTTTTGATTTCTGTTTACCGATTCAATTGGTCGAGCAGTTCCGGGATGTAGATGCAAAGGTTGTTATTTCTTTGATTCGCCAATCAGCCAATCACACCGAAATTTGTCATCAACAGAGATTCCTCATTGACGGGTTTATTTCACAATCACTTGGATATGATTGTGCTGTGCCTGCTCTTCAGGTTGAGCTTCTATATTATCTATCCTCTCATTGTGTTGTATCTATAGATGAAGCCACTCTATTTGCGGTAGAGAAAGTGTTACAACGAAAACCGTGGAAAGATGTAATTAGAAAGTATGAACTTGTTGGTGCTAAACAGGCTGAACAAAAGTTGAGGCAGTTTGCTCTGCATAATTTACAGTGTAAATCGGAAGGTTAATTGCACTGTAAATCTTTGTTATATCGATTTACAGTGTAAATTAAGGATTAGAGGATAGAGAACACATGGGCAGTGTTGTTATTAAAAGTAAAGAAGAGAGTCTAATAGAGCTGCAGCACAGAGTTATCGAACTCGAACTTGAAAATCAGCAGTTAAAAAGAGATAAATTCCGATTGGAAGAGAAACTAACTGCTGCATTTGACGGCACAGGACTCTGTTTGTGGGAGCAACATATCCCATCAGGAAAGTTGACTATCTTCAATATGGCTTGGGGAAAGATGCTTGGTTTCAAATCCAGTGAACTTGAAGCGACGGTTGAGGTGTGGAAGAGCAAATTACATCCAGAAGATAAAGAGGACGTTATTAACGCCTTTACGTCACACCTAGCAGGAGAAAGTGAATCTTATCAGGCTGTGCATAGAATGCTGCATAAAGATGGCAGTCATAGTTGGGTATCAGATCGTGGCAGAGTGGTTGAGTTCGATAGTGAATGCAAGCCTTTAAGAATGATGGGTACGCATATAGACATTAGCCAAGAGAAGCGGTATCAGCATGAACTGTCTCAATTGGCTAATACAGATCCGTTAACAAACCTACTCAATAGAACAGCCTTAGAGGATAGATTTGAACAATTACGAATAAACAATGAAACGCAGTCGACAGCATTTGTATTTATTGACCTTGATAATTTCAAATTAATAAACGACCAGTACGGACATAAAGTTGGAGATAATGTACTGATTCAAGTGGCAAGCTGGATGAAAGAAGAGGCACCAGAGCAAACCGATATTGCTAGGTTAGGTGGGGATGAATTTGTACTTCTTTGTACTAATGTCGATCAAGAATGTTTATCTAATTTTGCCAGACGATTATTAACTCGTGCTGAAAAACCATTAATATTTGAAAATGGTGAGGCGTCTATAGGCTTTAGTATTGGTATCCGTATGTTCGATTCGGCTTCACTAAACTTTAATACACTATATGAACAGGCAGACACCGTGATGTATCAGGTTAAACGACGAGGAAAAAATAACTTCTCTTTCTATTAATGAAGTTATCATGCCCTTATACCACCTGAATTGAACCTGACTTTAGACCTGCTAGGACTTTGTCTTTACTACCATCCGCTAGAAGCACACCATCTCCTAACACAATGATGCGGTCAACAATATCCAGCATGCTGGTTTTATGGGTGATCATGATAAGAGTTTCATGTTCATTCAAGTTTGAAAGCTGCTGTTTAATAAACATTTCTGAACGATTGTCCATATTACTGGTTGGTTCATCCATGAGTAATATTGGTGGTTTCCCAATAAACGCACGAGCTATCGCAATCGCTTGTCGTTGTCCTCCTGAAAGAAACTGCCCAAACTCACCGACTTGACGCTCTAAACCAGCTGGATTTTTTTGAGTAAAGTTGGTCACCCCAGCCCGGTTGGCCGCTTCTAGAATCTCTAAATCATCCATTAGCGGCCGACCTAACGTAATGTTCTCACGTACGGTACCGTAAAAAAGCGTAATATCTTGCGGTACGCAGCCTATGTTACGACGAACATCTTCATGATGTAGCTGAGCGATATCAGTGTCATCAAGTAATATCGAACCTGACTGAGGGGAATACAGCCCCATCAATAAACGTTCAATTGTTGTCTTTCCAGCACCAATACGCCCAATAATAGCGACTTTCTCACCTGGGTTGATGGTGAAGGTGATGTTCTTAACAGAGGGTTGTTCACAGTCAGGATAACTGAAGCTGACATCATTGAATTGAATTTTTCCAGATAGAATAGGGCGATGGATATAACGTTTTCCATGTTCTTGTTCATCTGGCATATCCATCACTTTTTGAATGATAGTCATCGCTGATTTTGCCTGATTATAACGGGTAGAAAGGAGTGCTAGTTGAACCAACGGGCCAATTGCACGACCACTTAGCATGGTGGAAGCTATCAATCCGCCCATGGTCAGTTCGCCATCAGCAATTAAATAAACGCCAAGAATAATCATAGCAACACTACTGGCTTGCTGAATAACCCCTGCAGAATGTTGAACAGAATCGGTTAAACGACGAGTCTTAATGCTCCAGTTTGACATGTGAGCAACTGCTTCTTCCCACTTGAATTGAAATTGACTTTGTGCGCCAAACATTTTTACTGTTTCTAATCCGTGTAAGCTTTCGATTAAATTAGCGTATTTTTGTGAAGCGAGTCGTGAACCCTCTTCAATAGAACGACGTAATGGTTTTTGAATTAATAGACTATGAATTATTAATATAGAAACAGCGACAATAGGTATATAAGCCAGCGGGCCACCCATGAGGTAGATAATAAACAGAAATAGCAGTGCATAGGGCAGATCGATAAGCGACGAAATGGTAGCAGAAGTAAAGAATTCTCTTATCGATTCGAAATCTTGCAAATGTCGAGCAAAAGCACCAACGGATGGGGGTTTTGCATCCATTTTTATGCCCATTACTTTAGAGAAAATTCGCGATGACATTAAGATATCGGATTTCTTTCCTGCAACATCAATAAAGTAACTGCGCAGAAGTTTAAGTATTAAATCAAAAATGAAGATGACAAAAATACCTGAGGAGAGTACCCACAATGAATCAAACGCTAAATTGGGCACCACTTTGTCGTAAACTAAACGGGTAAAAAGCGGGGTCGCAATGGCAAATAGATTAATAAGGATAGAAGCGATAAATACATCTTTATAGATACTTTTGGACTGCCAAATTGTGCCCCAAAACCAGTGATGGTCGTTTGATTTAATGAGCTCAGGGGAGCGGTCATCGTGCGAGAATTGTCTTTTTAAATAGAAAATGGAACCTGTGTATAATTGGTTTAGCTCTTCTAAATCTACCCACTGCTGAACACTGTCGCCATCTGGCATGACAACTTCTGCACGATTATTATCTACATCAAAACTGAGTAATACACACGATTCCTCATCTTTTAGAATTAAAATGACCGGCATGACCAAGGCAGATATTTTGCTTAGCTGCGTATGCTGCTGTGGTTGCGCAATTAGCCCAGCACGTTGCGCTGCGCGTGGTAGAAGAAACTGAGTGAGTTTGCCTTCACTAAGAGGCAAGCCTGATAGTAACGCGGCAGGAGAGTTGGCCAAACCATAATATCTGCTTACGTAAATAAGCGACTGTAACAGTGAATCTTTCATTAACTATCCTACGACCCTTTTTGCTCAAAAATAAAACCTTGGAAACCATTTACGAAATGCTCAGACAGTTTGGTCAACTGCTGTTGGGTTTCAACACGGGTAGCAATGGTTGTGATATCAAGATTGTGAGCTGCACGAGAAATTGAGGCTAGAACATTTCGGTTATGTTCACTATCCAATTCGTTGGTATAGATAAAATCAATTTTTACGTAGTGAGGTCTAAATTCACTTAAATACTCAGGTGAGGAGAAGTATCGACCGTAGTTGTCTACACCAAAAGCAACGCCGCGTTGGTGAAGTGAGTCGCAGAGTAGTGCAGTGCTGTCAGGGTGGTGAACAAAGATAGTTTCAGGAATTTCAAATTGAATTCGTTGTTGAAGCTGTTTATTCGCATCTAATCGGCTATTTAACCAGCGTAAAAAAGTAGGTTTAATAACACTGCTGTGGGTTAAATTAACAGCGATAGGCGGTAATTCTTGGTTGTTGTTCAATTTATTGATTATTGTATCAATAACGTGTTTATCAAATGTTTCTCCTTCATCTGCGTGTTCAATGGCAGATAAGAATTGATTTGCCGAATAACGGTGATTGTCTATCTCAATCGAGGTAAACACTTCGCAGTGAATTGTATTACCTTGTGAATCTGAAACCGTTTGAAACCTATAGACAAGGTTGTCATCGCGAATAGAGTCTATGACTAACTGTACCCACTGCTGCTTACCTAATACTTCATCACGGTTACTCTCAGATAACAGAGCAATCGGCTTGTTAGGGCTGAGTGAGGCTTGAACTAACGCGTTATCAGCTAAGGTTAACAGCGTGCTGATATCAATCTCACCATGGTTATGAACAAGGCCAATTTGAGCATCAATTGGAGACATGGCTGTGGGATCTGGTTGTAGGTCAATAATACTGTTTAGCGCGTGCTCACCCAGAGAAAGCAGTTCATCTTTTGTTACTTCAGGCGCTAATAAAGCAAATTCACATTGTGATATACGAGCGATGGTAAAGTTACTTTCTGCAAATTTCGCTTTGAAGTTATTAGCAAGCTGGCATACCGCTTGATCACCGACTTGATACCCTGAATTCTCATAAAAAGACTGTATCTGATTTACTTTGAAAAAGGCGATACCTCCGGTAGAAGACTCCGCTAACCAATTTTTGATCTGTCCAATAAAAAAATCACGGTTAGCCAGCCCTGAAATAGGGTCTTGATAAGCCTGCTTTCTTAGCCTATTTGCCTCTTGAGCTTGTTGTTCAAAGTGTTTTTCAACTTGAGCCGACATTTTATTCATTGCGTTGACAAGTGGGATAAGATCGCGGGTAGTAGGCGTTTTTAACAGAGTGCTGAATTTATTTTGTGCGACCTCTTCCGCTTTTTTCTTAATCGCTTGTAGTGGTTTTAGGGTATAACTCAATAGCGCAGAAATCATCAGCGCAGTGAAGATAAAAACGGTAATAAACCCCCAGAAGAGGTTGGATATAGCTTGCCAAAGTTGTTGATAGGCATAACCGGGATGAGCAATGACCACGATTTCTGCTGTTTGTTGCCAACCGCTGGTTAAAATTCGTGACTCGGTAAATGTTTTAAACAGATGAAGATTGGTAAACCAAGAGGGGACAGTTGTGATTTTAGTTGGGTATTGGCGAATGACCGATTCACCAGTGCTTAACATTTTTACCTGAACCATTTGATAGTATCCACCATCAAATAAAGCATTAATGACAGACTCAACTGCGACTTTATCATTGTCTTGTAAGTAGGGGGAGAGGGCCAAACCCATGGCGTTGACGGTATTATTAATTTCTGAGCGTTGTTGATCTTCGAGATACTGTCGTGTGAAGGTAAATTGAATAGCAATGACCGCAATGATCAGGAGTATGAAAGCGGCTAAAATCCATGTTATAAGCTGTTTATATAAGGTCATACACGTTTACTCATCATAATTTTTGATTGGTTTATTGAACGCTTCCATCTGAATTCGGCTACGAAGATCGTTCCACAACCCAAGCCTTGCTGATTTCCCTGCTAGCGTACCTTTTCCACGTTCTTTCATCAGCCACAATTGGCTACCGTTAAAACTGTAAATTGGTTTTAAATCTGTACGTTTTGAGGCGATTAATATTTCGCCTTTAATGTTGTCGAGTAACACTGGCTCTGAGGAGGGGGTTTCATAGTAGGCAACCACCATATGGAACTGATTTAACTCCAAAGCCTTAACGTAAACCAATCGTAATTTTTTGTCATCAATGCCCAGTTCGATCAATGAGAAATATTTCGCAATGCTAAAATCTTCGCAATCTCCGGCATTACTGCCTAAAAACTCCAAAGGTGTCGCCCAGTAATCTTCTTTACCCCATAACGAGATATCGTTGACAAAATAGAGCTGATTGAAGAAATTATTAATATTCTCTAGTTTCTTAGCTTCGGGCAGTGATTTGGAGTCGCTGATAATGTCACGCCATGCCGAGACTCGTTTGCCCGCTCTTTCACCATAAAAAGAGGCGACGCTATCAATCCACTCTCGTTCAGAGTCGGTCAGCGCGATAGAACTGGCAGACAAAAGAAGAAAAATGCAGAGCCAATACTTAATACTTATCAACTAGACTCTACTCTTCGCGGGTCGAAAAAATGGTCCATTCATCTTGAATAGAGCCTTTATAACCGACGACGGTGCCTAATACCCGCCGATTAATCGCTTCCGCTACCTTTGAGTCACCTTCTTGTTCTAAAAAGTTTTCACCATAGCCAACAATTGTGATTCTGTGAGGCTCAACACCTTGAAATATTAATGCTTCCCTTGCTGTTTCAGCCCGTTGTTGTGACAGCTTTAAGTTGTGTTTGGACTTGCCTGATTTACTGGCAAATCCTTGAAGAACCAGTGTTGTGTCAGGGTAGCTCTTCATAAACTCGGCCATTTTTCTAACTTCGGAATGAAAAGTAGGTGCGATTTCTGCTGAGTCATTTTGGAATAAGATATGCACATTTTTCGATTCAGACCTGTTAATAATGGTTGGACAGCCATCATTATCAATTGCAGCACCTTTTGGGGTTTCTGCGCAAGTATCACGAGCGTTGATGACGCCATCATGATCAGAGTCGGTGAGATCTGCACTTTGTATCATCGGCTGCGAAGCATTGTCACTGGTATCACTTGAAGAGGAGCAGCCTGTTATGATTAACATGCTAATAACCGCGAACAATATTTTCATGATCAATTTACCTCTTCACTGTTGCCTGAGCCGTTAAGCGATTGGTTCCACTCTTGAGGGGTCTCTACTCGAAGTGAGGTCAGAAGAGCACCTGTGGCATTGAGAACTCGATATTTAGCCAGTTCTAAAGAGTAGTTCCCCTCTACAAAGGCTTTGCGAGCTTCAAATAGTTCATTTTCAGTATTCAGAAGATCAAGCAGAGTACGTTTACCGATTTTGAACTGTTTTTCATAGGCAGTGACGGTCTCACTCGCCGCATCTACGTGCTCTTGTAAGAACGTACGTTGTTGATTATTGAGTGTTAAAGCACTCCATGATAAACGTGTGCCCTCTTCGAGCATACGGTAGGCTCGATCTCGGAGGTCTTTTGATTTATTCAATTGATAAGCTGCTCGTTCGCTGTTTGCGCTATCTGAGCCACCATTGAAGAGGTTATAACGCATGCGAATCATTGCTGAAAATTCATCACTGCTTCCCTCGATACCATCAGCATCGTCCTTCCATGTTTGACTCGCCTCAAAGCTAAAAGAGGGGTAGTAGTTTCCTTTTGTTTGTTTGTATTGGTAGTTGGCAGCATCAATGTCAGAACTCGCCACCTTGACGATAGGGTGTTGCTGATAGGCCATATCGACAGCATCTTCTAATGATTCCGGAAGCATAGAGCTGTCGGCAAAAGGTCGGACCAACTCACTCGGCGGTCGTCCCACTACACGAGTAAACTGGGTATGTACATCGTAAAGATTGTTTTGCGCCGCTAATAGGTTGGTATTGGCACGAGCAAGTCGGGCCTTCACTTGTACTAAATCGGCTGTCGAGCCAATACCTGAGTTTGCTCTTTTTTGTATATCGGAGAAAATACGATTATGAATGGTTAAGTTTTTTTCTGAAAGCACCAGAATATCTTCTGCCCTAATGGCACTGATATACACTTCAATGACTTCTAAAGCCATATTTTGAGCATCAGACAGAAGTTGATAACGCATTGATTCAGCTTCAGCTGTTGTTCTATCAATATCATTCCAAGTCGATGCTCCATCCCAAATAAGCTGGGTAAAGGTTAATGCAACGTCTTTTCTAGTTAGTTCAGTGGGTTCATTATTTGCAGGGTCAATATCTTCATAACCTACGCCAGCATTAACATCCAAACTTGGCAGGTACGCACCGCTTGCACTATTGGAGGCTTCTACACGGCTCTTGAATTCATTGAAAGCGCTACGAATATCTGGGTTCGTCGATAATGTGGTCGCGACAGATTGCTCTAAAGATTGCGACATGACTTGTGAGTTTATTGTCAATAAGTTTGCAGCGACAAAAAATTGAACTTTCCAGTTCATAAATGCTCCTCTTATTCTCTTAAGGCAGATTGTTGTGCCTGGATAATGGGTTTGAGAATGTAGTCTAAAATGGTTCTTTTACCAGTTACGATATCAACGGTTGCAGTCATACCTGGGATGATCGGAAGTTGTTCACTACCTAAACGAATACTCTTCTCTTTTGTTCTTACTCTAATCTGGTAAAAGCTGTTACCCTCTTCGTCTTGAATCGTATCAGCGCTTATGTGCTCTAAAACTCCATCTAAACCACCGTAGCGAGTAAACTCATAGGCACTAAACTTAACGATGGTTGGTAAATTAGGTCTTAAAAAAGCGATATCTTGTGGGGCGATTTTAGCTTCAATTAGCAAAGTATCTTCGCTAGGAACAATCTCGACTAAATCCATTCCGGGTTGGATAACACCTCCAATGGTATTGGTATGGATTTTTTGTATAGTCCCTGTTACCGGAGACACAACCACTGTGCGATTAACACGATCCTCAAGGCCGACTTGTGACTCAGTTAATGACGCGAGTTTATCCTTTATTTTGTTAAGCTTCTCCTGTTGCTTAGAGCGGAACGTAAGCACAATTTCTAATCGCTTGAATACCACTTCACGAATGGCCGATTTAACTGCGGGCACTGTTAGTTGGGTTGATGTGAGTTCTCGTTGCGTATTGTTCACTTCCCGTTGAAGTTTTAATAGTTCAATTTCTGGAACTATTCCTTCATCAGCTAAAGGTTGTGTAATCTGTAATTCTTTTTTTGCAAACTCATAACTGCGGAGAAGGTTGGTAACTCGGGCTTTTAGTTCTATTAACTCTTGTTCTTTTTGGATAATTTGATGATCGAATACAGAAATTTGGTTTCTTAAGTTGTTCAATGTTTCATTGTATTCAGCAATCTGTCTTTTTACTAATTCGTGATGTTTTTTTATAAAATCGTCACTAAAATCAAAATCACTATTTTTAATGGTAATGCTCTGTTGCCAAGGCGTTTTTGTATCATTTTTGGTGATGATGCTGGCAAGTTCCGCTGAGATTCGAACTGATTCTGCGGTTAGATTCGCTGCATCTTGTGCTTTCTCACGAAAATCAGAGCGAAAACGAGTATCATCTATGAGTAATAGCTGCTGGCCTTTTGTTACCTTCTGGCCTTCAAAAACTAAGACTTTTTTGACTAGCCCCCCTTCTAGGTTCTGTACAATTTGCAGCTGAGATGAGGGAATGACTTTACCAGAACCAACCGTCACTTTATCAATTTGAGCCCATGAAGCCCAAGCGACCGCAGTAACAAAAAATAGAATCACGATCCATAGCAAAATTCGGGCACTAGTTGGCGCCTTTAAAAGAAGAGCGGATGTTTTGTCATCCACAAATTGGATCTCTGTTTTTGTTAATTTTTGGACGTTGTTTTTTTTCATTCTGCCTTTACAACATAGTGGTATGAAATGATTTTAAAGAATAAAGAAGTACGAGTTATTAACTGTGTTTTGCATAGTAATATGTTTTTAATACAATGTTAAGGTGATGATTTATCTATATGTAATATTGGATAAGTATAGCTAAAAATAATAATTCTAGCTTTTAAAATTATCTTTATCTAAATGATGCTTTTTCATTTTGTCATATAACGTTTTTCTGGCCAATTGTAACTCATCTTGAACCTCCTTTAATCGCCCATTATGACGTTGCAGCGCATCTGATAAAATCGTGAACTCAAATTGTTCAATTCGCTCATTTAACCCCAGATTGTTCGACTCCAAAGCAGCAGAACTCAAGGTTGATAAGGCAACATTCGTACCCATTAAAATACTCTTTTCTGCAAAATTTCGTAGCTCACGCACATTACCTGGCCAGTGATGTGCGGTTAATTTTTGAAAAAAATCAGAAGAAATAGCGGGGTTTTCGATACCATATCGGCTCGATGCAGTACGAGTAAAGTTTTGAAATAATAAAGGAATATCGCATTTTCTCTTGCGTAATGGAGGCAGTGAGATTGAAATACCGTTTAATGCGTAAAGCAGTTCAGAGTTAAATTTATTATTCTTGCTGGCTTGGATTAAATCGACGGTTGATGACGCAATAATTCGAATGTCTGGTTGGGCGGAGTTCTGTGTTAACTGTAGGTATTTCAGCAGGCTTGCTTGGCTTTGTTCTGCCATTTTGTCGATATCTTGCAGGTACAGAGTGCCTTTTTGTTGATGAAATTTTTCTAACCGAAGGTGTGTTAGCTGATGTTGTTGGTTAAGTGCAAATAGATTGTCGTCTTCTGATATCGAAGATAGGTGGTGACAATTCAGTGCGCTAAAAACCAGCGTGTTATTTGGGCTGTGGTCATGTATGTATCTGGCGAGCAGTTTTTTTCCTGTGCCACTGTCACCGGAGATAAGTATGCTACTATTTTTGTCCTTGATGTGATGCAATATACGTCGAACTTGCTTAATTTCTTCGCTGTTACCTAGGATTCGAGGGCCAGGGGCACTTTGTGCGGCCAATTCATTTTTTAACTCTTTGTTTTCAAGTATTAAATTTCGTCGGTCGTATGCTTTATTAATGATGTCAATAAATCGGTCGGTTGAGAATGGTTTTTCAATAAAGTTGTAGGCTCCGATGCTCATTGCCTCCACGGCCATCGAGATATCGCCGTGACCAGTGAGCATGATGACTTGTAGGTCGGAGTCGATGTGTAAGGCTTGTTTTAAAAAGGTAATACCATCCATGAGTGGCATATTAATATCGGATATTATAACGCCTTGAAACAGCGGTGTGATGGTGCTTAATGCCTTTTTTGCGTTACTGAAGCTGTGAACAGTAAAGCCCTCCAGGGTTAATGTTTGCGTGATTGATTCACGAACGTGCAACTCATCATCGATGAAAATTATTTCTCTGTTCACATATCTTCCTTGGATTGATTAAATAGCGGCAACGAGATCGTGAATTTTGCCCCTTGGGGATGATTGTGCTCGGCGGTGAGTTGGCCTGAAAATGACTCAATGATCCTTTTTGATATGGTCATACCAAGGCCCAAGCCCTCTTTTTTTGTCGTGAAGAACGGGGTAAATAAGTTCTCGATCTGTTGATTACTCATTCCACCGCCATTGTCGGTAAGGCGAATAACCGCATGC
This sequence comes from Aliivibrio sp., assembly GCA_016764915.1. Taxonomy (GTDB): domain Bacteria; phylum Pseudomonadota; class Gammaproteobacteria; order Enterobacterales; family Vibrionaceae; genus Aliivibrio_A. Next base: position 38,690 of record JAESQY010000083.1, on the reverse strand, counting down.
TGATTATTTAACGTGACAGAGAATACAATCAGAGGTGCATCAACGCCTTCCAATGCTTGGATTGAGTTATGAATTAAATTGACTAGAACCTGTTCAAACTGAATAAGTTCAGCGCGTACCGAGATATCAAGGTGTTGCGGCTCAATTTTAAGCGTGATCCTTTGATTAATGAGTTTGTTACCTATGATGGTTAATGCTGATGTAATCGCTGTTTTAATATCAGTATTACAAGAAGCATTGGGTTGGCTCTTTCTGGCAAAAACTTTAAATTTGGCAATGATTTCAGAAATGATGATATTGAGTTCAACAATTTTATCAATGTTGCTACTGACAATGTCGTACTGCTTTTTTTGCAATAATCGCCGGCAGTTTTCGGCATAGGTTCTGATGGCGGAAAGAGGTTGATTTATTTCGTGGTTAATACCAGCAGATAACTCACCGAGCATGGCCAGCTTCGCTGCTTGAGTCAGTTCTGATTGTGTTTGTTGCAACTCTTTCTGCGTGATTTCATATTGTTGAATGGTCTCTCGTAATGTTTGGTTACTTTGTTGTAGCGATAGCGTACGTTTTATGACTTTATGCTCTAGTTCGTCATTGGCGGTGGTGAGTCTTCGCCTGGCAATGATGGTTTGATACCAAGAGGTAACGACTAAAACTAACAATGTGTAAAAGAGAACAAATATGAGTACAACCTGAGAGACACTTTGATAAGTATGACGGATATCTGACATGGCGATTATTTTTATTCCAGTGCCTTTAATCTGTCGTTTGGTAATGAATAGGGTCTGCTCTTGAGTTAAAGGGGTCTTGATGATTGAGAGGCGATCGGTCTCTTTTAACTGTTGCAAGCTTTGGATGTTTGATAGTGCCAATAGAGGAGCTTGGCCATATTGTCTTGAACGTAAAATAGACTCTTTTTCGCCTTGCGTGAGTGGTACTAACGTATTGTATAACCAGTTGGGTTTAGAGCTATAAAAAACGACACTTTTGTCATCGATAAGAGTGAAATCCAAACTCTCATACGACCATAATCTATCAATATTTTCGAGATTCACTTTTACCGTTAATACCCCAATTATGTTGTTATTGTATAGAATCGGTGCAGTGAAGTAGTAACCTCGTTCATCAGATCTATGACCAAGAGCAAAATACTGACCTGGTCCCCCTTTCATGGCTTGTTTGAAATAGGGACGAAAAGCGTAATTTGAGCCGATGAAACTGTCCTGTTCCTGCCAATTACTAGAGGCTACCGCCAATCCTGTGACTTTTAATAGATAAATGGTATCCGCAGAGCTTTGTTTCGCCCATTTCTCTAAGAGGTGATTTAATATTTGCGTGTTTTTGCTGCCACTGTCATTGATCAAGGAATCGATTAGCCTTGGATCATGGCTAAGTATTGTTGGCAGCTGGCTATATCGTGATAGCTCATCTGATATTTTTTCGCTTAATCGCGCTGCATCTCGCGACATTCGAACTTCTAGAGTTGATTGCATTTGATGAAAGGTAGAGTAGGAGATTACCGTGGCTAAGACGATGCCAATTAACGCATACCAAAAGATAAAGCGGATTTTCTTACTACTGATAAGAGCTGAATTCTTTCTATCGACCATGATTTATAATGCTATCCATACATTTAACTAAATAGTAACAAATTATTTTACTGCGGTCGCTGCGCATGCACGTCACATCAGAAAATTCTCTTGTTGTTGTGTGTCAAATAGCGCGATAATGCCTGACGACAAGATTAGCTCGTCGATGTAACTGATAATCTTGTTTAATTATGATTGATTTGGAGTGTTAAAATGGATTTATCAGATATTCGCCGAGAGTATTGTAAAGATGGACTTCGTCGTTCTACGTTACCATCAGAACCGATTGAGTTGTTTGAGATTTGGCTACAACAAGCGGTTACCGCTAAATTAACGGATCCAACCGCGATGACAGTTGCGACGGTTGATGAATCAGGTCAACCTTTTCAGAGAATCGTACTGCTTAAACATTTTGATAAAAATGGCTTTGTTTTTTTTACCAATCTAGGAAGTCGTAAAGCTCAGCATATTCAGGAGCATAAAAAAGTAAGTTTGCATTTTCCGTGGCACCCACTTGAGAGACAAGTACACATAACGGGTGTGGCTGAGAAACTGTCGATTGCTGAAAATGTAAAATATTTCTCGTCCAGGCCGAAAGAGAGTCAAATAGCGGCGTGGGCCAGTAAACAGAGTTGTCGAATTACAGCAAGAAGCGCGCTTGAAGGTAAGTTTTTAGAGTTAAAACAAAAGTTTGCTCAAGGTGAGATCCCGGTACCTACGTTTTGGGGGGGATTTCGGATTAAAGTTGAGACGATTGAATTTTGGCAAGGCGGTGAACACCGGCTGCACGATCGCTTTCTTTATACCGACCAGCATCAATCTGAATGGAATATTGAACGATTAGCACCGTAATTGGTTGGTTAACGAGTAAAATTGAAGTAAAAAAAACGGCCAACAAGTGGCCGTTTTTTTGTATCTACTTTGAGATTAAAGCTCTCTCACAACTCTAAATCCAGTAAAGTTCGCACTGGTTTCAGGTTGAAGCTCTAGGCGCTCGTATACTTTTGCTTTGCTTGGTGCGAAGCTCCATGAGCCACCTCTAACCACACCAGATGCAGCGCTAGTCCACTCCCAAACATTACCTGTTGTATCGTAAAGTCCGTATGGGTTAGCGGCAAAACTTGCAACAGGTGAAGTGCTTTTGTTAGACCAGCTTGAGCCGCCCCAACCTGTATTGGCATTTCCTGCTCCGATCTCATTACCCCACCAGAAGTCGTCCGGGCTGCCAGCACGTGCGGCAACTTCCCACTGTGCTTCTGTAGGCAATACATATTTATAGCCCGTTTGCTTGCTGAGCCAGTTAACGTATTTTTCAGCATCTTTTCTTGCAATACATACTGCGGGAGAATTTGCTTGTTGTTCAAAGCCAGGTTGACGCCAGTTTTGATTCTGTAGCAAGGTTGAAGTACCGTTGGTAATAGCTTGGCAACCACGATTCTTTTCAGATTCAGTTACATAACCTGTTTGTAATACAAATTGGTCAAATTGCTTTACCGTTACTGGTGTGGAACTGATTGAGTAGGCTTTTTTTAGTGTAATCTGCTCTTGAGCTTGTGGACCAACATGATATTTACCGCCATTGATTACGACCATCTCTAACGCTTCATTTTTATTTTTTAGCGTATCAGCAAATTTTCTACCCTGCTTAGGGCGGTTTTTTTGTTGTTTAAGATCAGCCCAAACCGTTAGGTTCTTACCAAACATGAGCTGGCGACTATAAGGTTCAAATGAACTTTTTTCCACGGTTACTTGATGCAGACCAACAGGTAACATTACATCAACAGGAGTGCTGCCATAACTTACACCATTAACGGTGACTTTATCATCATGACGGTTTGAACGAATGGTAACGCTGACCCAACGTTTCTCTTTTTGATTAGAGGCTTTTAGTGTGGTGCCATTTGATGATGAGATACAGTAACGATTTTCTAAGCCTAACAATTGGCACGCAGCAATCGATACGGAACGTAATTTCATTTCAGCTTGAATTGTCGTCGCATAACGGTTGTGACCACTAAAGCCACTTTCAAGAACATTGCTATCCATAACATGGACATTCAGCTCAACATTGGCCAGGTTCTGCTTAGCAAGGTCTGATTCAGAAAGACTATTAATTAACCCCGATTGAAATTTATTGACGGCTCTTTGCATCGTCAATGTTTTGCCTTGGTTAGCGCACTGAGCCAATGTTAATGAGGTATCACAAGCAATAGTATGAGAAAGTTGCATGGTATCACTGCTGTTTAGCTCATTACGAATTCGAAGAACTCGAGCTTCTTGACGTGATTCATGAATATTTTCTAGATCATCTTGTAGGTGTCTCTTTTTAATAGACGATGTTTTGTAGAGACGTTGGTGCTCTTCAATGCTCTGCTCAAGCGTTAAGGTAGCAACCTGATTCTCTTTTACTGCTTTCCAAGCATCTTGATACTGTTGCTGATAAGCCGAGATATCAAGTTCAGGATCTTCAATCATACGCTTATATTGTTGATCTAAACTGACTTGTGCATGCTTTCTCTTTTTATCTAATTTAATAGACTCTTTCTTTAAATCAGCACGTTGGTTGTTTAACGAGTTGATTTCACCCTTTTCTATAGAGAGTTTTTCATCAACATTATCAATTTCAGCTCCTTTCTCCTTGAGCCTCGCATCAATAGAAGCAAGCGAGTGAGCTGGTTGCTGAACTGCCTCATTAGCTACAGCAGCACCTGATAGCAGTAATGGTGTAAGCGCCATACAGAGCGCTGGCAAAAATTTTATGATCATAAGTCCCTTGCTTTCTTCTCTTAATCAAAATCGATATTGTTGTATTCATGATATTTTATACGGGAGCATATCATTTATGCTTTATATTCACCTATTTAAAATTGTATTATTTGATTCGTGTTTAGTTTTTTTAATAAAACAGTTAATTGCTTTAAAAAAGTAAAGAGCAAAGAGATAATCTGCGACTTATTTTTGGCTTTAGTTGTCAAAATTATGGCACTGAAACAGGTTGCCCGTACGAAACAATGATCAAGAGGATCTTGGGAGTTTCCCTTGGGCACTATTTTCTTAAGTGATTTAAGATCCTAGAAGAATAAAGGCTTTAAATAGTTTAGGGCATAAGTTGGTTTATTAATCAAACCAAATTGAAAGTACACTAACCGTAGTTTTGAAGTGATTGTTCATTCTTCCTTGTTGTTAAAGGCGTAGCAGCGAATTGTCTTGGATAGAGTAGTTTATTGATATTTTCTAATGTACTATTTCGTTAAATAAGTGTTGGCCATTTGAGGTGTATATGTATGACGATCTTGTAAAACCTGCGGAAGTCATATTATTACCCAATGAGATCAATCATCATGAGCATAATTACAGCCAAGTGGTCATCGGATTAAAAGGACACGTTGAGTTTAATATAGAAGGGATGAGCAGCCTGATTCTGCCTGGTCAAGGATGTGTTGTTACGGCAAGCTCTGATCATGCGTTTAATGGCATTGGTTCGTCAGAGATCCTAGTCTTAAACTTACCTGAGTCATCCTCGGAAGACGTTGAAACATTTCAGCGTATCAATGCTCTTTTTTCCGCCAATCACTATTTTCAGTTAGACAATAAGATTCAACAGTTAATTAGGCTGCTGGTGTCTGAAATGCAAGCGAGTCCAGATGATCTTTTGTTAGGTAGAGCCTGTAATGATACGTTAATTGCACTATTACAACGACATGTGTATGCGGGAAAAGAGCAGTTAAAAGAGCAGCGTATTAATATGGATAAGATAGAAAGCTACATCACGCAACATATTAGTCGAAAGATATCGATTGCTCAGTTAGCGGGTTGTGTTTTTTTGGGTGAAAGTCAGTTCTTTTCATTGTTTAAACAGCAAAATGGGGTTACTCCTCATCAATATCTACTGCTTAAAAGAATTGATCTAGCAAAGGAGTTACTTGAAAACAGTTTATTGTCGCTTAATCAAATTGCAGATTCTAGTGGTTTTGCTAATCAAAGCAGCTTCACTCACACCTTCTCTCGACTGCAAGGTACCTCCCCATCAAAATATCGTAAGCAATTCTATAGCAAAACTTAGGTGCTTATGTTCTCAAGTTGTTAATGAACCGATATAATTACAAAAAAATCGGAGTTTTTGACAAGATTTTATCACTCACGGAAAATAGTATGTAGACAAATTGGCTGAACAGTTAACTATTCTTATTAACATTAACTGATTTCGAGTTTTCATATTGAGGGATATACATGTCAACATCTACAATATTTCGTGCTCAGGACACTCTGTCTACTTCTTTTATTGAACGTCCACTGGATGAGCTTTGGTCTCTAATTTCTCCACTTTATATGGTTAGTGAAGATCAGTGGTTACAAGAGCTTATACCTTTAGCTCAACCGTCTGAGCGTGAAGAGCCATTAATTAAAGAGAGTGCATCAGAATTGATTGAGCGTGTACGCGCTGATAAAAATGCAATTCAAATGATAGATGCACTGTTGCTAGAATATAGCTTGGATACCAAAGAAGGTATTCTGCTTATGTGTTTGGCAGAAGCGTTGATGCGTATTCCTGATGCGGCGACGGCAGATGCATTAATCCGCGACAAAATAAGTGTGGCTGATTGGAAATCTCATTTGAAAAACTCGGACTCTGCGTTTGTAAATGCCTCGACGTGGGGTCTTCTGTTAACCGGAAAAGTGGTCACAATGGACACTAAAAAAGATGGTGAGCCTTCGAATGTAATCAACCGTTTAGTTAATAAAATGTCTGAGCCTGTGATTCGTCAAGCGATGAATCAGGCCATGAAGATCATGGGCCATCAATTTGTGTTGGGTCGTACCATCACTGAAGCTCAAAAAAATGGTAAAAGCTCCACAGAGAAAGGATTTACCTATTCATATGATATGTTGGGTGAGTCAGCAATTACTTCTGCGGATGCTGATAAGTATTTTAAGTCGTATGTTATGGCGATTGAATCTGTTGGCAGTGCAAGCAAAAAAAGTAACAGTAATAATCCGGTACCTACGGTATCGATTAAACTGTCAGCACTACATCCACGATATGAAGTCGCGAATAGAGAACAAATATTAACTGAGATGTACGAATCTGTTTCTAAGTTGATTGAACGTGCTCGTGAATTGGGTGTTGGTTTAACCATCGATGCGGAAGAGGCGGATCGTTTAGAGCTATCTTTGGAATTATTTGAAAAGTTATACCGCAGTGATGAAGCCAAAGGGTGGGGAAAACTAGGAATAGTGGTCCAAACTTATATGAAACGTTCACTGCCAGTATTAACTTGGTTAGCAGCACTGGCCAAAGAGCAGGGTGATATGATCCCGCTGCGTTTGGTAAAAGGTGCATATTGGGACAGCGAGTTAAAACTGTCACAACAGAATGGTTACGCATCCTACCCGGTATATACTCGCAAAGAGGCCACCGATGTTTCGTATTTGGCATGTGCTCGCTTTTTATTAAGTGAACATGTGAAAGGGCTTATCTACCCACAGTTTGCAAGTCACAATGCGCACACGGTATCAGCCATTGCAGTAATGGCAACACATAATGAGTTTGAGTTTCAACGCCTGCATGGCATGGGCGATGCCCTTTATAATCATGCTATGGAGATGTTTGAAGCGAATGTGAGAATTTACGCACCTGTTGGCAGTCATAAAGATCTATTGCCATATTTGGTTCGTCGTTTACTTGAAAATGGTGCTAATAGCTCATTTGTTCATCGTCTGGTCGATGCACGTTGTCCTGTTGCTGAATTAACCGAACATCCAGTTGATACATTGAAAAGACGTTCGACTCTTCATAACGGTTTGATCCCATTGCCACCACAGATATTTGCGGATAGACAGAATTCGTACAGTGTGAATATTGATATTGAGAGTGAAGCAAAACCATTTGAAGCGGCAATTGATCTACAGATGACGAAGCAGTGGCAAGGCGGCCCAATCATCAACGGTGTTAAGCACTACGAAAGCATGATCAAGGAAACTTCAACGGCACAAACGATCACCGCGCCGTATGATCGCAGCATCCAAGTTGGTTCGGTTATCTTCTCTGAACAGAAGCAGGTAAATGAAGCGCTTGATATCGCCGCTAACTATTACAGTGAGTGGTCACTCACTCCGGTGAGTCAACGTGCTGAATGCCTGAATAACTTGGCACTGCAGCTTGAACAGAATATGCCGGAGTTAATTGCACTTTGTCATAAAGAAGCGGGTAAGACTATCCACGACAGCATCGATGAAGTACGTGAAGCTGTTGATTTTTGTCGTTACTACGCTCAGCAAGCGGTTGAAAATTTTTCAACCGCCAAAACTGTCGTGGGATTTGATGAAGTCACACGACAAGTTGAACGTCAAGGTCGCGGTGTGTTTGTTTGTATTAGTCCTTGGAACTTCCCACTGGCTATCTTCTTAGGCCAAATTTCAGCCGCCTTAGTGGCAGGAAATACGGTAGTGGCTAAGCCCGCAGAACAGACATCATTAATTGCTGCTCGTGCGGTCGAAATGATGCTTGATTCAGGATTCCCGAAAGAGTCAATTCAACTGTTACCGGGTACTGGCGCAGAAGTCGGTGGGCCGCTAACGTCTGACTCTCGTGTTGCGGGTGTGGTATTCACTGGTTCAACTGAAACCGCTCAATCTATCAATCGCTCATTAGCTGCTCGTGAATGTGAACAGGTGCCATTGATTGCCGAAACGGGTGGTCAAAACGCAATGATTGTTGACAGTACCGCGCTTCCTGAGCAAGTGGCAAGAGATGTGGTTCGTTCTGCATTTGCTTCTGCAGGTCAGCGCTGTTCAGCACTTCGAGTTCTGTTTATTCAAAAAGACATTGCCGAACGTGTACTCAACTTGATTAACGGAATGATGCAAGAGTTGAGTGTGGGCCTTCCACATTTGCACAGTACTGATGTGGGTCCCGTGATTGATCTGAAATCAAAACAGAAGTTAATGGCGCACATTGATAAAATGTTGGTTAACAATCCATTGGTTGGACAGATTACATTGAGTGATAGCTGTGACAAAGGTGATTTTGTACCGCCTACAGCGATTGAAATTGACTCGATTGATCAGTTAGAGAATGAGCAATTCGGGCCTATCTTGCATATTGTTCGATTTAGCGCTGATCAGTTAGATAATGTCATTGATCAAATTAATAGCACTGGGTTTGGTTTAACAATGGGCATCCACAGTCGTAACGAAGCAACCTACAGACACATCGAAAGACGCAGTCGCGTGGGTAACTGTTACATTAACCGAGATCAGGTTGGTGCGGTAGTTAGTGTACAGCCATTTGGTGGGCAAGGAATGTCAGGAACTGGGCCAAAAGCGGGTGGGCCTCACTATTTGTACCGTTTCACCAAAGAAGTTGCTGTTTCATCACGTCCACTTACTCAAACACTATAGGATTGCTCTTATGACTGCTCAAATTAACACTCTTATTAAACAGTCTCATGCGAACTGGGATATGTGGAACGACATTGGCGCAATTGTACGCAGTGATTTGGTTATTCGTTGGGCGAGTGAGCTCGCTGAAGAACCACTTTTAGGTGTGATGGCGTCAAAGATGGCGAAACATCAAGCCAAACAAGCCCTCTCTTTAATTGCTGAAGAGAAGTTGATGCCTGGACCAACCGGAGAGACGAACGAACTTTATGCTACTGGACGTGGTGTATTTGTCGTTACCGCGAGCGAAGAGACTTCTGTGACTGGCCTAGTCGGTCAATTAGCATCCGCTTTAGTTGCAGGCAATACTGTGATTATCTCGATGCCAGAAAAACACACAGAATTGGCAAATAAGCTGCAATTGACTCTGCTGCAAGCAGGCTTTCCAAAGTCTGTGGTGCTGTTAGCCGATTACTCAGCCTTAAATGGGCTGATTGAAGATACGTCTACTGCTGGTGTTGCATTTGTGGGCAACGCGGATCAGGCACAAGGTATTAACAGACAGCTTTCACGCAGAACAGGGCTGTTAGCACAATTAATTGCAGAGACTGACTTGAGTGGTTTAACTACCGTGATAGACAGCCACTTTATATTGAGGTTTATTACGGAGAAAACCAGAACCATAAACATTACTGCCGTGGGTGGTAACGCAACATTGCTAGAATTGGGCAGTGGTGACGATTAAAACGTCATTACCGCTCCATAAATAAGCAGCTCAAGTGTTGAGCTGCTTTATACCCTTAGAGGATCGAGGGTGAATATAATAATGAGAGGAAAATATGATAGAAAATAGTTTTGCGATAACATCGACCTTTATCGCTTACCTGATTATGATGCTTGCGATAGGCGTTTACGCTTATAAACGTACAGCTAACTCGTCAGATTACTTTTTAGGAGGAAGAACACTCGGACCATGGCCTGCAGCACTTTCCGCTGGAGCTTCAGATATGAGTGGTTGGTTACTTCTTGGTCTGCCTGGGTATGCTTATGCCGCTGGTTTAGAGTCACTATGGCTTGCTGCTGGTCTGCTTATTGGTACTTGGTTAAATTGGCTAATTTGTGCAAAACGACTTCGTACTTACAGTATTACTACTAACGATTCGTTAACACTGCCAGAATATCTGTCACGTCGTTTTAATGATAAATCGAAACTTGTTCAAACAATTGCTGCTTTCTTCATTTTGATGTTCTTCCTTTTTTATACAAGCTCAGGCTTGGTAGCTGGCGGAAAATTGTTTGAGACTGTTTTTGGGCTTGATTACGTTATAGCGGTTGTTATCGGTGCTGCATGTGTGGTTTCGTATACGCTATTTGGTGGTTTCCTTGCGGTATCTTGGACCGATTTGGTACAGGGACTATTAATGTCTGCTGCGCTGATGATCGTGCCAATTGCTGCTATGGATGGGGGTTTTGCACAACTTGGCAGTGATCTCTCTGCCGTAAATCCAGAGCTATTAACCATATGGAATGACGTTGATGGTAAACCACTGTCAGCAATTGCCATTATTTCGTTAGCAGCATGGGGATTAGGCTACTTTGGTCAGCCTCACATTCTTGCGCGTTTTAAGGCGACCAGAACCAATGCTGATTTAATCACTGCTCGACGTATTGCCGTGGTGTGGACTGCTCTGTCTATGGCGGGGGCGGTGCTTGTTGGTTTAACGGGTTTACTTTATGTGAACAGTGAGCTTGCAGGTGAGTTGGCAGATGGTGAGAAGATCTTCATGTTGTTGGTTAACTCTATATTCCATCCTGTTATCGCTGGTATCTTATTGGCTGCTATTTTAGCCGCAATCATGAGTACGGCAGATTCACAGCTATTAGTATCATCTTCAGCGCTGGCAGAAGATTTCTATAAGCAGATTATTAAACCAACAGCCTCTTCTGCTGAAATCGTAATGGTGGGTCGTGTCGGTGTTATTGCGCTGTCACTGGTGGCACTGTTTTTAGCGATGGATCCTGAAAGCTCAGTACTCGGTTTGGTCTCTTATGCTTGGGCTGGATTTGGTGCTGCATTTGGTCCTGCGATTATTTTAAGCTTGTACTGGAAACGCATGAACCGTAATGGTGCGTTAGCGGGTATCTTAGTTGGTGGAATTACAATTGTGGTATGGAAACAGCTAACTGGCGGCATTTTTGATATGTATGAAATTGTTCCGGGTATTGTGTTTGCGACCTTAGCCATTGTTATTGCCAGTCTTGCAAGTGCAGTGCCTGAGCAGTCAGTGCTGGATCAATTTGATGAGTTTGAGAAGAACCTTATTGAATTAGATTAAGTTAGTTGTTTCATCGGTAATAAAAGACCCGCCCATGTTGGCGGGTCTTTTTATGGTTAATATGTAAAGTAAAACTTGGATCATGAATTTGTAAATTATAATTGATAAGATAAATAATATAAGAATTACTTGAGTCGAACTGAATGTTTGTTTTAGATCATCGCACTTTGCTTGTTGTAACTGCTCTTATCTCTATAGGTTCTACTATCGCTCTGTTTGTTCTGTGGCACTCTCAATCTAAGCGAAATGGAGCCGGATTCTGGGCAATAGGAATGAGTTATATTGCGGCTGCTAGTATGTTGATTTCTACAAGAGGCGTTTTTTCTGACTTTTTGTCTCTGGTGATCGCCAATTCTTTCTATGTTTTAGGCTTTCTTCTTATTTTGCGTGGCGTTAGGATTTTTACTGGACGTCCTCCGTTTACCTTCATTGATTTTACATTTACGCCTCTTATCGCAGCCCTATTTTATTACTTTTATTATATTGATCAAAATTTAAACATCAGAGTGGCCATTCTCTCAGCTTCATTTTTACTCATCTGCGGTGCGATTGTTTACTCTTTGCTGCGAGATAGAGATGCCCCTTGGCGGACTTCTAGCTTTGCAGCGGCCACCGCTTTTTCACTGTTTGGCCTGTTTCACGGGGTGCGAGGAGTTCTTACTCTAGTACAACCAATAGAGAGCCAATTCATGGCTTCAAATCTATTAACATCGTTAGTCTTTTTAAGTGGGATCTTCATTATTGCGGGCATTGCCATATCATTAACGTTGTTGTCGTATGGGGTATTAGAGTCGCAATTGCGGATTGTATCCCTTGCTGTTGAACAATCAGCATCCTCTATTATTATCACGAATAATAAGGGACTTATCGATTATGTTAACCCAGCGGCATCAAAGAAAACGGGTTATCTTCTTGATGAATTGAAAGGTAAAAGTCCGCGAATTTTGCAGTCAGGTGAAATGGCACCACATGAGTATAGTGATCTTTGGAAATGCATTTCGACAGGACATACTTGGCGAGGTGAGTTCCATAACCGAAAAAAGAGTGGTGAACTGTATTGGGAAATTGCATCCATTGCTCCGGTTAAGCAAAAAAATGGACAAATCAGTCATTACGTAGCAATTAAAGAGGATATAACCGCTTTAAAAGAGGCCAAACAACGTATCGACTATTTAGCCAACCACGATGCGTTAACAGAGCTACCAACCCGTAAATTAGCAATGGACCGTCTTGTAACTGCATTTTCCGCAGCGGGTTGTGATAACAAAAAAGTAGCGGTGATGTTTGTCGATCTTGATGGGTTTAAAGCGGTGAATGACAGTTTTGGCCACGATGCAGGTGATCAACTATTAAAAGAAACGGCCCAGAGATTATGCAATTGCGTTCGAGACATTGATACGGTTTCACGTTTCGGTGGCGATGAATTCTTAATCATACTCAGCAGCGTTATTGATAGGAAAGCGGTTATTGCTGTCACCGAACGTTTGATTGATGCTATTGCCGCTAAATATGAAATTGAAACGGTTGATGTAAATATTAGTGCCAGTATTGGTATTGCTATGTATCCTGAGCATGGCGAAACGGCAACAGAATTAGTTAATTTGGCTGATGAGGCTATGTATACTGTGAAACATAGTGGTAAAAATAATTACGCATTTATTTAAGATAAACTGAAGATGCATGTAAAGAAAGACCCGCTAATTAGCGGGTCTTTTTGTTGGTTAACTAAAGCTTAATGAGTGTGCTTCGGATCAATGATCAAGGTAGAGGTAGTTCTGCCAGCTCTTCATCCTGATCAGAACTTTACGCATAATAGAGACATGGGTAAAGCTGTCTGAGTAGACCGACACTTCTACGTTCGAGCCTTGTGGTAGGTGATATTCGCTAAGATCATCAGTGATAATAAGCTTGACCAGAGCGCGACCATTGGTTCTAAACTGATCTGAACTAAGCAGTGATCCGGTTGCTTGAATCTGGCCTTCTCCGATAGCAGGAATGACTTCGACTATTTCACCCTTGAACACTCTTCCCGGAATTGCGCGGAATAAAAATTCAGCTTCAAAACCTGGATGTAAACGTTGCAGTGAATTTTGTCTAAATGCGCCAACATAAAAATCCTCTTCAGTGTGAACAAACGTCATCACCGGGCGAAGTGGGATTGGCACTGCCATCATACCTGGGCGAAGTGCCATTTGGGTGACATAACCGTCAGTAGGGGCGCGAACGGTGGTTTCATCAAGATTAAATTGAGCATTGGCTAGCTCGGCTCTGAGGCGAGCAACATCGGTATTCTCACCACCGATCTCTGAGGTTAAATCTAGGTACTCACTTTTTTCGACCGCTTGCATTGCTTCTAATTGAGCTTGAGAAGCTTTGTAGGCCTGCTGACGAGTATCAAGATCTTGGGCTGTGAATGCGCCTTTATTAAAGCCTTTTTGGTAACGTTTAAACTCGCGATACGCTTTGTCTTTATCTGCTGTTGCTTTTGCAGTATTGGCTTGAGCAGCTTTGTAACTGGTATCAAGTTTTAGAGTATCTTTGCTTGCTGCGGCTAAATCAGCTTGTTTGCGCAGTACTTCCATCTCAAAGGGTAGCGGATCAATTTTGAATAATACATCCCCTTTTTTAAGCATTTTGTTTGGAGTAACCGCGACTTCAATAACCTTTCCCCTTACTGACGGTACTATTGGGGTCGTGACATACACTTGACCGCCCAGTTGAGTAAATGGGTGGTTGTAGTTCATGAGTAAAATTAATGTGCCGATTAAGACAATACCGCCAAGCATTGCGGTGGGTACTGTCCATTTATTTAGCGGAATTTTAAATACTTTAAAGATGACAACACACAGTGCGGTGTAGGTCATGATGAGCAGTAAGTCCATTATTTTTGCTCCTCTGTAGACTGTGCATTGATAGTGGCAACTTGTTTAGACACCGCCTGATCAATTTCGAGTTGAGTTAACTTTTCAGTCAAAAGTTCAACTTGGTCATTGAGGTGATTGACTCGAATTTGCAGCTCTTGTTGATTGTCTTCTAGTTTATGAAAGCCCCATCCCCTGTCTTCGCGCCATAATGTGGCCCAAATCCATAAGAATGGCCACAGAACATGCAGCGTAAAAAGACTGACCCAGCCAGCAATATGAATGGCATCAGCGTGCGGATGATCGCGTTTGTGTGCAATTTCATAAGGGATATCGTGAATGACAATAATGCCGTAGAAGATAACCAGTGCGACAAAGAACAAAAGTCCTAAGGCGAAGTAATCGAGAAACATAAACATATCCTTGTTAAAGTTGCAAAATTGAGGGGAAGTAATTGTTTAGATAATGACGGATGATTTCAGTTGATGCAAGTTTACGAAGAGGCAATACTATGACTAAACAACTAGATGAGTATTGCTGCATATGGTTTTTGAGTCGAAGTCCGAGATCATTCTGAAGGAAGGTTGTTAATAAGCCAGCCATTATTTAACTGGCCTATCAATAAGGGTTAACGTTAAGAGTAGACTTGGTTTAAAAAGCTAACCAGTTTTTTAGTAACGCGTTGCGGTTGTTCTAAATTAGCGATATGTCCCGCATCAGGAATCACCAGCAGCTCACTGCCCGATAGAGCATCGTGCATTAACTGTGACTCTAATGGTGGACGAGGGTAATCTTGCATGCCAACCATGATAAGAGCAGGCAGTGCGAACTTTTCTAAATCATCAAAGGCGTCACGACGACCAAACACCATTCGACCAATTTTAGCGATATCCTTAGCCTGTTCACCGTTAATCATTTCAAGGTTCTGTCGGCATTGGGTGATTAACTGAGGATTATCTTGAGTGACATTTTTTGAGAAGAACATTGGAATTATTTGTTGAATAAGAGATTCCGGCGCATGTTGTTGTTGCTCTAGTATGTCTAACATAGCAAAATATTTACTGTGCATTATTTCTGGCTCTAATCCGACAAAAGTATCCATCAGTACTAACGATTTAACACGCTGTGGTGCCAACACGGTTAATTCTGTTGCCCACATGCCTCCTACTGATAACCCTATTATTGAAAATTGCTCAACGTTCAAATAATCCATTAACGCAAGAATATCGTTAGCATAATCGGTTAAGTTGTTAGTGGTAGTTGGGGTTGCGTCTGATTGACCGTGACTCCAAAAATCAGGAACAATACAACGATAATGTTGACTTAATACTTCAATTTGGGGCGCCCACATTTGACTGTCCCATAAGAAGCTGTGACCAAAAACCAATACCGGTCCTTCACCTTTATCTAAGTAATGCATTGTTTGAGAGTGAGTGGTGAATGTGCTCATGAAGCCGTCCTAGTGAGTCTGTTTTTGTTTGTCTATGATGGCATAAGAGGGCTCGTAACCATTACTATTAATTAGGAGAACGGAGAAATAACAGAAAAAGCTCTTTTGGGGCAATAAAAAGAGGTGCCTTAGCCTATCACTCAGACACCTAGTCAGTCTTCATACTATCTTTGCGTTACAACACCGTCGGTAAACTTAATGAGAGTGGTAGCGAAACGATTTCGCCAGTAAATCCACTCATCACTGTCCAGACTCGGTGTTCGATGCTCTGGTGGGTAACCAATGGCTAATATAACGCCTTTTTTGGTCATACCACTTTTCACTACTCCTTTTTTGATGCCTTCTTGATCGATTTCACTCATCTTAGCAATGGCGTTTTTATCACAACTGGTGCCAAAGTATTGTGCTAAGTATTTACCGAAATCAGGTGAAGAACTGTGTTTGTCGAGAGTATATTGACGTTCATTGCTGTTCACTTTAAAGGTTAACCTTTTAGGCTGAATCTCGACCATTACGACTTCACTGCACAGAGGAATTAAACCGCTTTGCTGGTAATTAACCGAATATAACTTGGCCCTTTGTTCATCAGGATGAAGATTAACTAGCGTGTAAACAGGTTTATTGGTTTCGAATAGGTTTTCGCCACTTTTTTTATCCATGAGTTGGACTGTCGAAGCACACCCAAAAATAAAAAGTGTGCTTAACGTTAGAGCGAGTTTGATCTTTTTCATTAACATCCCTGCTATTACATGAGGTGGATTTTAATATCAAATTATAACTATATTGTTGTTTTTTTCTTTGTCATTAAATGGAATATAGGTAGATGAATGTTCATTTATCGCGTCAATAAATCAAAACTATAACAATCATGTCAATATAGATGAGAAGCTATAAACATATTGCCCCAAATGACGTGAACATTGGGGCATATGAACGGTTGGGGAGAGGGTTATCGGAAGATGGTGCCAAAATAATCGAATTTTACTGAGATGTCTGGTTCGGATTCGGTATGTCTTTTGATTTCTAATTCTACGTCTTGTGTATCGCTGTTGTGATTCGTGGGATCGGACGCTTCTTTTGAAAGTGAGCGCTGAGTTGCTGAGCCATGTATTAATTGTTGATATAAGATTTCACCCATAATTTCCACCTGCATATCGATTAATCATATTTAAAATACAATACAGAACACGGCTCAAAAATAAAGTAATTAAACATCATAAAAACGATTAAACATACCAGCTAAAGTTGTTAGCTAGGAGCAGCCAAGGCTGGCTATCATTTTGATGACCTTTTTTGAGCCAAAATAGAACTTTATTGCCTCAATCAACATGCACACATAGTCATATGCGTTTATGTTTGACTTTAATGCACATATATAAAGCAATGAGTTAACATTTTACTGGACTTGGTAATATAATGTTCACACTGTTCATGACAGTTGGTCAGCGGTTGCTATTCAGTTTACTGGAGAGTGGCCGCTATACTGTATAGCATGGCGTTTTTTTTGATTAACCTTTGGTGTTTTATGAATCCAATTTTGATTGGTGTGTTGTTGTTAACCATTCCTCTTATTTTTGTACTGTTCCGCTTTTTTTCTCTAATAAAAAACAATGAAGAAAAATTGGCTGAGAAACAGAGAAATGTTGCTGCCTATAAAAGAGCATTAGATGAAGCTAAAAACGCTGAACTTAAAGAGAAAATTTATAAAGCTAAAACGGGTCATACTGCTACTCAAATATATTTAGCAAAAGAGTCTGAGCTCGGCGATACTAAAAAGGCGATTTATTGGTATGAAATGGCGGCAAAAAATGACAACGAAATCGCTATGCACTCTTTAGTTAGGCTTTGCGATAATTATGAGAACGACGCTGAAATAAACAAAAAATCTAAGTATTGGAGCAAAGTGATCAATGCTAAGAACGGGGGGCAAGAGGCCAAACTAGCGCTTGGAATTGCATTGTTAAAAGGCGATGGTGTTGATGCTGATATTGAAAAAGGCATTGAGATGATCGAGAGTGTGGCTGATATCAATATGATTGATGCACAACTTTTCATGGCGGATTGGTACGTTGCTGAAGCTAACCCGAAACCTTCTGTACCTCTTTCGGTTGAGTGGAATACTAGAGCGGCATTAAATGGCTCAGTAGAGGCTCAAATCAACTTGGGGAAGCAATACAGTGAAGGTAAAGGAATAACGATTGATTTTAAAAAAGCCACTTATTGGTTTGAACTTGCTGCTGAGTCTGGCAATGCCATTGCTCAATATTATGCAGGAGAAGTCTCGTCTGGAAACAGTGAAAAAGGCAACTCTGTTGCTTATATTTGGTTTTGGCTGGCGTGCAAGAATGGGGTTGAGAATGCCATTCACAGGCGGGATGAGATGGGCAACTTATTGAGTGTTGATACTGTGGTTGGTTTACAAGGAATGGTTAAGTCTCTTTTTAATAAAATGAAACGAGGTACGATGACCAAACACTCGGTCATTAAAACGTTTGATAAGCTCTACTCAAGGCAGAGCTATTTCCCTGATGAGACCACAGAAATCGAAGAGGCCGAGTCTTCTGATGTTGATGAGGCGGGTGATACACCGCAAAGATCAACAAACTACAGCCAGACCTCTATGGATGATACATCAACCAAAAAACAGGTGTAGATGATTAAGTACTATTAACTAATTTATTTAACTCTGCATTGAGCTGATGAAAATTGAGTTTCCTGTGTTTCTCAAGGGGTGTCATACCCTGTAGTAGCAAGGATTGAATATTAGCTAAAGACTTTTTAGAGTGCTTTTGAACGAGTTCCTCTTGCTGATAAGGGTGAACATTAAATAGCAATTTATAGATGAGTACACTCAAAGAGAAAAGATCACTTTTTATGGTTGGTGCTTGCCCATGGAGGACTTCCGGAGCGACGTAATGACCGCTCCATGCATGAACTTTATTATAATCAATGGCATATTGATTATCTTTATCATCCAAACTTCTGCTAATACTAAAATCAAATAAGAAAAACTCACCACTTTTGGATATCAATACATTGCCAGGTTTAATATCACCATGTATGACTGAGCGATCGTGGCAGTGTGAAATAGTATTTACCAGTTGAGTTGCATAGGTGATCCTCTCTAGCTTCGATAGGTCAGTCACTGGCGAATCTAATAAGATAGAGAGTAGTTCTCCATGGATCATGGGCATTAAAAGAAATGCTTTGTTGGTTTTATTACACAGATCCATTTGTAGAATAGGCACAATATTCGGGTGATGAAGCTTCTTTGCTTGTAAGTACTCATTAACAAGAATGTACTGTGCATCATTATATTGATTCGCTTCTCCGTTTAATATTTTTATGGCCAATGTATTATTAGAAATCTGCAGACTTGAGAGTAAAAGATCACTGACTTCATAAACAACCCCCATTCCACCAACGCCTACAACCCGTTTTATTTTGTAGCGGCCATTGATAATATTTGGCAGAGATTGACTCGGTTGTGGGGTTTCGATGATCGGCTTCTCGACTTCATCGGTATCTGTTAAGAAATCATTAATATTTAAACTACTCATTGCGATACCTTAATCATCACAGCGGATAAATTATCAGTGGCGTCAGTTTGAAGTGTCATTTGTTGTAAGTATTGTGATCCCTTGGCTGTATTCAGGTGTGCCATTCCGCTTTGAATGACATCTGAGCCGATGGATTTGTGCACCCCGTCGCTGGTTAATAAAAGTGTATCGTTGTTGTGCACTGCAAAAATGCAGTGCTCAATATCTAACGAGTTCCCCATGCCGATAGCTTGGGTTAGCGCTTCTTTACCTGCATTGGTCTCTGTTGTGTGATCTTTTGATATTTGATAGAGTTTCTTTTGGCGGTATAAGTAGCAACGTGAATCGCCAGCCCACACACAGGCCATGTGGCTTTTATATGAAATGAGCAAACAGACGGTACTGCCAATTATAGAGCTTTGAGACAATGTTTTCTCTTGGCTTAAATGATAGTTTATCTGCTGTAATCGAGCTTTAGCAACTCTGATCCTCTGCTCTAATGTGCTACTGAACTTTTCATCCCTTAACCCTTCAGTGATCATTCTGCTCGCTAATTCGCCGTACTCATAACCACCCATACCATCAGCAACAACCCAGATTCCTTCTGTGCTAAGAGAGAGAATTGCGTCTTCATTTTTAACTCGAACCTTACCCTGATGGGTAAAGCTCGCAGAAGAGAAAATGATCATTATGATAGATTCTTCGGTAATGAAAAATTAGTCAGTAATTTTCGATCAAACGGGTTGGGTGTTCGCTCGCTATAAATGAGGTATTTAGCGTTCATCCCCTGGTTTTGCAAATCTATTTTTAACACATCTTTGCCTTGATAATACTGTACTTTGAAGCGGTCTAATACTCTAAATAGTGCCCAAGGCCCTGAACCTTGCTTATTGATGACTTTAGTGCCATTGAGGTCTTGCAGTACGAAGCTGACGTATTGACGTTCTCCTTCTATTGGCCAGTTGAGAGCAATCTTTTGGCGAGGTCCATGACGGTATTGCATTTTAGTATTACCATAATAGAAGGTGGACTGTAGAGCGCTTGCATCTAACTCAAAAGGGATTATTTTAAAGGCAACTTTGGCATCGTTACCTTTTTTTCCATAAAAATTACTTTTAATTTTTAGCCCCTTAGCATACTGATATAAAAAGAGGTTTGATAACCCAAGATCTTGGCCACTGACTTTTTTCAGTGACATTTTCCCGCCCCTTATTTTTACGAATGGCGCTAAAGTATTGTTATAAAAATGGTCTAAGACTCCCCCTTTTTGAAAGAAATTATTGAAGTCAGTGATATTGACATCTCTATTGCTTTTGGAGAATGGATAGCGACCCGCTAAGGATAAAGTGTAGGGAGACACGACTTGATCAGCATACAGAGACTGGGTATACCCTCTTGCTGAAACCAAAATGGTACTCCAAGCGTTGCTGGATAATTGTTTCCACCATCCTGATAATGGTTGAGGAAGGTTTTGCGATGATATTCGAACATCATTCATTGCATTAGGTATGCCTTGCATTCGATCTCTGGCTAGTTTGAATGATGATTTTTCCGCATTAGGTGAGTGGTTGATGATAGCAAGTTTTGAGCCTAATTCATTAACCGAAACCAGAGCATCTTGAAGGGGAATATCGGCTTCTGATGATTTACTCAATAGCTGATTTAAGCTCTGAAATTGACGAGAAACTGCTTTGCGAGCACTTTCGGTTCGTTGATCTACGCTGTATAACCCGGAGGCAGCAAGTTTGGATAAGTTATTGCCAATAGGTGTTTTTTTGCCACCTTTTGTCACTTTATCGGTTAATTGAGACTCATCAATGAATGTCGTATTATCTCTGATCACTGTTAATAGCTTAACGATGGGCTGGCTTGATCCTGTCATGCTGGTTATTTGAGCAACGGCATGGTCAAAATCAGTGGCTGGAATGATTTGAAGTTGATTAACGGCATCTTGCCAATAACGAATATAATCATTGAAATAGAGGTCTTCCACTTCAGCGTATAACTCTCGGATTTCCAATGCACTTAAGTCGGTAGAAGTGCCTAATACCCAATTTTCGTTCACTAACATTTGAACTTCTTCTAGCCCTTTATTCAAGAATATTTTTTGATACCCAGTTTGAGTATAAAAGCCAGAAATTGTCGTATTTGTGTTACTAAAAATGAGTTGTGTAGGGCCTAAATAATCACTGAATTTCAGGTCATGAAGGCCTTCAACTGCGGGATCCTCTTTTAGCATTTGATAAACCAGTTCAGAGGTGTTGGCTTTACGCAGGTATTTTCTTGATTTGGCAATTAAATTATCATTTAAATCAACCGGTTCAAATCCTGAGTCTAGTAGGCGTTTGAAGTGATTTTGTAAGGCTTTTTGTTCGGTGGCAGAACCACTGTAAATATAGGACCAATTGAGTGCTAACCACTCTTCTAGGTACTGTTTGTCTAAATGCTCTTGCTGGTTAAGCATCAGGTAAGCGCGTAAGGATTTAGTTAAAAATTCACGATTATCTTGGTTGCTTTTAATCTGTTGCTCTAACTCACTTTCAATACGAGGTAGGAGAAGCTTTCTAAGTTGTTGTTGGTAGGTATCGATGGTTGTTGAGATAATCTTGGTACCTTGATCTAAACCAGAGTAGCGCTCAACAAAGCTTTTATCTGTATGTGAGTAGACTTGAGTCGCACTATAAAGGGTATTTAGTGTAGGTAGCAGCTCAATGGAACTGGCTAAGGGAGAAACATGCAAAATACGGTTCTGATACTGCTCTTTGAGTACTAATAACTCTTGTTGCTTGCTGTGATTGCTCAGAAAACCACTGACCCATAAACCTCCAAAAATAACGATGAGTAAGACAGATACCGCATAAAACATGCTGTTTCTGACTTTAACCGTGCGCTCGTATTTTTCATCTAATGTGGCCAGCTCACTATTTGGGAAGATGATCTCTTCAAGCAATCTACGAACAAAGAAGCCGCGTTGATGTTTGTAGGTTGGTAGCGCTCGTTGACTTATTCCTAAATTTTGACCAATGGTGCTCGATGTAGAGTCAATGTTTTGAGCCTCAGGCTCAGGAACCGACGTGATATATAACCCGCGAAGATGGGTGGGAGTGTGATAGCGAGTCTCAGCAAATGAGAGTTCACAAAACAAAGCCAGACGTTCAACAATGGCGCTGAGCTGCCTAGGAAATTGCAACAAGTCGGCGCGTCGGGTGACATCGCGCTCAGTATGAAGGCGTGATAATAACTGAGAATTTAGGCGACGAAGTAGTTGTTCAAATTCTTGTTTAACATGTTCTGTTTGTTGCCCCTCTCCTTCATTAAATGTGATTCCAAGTACTTGGTCCATCTCTTCTCGACTTAGGTGTGAGAAGAAAGAGTCAAAACCTGCGATTTTATCGGCTTTGGTTAAAACCAAATAGACAGGAACGTCTGAATTGAGTTTCTCTCTTAAGGTTTGCAATTGATCTCTAACGTATCGAGCATGCTGTTCGATCTCATTTTCATCAGGGTTTTGCAATGTCTGGATATCAATAGTGAGTATGATGCCATTGAGTGGACGACGACGACGCTTGCTGTTCAATAGGCGTAAAAACTGCTCCCAAATTGAACCTTCGATAGAGTTTGAGGCTTGATCAAAATAACGACCAGCCGCGTCAAGGAGCACAGCATGGTTAGCGAAATACCATTCACAATGTTGGCTATTTTGAATATCTCGGGTGTACTTTCCTGTGGCTTGATTTAACGGGAAATCGAGACCTGAACACTCTAATAGTGTGGTTTTGCCACTTCCTTGAGGTCCAATAATCATATACCAAGGGAGTTGATACTTTACATCATCGTTCAATCGGCCGTACAGTCCAGCGCGCTTGATAGTCGCTATCGCACTGTTGAGTTTTTCTTTCAAAATATCAACCGATTCACGAATCACAGTCTCTTCTGCTGCTCGAGCTTCGGTCACTTCTTTATTCTCTTCAGACATGGCTTTGCGCTTTTCTGCAAAGTAGAGTGCTAGGAGCGTTAATCCCCAGATAACAAAGAAGATCATAATCGCTATCACTTTACTGCTAACCGTGCTTAAAAACGCATGACCACCAACCGCAATTTCATCTCCCCATAGTGCGACTAATGTGCTAATTAATAGAGTAAGAATTAGGCTCCAACACCATGTTTTTTTTAATGTTTGCCAAATTTTTTTGAATACAGCCTTCATGTTTTGAAATCCTATTGAGTGATCTGCAGGTAAGAGTCAGTGACTTGTGTTGATTGTTGGTCAAGCACGTAATAAAAACCGCTGAACATGGCAGTGAGGCAGAGAATGACAACGAAACAGATGCCGAGACGAGAGGTGTTTCGGGTGAGTTTGTGTCGTTGTACCCTCTTAGGTTCCCAGTTTGGTGATAGACCTTTAGGTTCATCACCTCTTAGTGAGCGTATTTGGCGGTAAAGACTGTCCCTGATAGTATCAAGCTCAATTAAACCGCGAGAAAGGACTCGATATTTCCCTTCGAAACCTAAGCTTAAACAGAGGTAGATGAGTTCTAGTAAATTTAGAAACTTAGCTGGATTTCGGCTAAGTTTTTCAAGTAGCAGAAAGAATTTTTCGCCGCCGTAGGTTTCGTTGTGAAAAGTACTTAACATACTCTGTTGCGACCAGCTACTATTATGACCCCAAGGAGTTGTTACCACTGCTTCATCAACAAAAGTACAGAGTAAATAGCGTGAAAGGGAAATGTAGTTATTTTCTACACCAAAATTGAGTGCTTGAAATTCGAAGGTTTTGATCTCATCAATTAAACGGGCTTTGAGCAGGTCAATATCTTGAAATGTCTCTAGTTTCAGTTCTGCAGCCAATCCTAAAATTGGAGCAGCAGCATCTACTAATGGATTGATACCAACAAAGCTCTGCTCTTCAGATTTTAATCGAGCAGCGTAAACCATGCGCTCTTGAAGCTGTTCAAACCTAGGGGCATTAGTTTTTGCCGTTAATGAAGGGGATGTTTCATTAGGCTGCTGGGTCACCAGAACAGTTCGATCATCCATGTAGCTTGTTTTGGTCATATTAACTGTTCCTTATTGCCCAAAAATGTAATGAGAGATCATCAAAATCTCCGGCTATATGGAAGGCAAAACCTCCCGATTGAGTGAGCTGTGAGCGATCGGTTGCATTAAGATCGAGCGCAAAATAACAGTAGTCGCCATGGTAGGGGACTTGTCTTGGAGCCACTTGAAGAGCACGGCAACGAATACCTGGAAGCTGCAGGTTGACGAGACTGCGAATCTTTTCAACTGGCCCTACTTTCAATTGCGGTGGTAATTGTTTACGTAAGGTTTCAGGATCCATGTTTGAGCGAGCCGCTAAGATAAAGGATGACTCTTGGATGAGCTCATTTTCATTGATAGGAGCGACGAGTACACCGTGGTTACGTTTTTGTAGATCTATCTCCAACGCATTTTGTTTGAGTGATTGTGTTAGCTGGCCTCTTAGAGCGAACATCAACTCTTTAAAACAGGCAACTTGATCATGATGGTTGTAAGATAAACTGAGGTTTCCACGGCGAGTCTCCGGGCTGTAAGTTGCCAGTTCACCTTGCAATGACACTAATGTTAGATAGAGTTCTTCAGGGTGATAGCTGCCAGAGTTGTGTAAATAGTTCAGTAGTGGTTCATTTTTATTTAACAGTTGCAGCAATAGAAAATCACCGACTTCAGAGGTAGCATGAGCGGATTGGGTAATTCGCTCTGCTAACACATTGGCACGGTGAGTCACCAAGGTCAGCATTTCACGTAGTGTACGTTGCACGTAACCGGAGTGACGACCATTGATGTATGGGGTTTCATAATCGGTCTCAAGCTCAATTACCCCTTCTGGCGTAACTTGTTTGATTTTACATAGCGGCAGTTTAACCCAGTGACTGTCGATATCAGCGTCGGTTAGAATATGAAAATCAAGTTCACCACAACTGACATTTTGGATGTTCTGCATATGGGCATTATTGTCAGATACCGTGATATCAAATGAGATATAACGCGTGGATATGTTCTCATCATCATCTTTTCGTGATTCGGGCGTATTCGCGCTAGAAATAGGCAATGATAAATACAGAGTCGCCCCATTGTTTTCTTGGCTTCCCTCCCATATCAATGGCTTTGATTGATGATTAATGTCAAACAGAGTCCCGTCGGGCATGACTCCTTTTGCTTCAGTAATGACGACTTTTCCGACCGACAAGTGATGTTGATCGATGGTCAGGGAGTAGACTCCCCAATTGAATCGATTTTGCTGTTGCGTTCTAATTTGCATCTGATGATGTAAATATCGGTCATGCTGCTGAAAATGTTGTGGTCTTAGCAGCATTCCCTCTTTCCAAACAACTTTATTCATCGTTCTGTTATTCCTTCTTAGTCGTCGGTATCTGGTGCGTTAAGCTCTTTTTTAGATGGCTTAACGTACTTAACGCGAAGAATGCTGTTTTTAGTAACCGCCAGTTCAATAGATTGCTGTTCTTCTAATTCTACGGAGTATAAAAATTTCCATTGAGAATCATCTAGTTGTTGATAAGCACCGATAATACCGACGTATTTGCTGCCATCTTTAATATGAAATTTGAAGTTTTTAGTCTCTCCTGGTCTCATAATAATCTCCTCTTCGGCAATCAAATCGGGCCCTAAAGTTGCGATTGCATTGTTATAGAGCTGAAAAAATCCAGCATTCTCAAATGCGGTTGGAGTATTGAGTTCAATTAATTTGACGACCATTGGCGAAGGGCGGCCAATTTGATCGGGGTTTAAATTTGATGATGCCGCTAATTTAAGATCCATTAAAGTTGGGTCAGGTTGGTTGCTGCATCCACTGAGTAAAACCAGCAAAAATAACGTATATAATTTTTTCATCATTTGTCCTTATACTCGCAGCGCAGCATTGAGTAATTGAAGTTGAGTTTCGTAATGCTTGGCAAAGTCTTGTTCTAGCAGTGCATTACGCCAATCTTTATCTGAGGTGATTTTTTCATGCAGGCGAATATAAGATTTCCAATACTGACCATCTGCATTACCAAACCCATAGCGTGACTTAACTCCGTCTTGAACAAAGCGATATACCAGTGTTTTTGGAGACAGTTTCTCTATCACTCCATCTAAGGTGTTATGGCAGGCGTCATTTAAGGCAAGTTGGTGGGCCTGAATGTCTCGACAGCTTTGACGGATAGCTTCAATGCCTTGTAAATAGCCAGGTTTGTGATTAATCAAAATATTCAGTGCTTCATTAGTATCGTGACTAAATTTAATAGGGTTGTTTCCCTGTGCTTGAATGGTTGTTGCTTGGCTCGAAAGGTTGTTTTTCAGCTCAGTGCGAGTACGTAATAATTGTTGAATGCCAGATACTGAAGTACGGAGCAATATGCCTACGTCATAGGCCAGTTGGACATCATCTTCAATGTGGTCAATGTCGATATCGAGCCCTTTCGCCAGAGCGGCTAATATTTTGGACTGAGTAGCTGGCTCCGTACGCTTTTTGGGCTGTGTTTCATTTTGTGTTTTGCTGATAACTGGATCGTCTGATGCTTTAATCTCATCGGAGTTTTTACCCGTAAACTCACTAAATTCATCCTTGAACGATTGATCATTTTGGCTGGTTTTAGTGGATTGACTTCCATTCAGTTCTGGTGAGATGAACTGTTCTTTTAACAGCTGGTCATCACTTTCTTGTGAGCTAGATGCAGTGGATTCAAGCATTTGATCCAGAGCCAGTTCTTCATCCGTGGCCAATAACTCTTCAATCGGTTCGTCACTGAGAAAGCTGTCATCCGGGATCATGTCCTCAATGGATGAACTGTCGAAGTGGTATGTGCTGGGGTCCTGCTTGATCGATGCCTTTATCTGAACGGAACCAATTTCGAAAGTATCGCCATGTTTAATTGGATAGGGTTCATTTTTATTTAGCGATGCGTCTTGTCCGTCTAGATAGGTACCGTTGGTGCTTTTATCGGTAAGGTAAAAAGTCTCTTTATCAAATGAAATCACAGCATGAATGTTGGAGACTTGACGTTTAGGATCGGGTAGACACCAATCAGACTGTTCGTTGCGTCCTATCACGCCTCCAGCATGTTTGAAGGTGAAAGTGGGCACCATATCGGGAGTGGTATGGTCGGCTTTAACAATATCAAAAATTAGTTCCATGATTAGCTCGCCTCATTGGTAATCAATTCTGCTTGTTCGGCAGGAGGAGGGCTTCCAATTGGACGGTAATCCGCAACATTGGTGCAGGCTGAAAGTAGTGTGCTTAAAAGCAGCATTGAAAAAAATAGTTTCATGATTGATGTCTCCATTCCTTAGCGGATAAATTAAATTTACGCATGCGATAATCGAGTGACCCTTTTGATAGCTGAAGCTGCTGTGCTACGGTCTGAAGCTGCCCTTGGTATTTATCTAAATAGTGAGTCAATAGCTGTTTCTCAAACTGTTCTATTTGAGTTGATAAGCTGCCATCGATTTTCTCAACGTTAAATTGTTCAGACGCTGGGTTTGCTTTGATCTTGGGTAACGAACTTGATAACTCTTTGGCTAATATGTGTGGACAGACTGAGCTAGGGTCTGAGCTCATGATTAGCGTTCTTTCAATGATGTTTTTTAGTTCTCTAACGTTACCCAAAAATCGATGTGTTGATAATGTTTGCGCACAGTGATTTGATAGCTCACTGATGGATATATCATTCTCTTTGGCATACTGTTGAATAAAGAAATTGGCCAATAACGCAGCATCTTTTTCTCTTAGATGCAGAGGGGGGAGATCAATTGGAAACTGTGCTAAACGGTAGTAGAGATCTCGGCGAAACAACCCATTTTGAATATGCTCCTCAAGATTTTGATGCGTTGCGGCCACAATTCGAACATTGATTGGGTAGGAGATTGCTGAGCCTAATGGGCGCACTTTTTTATCTTCTAGAACACGTAATAATTTGGCTTGTAACTGGATTGGCATATCGCCAATTTCGTCCAGAAAAAGAGTGCCATTCTGAGCGGAGCGTAACAAGCCATCATAATCTCGATCAGCGCCGGTAAACGCCCCTTTTTTGTAACCAAATAGCTCACTTTCTAATAACTGCTCCGGGATGGATGCGCAGTTTTGTACGCAGAATACTTCATTTCTACGGTTTCCATATAGGTATATCGCCTTGGCAATCAGCTCTTTTCCTGTACCAGTCTCTCCGGTGACCAGTATATTTTGGTTGATGTGAAGGGCTTGCGAAATCTTTAAGTGAACCGCTTTGATTGCCTTACTTTGACCGATCATTCCGTAATTTTCTGGGATCGGACTGTTGACCTTTTTCAGACGAGGTTTATTAAGTGATTTGGCTGAAAGCGAGCGTATCATACTGATTTTGCAGATCGCTAGATGGTTTAACGTGTTGAGATCCCTGTTCAATCGGGTTGCGGTATAAACGTTTGGCATATACATCGCGAGTACCCCTATGACAGAGTTGTTATCTGGAGTGCGTAAAGGGATCAGGTTTATCTGCCCCTCAGTAAGCTGATAACGTTCATCTGCGGTAAACAGAATGTGTCGTAAGGTGTCGTTACATTGACTAAATTTAAAGTCAAAGTTCCTACCTTCCGTCAGACAAAGAGTGAGTGCGTTTGCGTCGTCGTAATCGGTCCCACTGAGTCGCGCAGGATTGGTCTCTACGATGACTTGTTCTCCGTTGGTGGAAGCCACCTTTGTTAGGTGAGTCCCTTCTGGAGTGAGAAGAAAACAGATCACTTTATTGGCGTGAGTTAACGCTAAAACAGATTGTAGCCAGCAATTTAACGTACTGTTGTATTGAGTCTGAATCCCTAAATTATATAAAGAATCAGTCAATATAGAACTGCTACTATCTGTTTTTGATAGAGAAGCTAGCTGACTCATTCTTCTTGCCTCTCAAACTCGCAATAAAACTGACCCTGTTCATTTTGGCCAAGGTGGATACCCACTAGAGGGGAATCTGTCGACATAGCGCTGAGAATTTGTGAAGAAAGGGTGGGTTTAATCTGTCCATTTATGATGGTATCGATGTTCCTTGCTCCCATCTCAGTCAAAGTACAGCCGCTTGAAATTTGCTGTAAAACCTTTTGGCTATAGCTAAACGCAATATTCTGTTTTGCCATCTGCTTGACCAGCTGGTTCATGCGGATTTCGGCTAATTCAAGCATGGTGTCTTGTTCAAGTGGATAGAAAGGCACAATGTGCATTCGACCGACAAGAGCGGGTTTAAAGTATTTATTTAGGGTCGGGCGAATGGCCTCATTAAGGCTATCGTGATCCGGTCTGGAAAATGCAATCTGCTCGTCATCATCTTTTAGAGCAGGTTTACTGCAGAGCTTTTCAATGATATCTGAGCCTAAATTGGAGGTCATGATGATCAATGTTTGACGGAAGTTGATCTCCCGTCCTTCGCCATCATTTGCCACGCCTTTATCAAAAATTTGGTAGAACAGATTCATCACTTCTGGATCGGCTTTTTCGACTTCATCCAGGAGGATGACAGAATAAGGTCGTTGACGCACAGCTTCGGTTAATACGCCGCCTTCGCCATAACCCACATAACCCGGAGGTGAGCCAATAAGTCGAGAAACGGTGTGCTTTTCTTGGAACTCCGACATATTAATGGTGGTTAAAAATCGATCGCCGCCGTACATAATATCGGCAATGGCTTGTGCTGTTTGAGTTTTACCTACACCACTTGGGCCAACAAAAAGAAACACGCCCGTTGGGGCATTGGGGTTGTTTAAGCCTGCCGCAGAGGCTTGCACTGCGCGCTCTAACGCAATCACAGCATCATCTTGACCTTTGATTTGCTCTTTTAGCTTGTCACGAATAGAGAGTACTTGATCCGTTCTGGCTTTCATCAATGTACCCAAAGGGATGCCAGTCCAGTGTGCAATCACTTCACCAACTAACGATGGGCATACCTCGTAATTAACCAGGTCATGTTCCTCTTTGAGTACGGCCAGCTGTTGAGCTAAATCAGCTTGTTCAGTGATGAGTTGGGCTTTGTCGGCTGATTCGCAGGTAGTGATTGCTTGTCGAGTATTTAAAAGGGCTTGCGCTATCTCTTTTTGGACCAACCACTGCTGTTCGATTATTTTTTGATTAAATTGGAAATCGAGTAATTTGATTGTCAAAGATTGAGTCTCTTTTTCGTCGCACTTTAGACCCGCATCTAGATCGCGCTGACGTGATGTTAATTCTCTTTCAGTAATGGCAATGTTATGTTCTAAGTTTTCTAAAAGTTCTGGCTTTGCGCGTAAATTAATCTTAACTCGGGCGCACGCTGTATCAAGCAGATCAATGGCTTTATCGGGCAGCTGTCGTCCCGTCAAATAGCGGGCGGACAGCTCAGCAGCGGCAATGATCGCATCATCACGAATATATACACCGTGACTCTCTTCATAGCGACCGGCCAAACCGCGGAGTATGGTTACTGCCTGTTCAACGCTCGGTTCGTCAACTTTAATGGGTTGGAAACGACGAGCTAGAGCGGGATCTTTTTCAATGTACTTCTTATATTCAGACCAAGTTGTGGCTCCGATGGTTCGAAGTTCTCCACGCGCCAGAGCTGGTTTTAATAAATTAGCCGCATCGTTACTGCCAGCTTGACCACCCGCGCCAATAAGCGTATGCGCTTCATCGATGAAAATAACGATAGGATCAAGACTCTGTTTTACCGCTTCAATTACACCATTTAGTCGGCGCTCAAACTCCCCTTTGATGCTTGCTCCTGCTTGTAGTAACCCGAGGTCTAACGAGAGTAGCGTCACGTTCTCAAGAATGTCGGGTACTTCATTGGCAACAATTTTTAAGGCTAACCCTTCGACTAATGCTGTTTTCCCAACACCTGCTTCACCCACAATCATGGGGTTATTTTTACGTCGCCGGGCCAAAATATCAATCATTTGACGTATTTCATGATCACGACACAACACGGGGTCAATTTTGTTATCACGAGCCAACTGTGTGTAGTTCGTTGTGTAGGCCTCTAACATCTCATTGAGGTTGTTTTCACTCTCATTAGGTTGTTGAGATACCTCGATCAAACCAGCAACTTGCTGTTTGAGTTTGTCACAAGGAATATTACTGAGTAATACGTAATAGGGCGTATGACCATATTTGCCCGGATTATTTAGTAGGGTTAAGAGCATGCCCGCAGATAAGATTTCGTGTAGGTTTAATTCAAGGGTTGAGTGTAGATATGACTCTTGTAACCACTCAATTAAAGCGGGTGATAACACAGGGTGAGTGCTCTCATTGTTAGACACTTTACGAGAGTGTTGTAGAGTTTGTATTAACGCTTCACGGTTGATCTCAAACTGCACACAAGCTTTGTTCCAAAAACTCTGTTCATTATTTAAGATGGCTAAAATAAAGTCTTCACATAAAACTTCATGACCACCACGAGAAACACACAGTTGCGCTGCTTGCTCAAGGGCAAGATGTGACTCTTTGTCCAGTGCTTTGATCAATTTTTGTAGTTCAACATTTAGCATATTGTTTTCCTTGAAAGTGTAATACTTCTCTCGTTTGGTTTTGAACCTAGCCAACTCGTCCAACCAAGCCGACAATCATTATCGTTGTCTATCCTTAATGGACGGGGTTCGTTCTCTTTAAGATGAAGTTGAATGTCATAATCTAATGGGTCTCTAACCACAAAAGGGACCAGCTGATGAAGTGCTTCCCAATCTGGTTCACCTGCCAAGAAACGATGAAACTGCTGCCAATTGAGTTGACGAATGTGGATGCGAAATTTATTGGCGCGATCTTCTACTGAAGTGCCAATAACAGTATCAATACCCAGTGCACTGTTTATTTCACCCAGTTGATTTTGTTGCGTTGGATGAATGAGGCTATAGCGTAATGTGCACTGCTCAATATCGATATTAGGTAATTGAAAATAGTATCTCAGTACCGCTTCTATGGCAGAAGCTGATCGGACTCGCTGACTGAGTAACCCTAGATAAGGGAGCAATCTTGCCCAATCAATGTGTTTATTATCTCGCAACTCTTTATCTCTTAATCCGAGTAGTGCGAACGCTTGTGCAGAGAAAGCATCTGTAGCTCCCGCGCGAAATGATGCGCTATAGCGATATTTTTGCCATACGATTTTTATAAGCCTATGAATACGGTGGTGAAAAATATCCAGAAAGTTTTGGATGTTTTTATTATCACTATTGGAGACATAATCACCGTAATAACTCGGCATTGGCGAAGATGCGCCAAACAGAGCAAGTAAGTTGAGCGTGATGATGACTCTAGGTTGTCCTAATTGGTCATTCACCAGTTCTGCACACTCAACATCACTAGCTGCAAATCCTTGTGACGGGTTTGCTACAAATTGCACGCGTTCATAAGCCTCGTCTTTTGACAGATCGGGCATCTTTTCAGTTAAAAGATCGCAAATTTGATCAACAGCTTGAATTAGCGAAAAACGACGGATCTCTTTATTAACCAGTATCAAATCACAGGTTGCTGACCGACTCGTGGTGACCATGAGTACTTGCCTCCTTCAGAGCTTTGAACTGATAACATATTGAATGCATTTACGCTGGTGTAGAGCGAAAAAAATTCATTCAATACAGACGAAAATAGATAGAGTTCTCCTTCACATAAAAAGTGCTTAGATTCGAGAGTGAGTTGGGTATTCATTCCTCTAACCGGTAGGCCCCGCAACAGCAGATCGATAGGTTGAGCTGAGATATCTTTAATACCACCAAGCAGCCTTTTGGTCTGTTTCGCCTTAGTGTCATTTTGTGAGCCGGGAAAATCATAAGCCACTAACAGTTTTTTCAGTGCTTCAGGTTTGGTTAACGATATATAGTTGAGTGACATATTGGATATGAGGGACCACAATCCATCTTTTTCTATGGGTGGTGCGTAGGAGTGCGTTGCCATCGCTATGTTTTTAAATGTGGCAAACTCCGGCGATGAATCCGTACTTTCACAGATGTCCCCAATGGATAACTTACGCGGTAATAAACCATTACAGGCTTTGATCGACACTGAAACTGTGGTTGAGCGATGGTTAGCGTGATCCAAGTTAAACGATAAGTAGGTATCAAACTGCCGAGTAACAATGTTCGGTGATTGTTTGATGCTAAAGAATTGCCCATCGTTATTATTGGCATCATGTTCAAAGGATTCGAAGTCATGAAATTTAATTTTCCCATGCTTCCCTGGCTGCCAGCCAACCACACTGTTTACTCCAACCACAAGGCTTTTATCGTCGGTTAATGTCGCATGGGATAACTTGTAGTGTGTTTTAGTGTGGTTGAGTAAAATAGGCGCAGCATCGGTGTCAAATAAATTGATAATTGGTGTGCAAAATAGCGCGACTTTGGCTCTATCAGGGTGAAATTGAGTCGTTGAGAGCTGCTCAAATTTAAAACTGAATTCAATGTGGCTGCACTGTTTCGTTGATTCAGACGGCCATAGTGGTAAATCAACTAAATCAATGTATTGGTACTTGTCTGGATAACAGAAAAACTCTTGTAAATGGCGATAACCCATAAAGGTATTCAGTGGGTATTCCAGTAGAGCTTGTCCCTCTTCAAAACCCACCTCTTTAATTGTATTGAGAGGCAAAGTGGTGAGATTTAATCGTTCGCCATCACTATTAATGAGACGGTATTCAAGTTTGGTAGTTCGCACCTTCATTGCCATTAGTAGAGTGAGACAAGTTGCCTTATCTCCGTGGAAATGAAGTCGTAAGGTATTGAGATTTATATCGCTAAGTTGAGCACCATTTTCAAGTGCTAATTTAATGGTATAAATACCACCATCTCCAGTTGAAGCATATTTGCTTGAATGAATAGACAACGGATAAATATCGGTGTCATAACAGGTTTTAAATAGACAGGCGGTCCCTGAAATTGCTTTGCTTTTTACTTCGGTATTGGCTTTTATGGTCTGTTTTTGAGTTAATTCAAGCTTTGGCATAAAAGCTAATGTGCTGATCGCTGGTATTGGTCTAATGTAGTTTGGCCATAACAGACGCATCAATGAATGGGTAAGCTCTGGCAGCTCATCATCAAGACGTTGCCTTAAACGACCGACCAAAAAAGCAAAGCCCTCGAACAGACGTTCAACATCAGGATCTTGTCCTTGTTGACTGAGAAATGGCGCTAATGCAGGGTTCTCATCAGCGAACTCTTTACCTAACTCTCTGAGTGCAGATAATTCACTTAAGTAATACTCATTAAAACTCATGCTGCACGGTATCCACGATTATTGACACCAGTATTAAAGGTTATCTTCTCCTGTCTTCCATGAACGATGATGTCGCCAGTGATGCTAAACGAAAGGTGTAATGGACAGTTGATGTCGCCTAAGTAACGTACTGATGTATTACTCATTCTAGGCTCATAAGTTCGAACGACACGCTCAACTTCACGTCTGACATTATGAATGGCATCATGAGGACTTAAGTGCAGAGCGTTGATATCGGGCAGGCCCAAATCTGGTACCGTCAGAGCGGATCCTTGGTGTGTCTCTAACAGCTGAATGACATGATTCTTAATCGAAAGTGACATTCTTTCTGAATCAGATAATTCGTCGGTGTTATTCGTGTTACCTGAAAGACGTTCAAAAAGTCTAATGCGCATAAATCACTTCCGTTTGTTAATACTGACCAAATTCACAGTCCGGTTGCCCCTAGCTACAAATAACTAGGAGCACTATTTCGATTATTCTGTATCCAGTTTTCCTACCAGTGATAGGGTGAAATCGGCGCCCATATACTTAAAGTGAGGACGAACGGATAAACCAACTCGATACCAACCTGGATTACCTTCAACATCTTCAACCGTGATTTTTGCAGCACGTAATGGACGACGACTGCGAACTTCTGCTGGTGGATTCTCTTGATCTGCGATGTACTGGCGAATCCAGGTATTTAGCTCCGTTTCAAGGTCAGTTCGCTCTTTCCAACTGCCTATTTGCTCACGTTGAAGCACCTTGATGTAGTGTGCTAGACGACTCACAATAAAAAGGTATGGCAGCTGGGTGCCTAAACGATAGTTAAGCTCGGCGTTTTTACCTTCAGCGCTGTTACCAAAAGTTTTGGCTTTTTGTACTGAGTTAGCAGACATAAACGCGGCATTATCAGAACCTTTGCGCATAGTAAGCGCGATAAATCCTTCTTCTGCTAACTCGTATTCACGACGATCTGAGACCAATACTTCCGTTGGGATTTTAGTTTCAATATCGCCCATGCTTTCAAAATTATGCAGCGGTAAATCATTAACCGCACCGCCTGATTGAGGGCCGATTATGTTTGGACACCAGCGGAAATTTGCAAAGCTATCAGTGATGCGAGAAGCCATCGCAAAAGCGGTATTTCCCCATAGGTAGTGTTCGTGTGTTTGCGATACATCTTCTTGATAGTTAAAGGTCTTAACAGGGTTTTCTTCAGGGTCGTATGGCTGACGAAGAAGAAAGCGCGGTAGAGTCAAACCGACAAAACGTGAGTCTTCTTGTTCACGGAAGCTCTGCCATTTTGTGTATAACGGGCTTTCGAAGTGATCGCTCAAATCTTTAAGATCAGGAAGACCTTCAAAGTTATCTAAACCGAAGAACTTAGGCCCAGCAGCAGAAATAAATGGTGCATGTGACATCGCAGCAATGGCAGCGACACCTTGCAGTGTTTTAATATCTGGAGCCGTAGGGCCAAAGTCATAATTGCCTATAATTGCGCCGACAGGTTCACCACCAAATTGACCATATTCCGCAGTATATACGTGCTTATACAGACCAGATTGGGTTATTTCAGGCGCATCTTCAAAGTCTTCAAGCAGATCCTCTTTAGAAACGTTGATCAGCAGAATTTTAGTATTTTCACGAAAATCAGTACGATCGACTAGCATCTTAAGTCCGCGCCATGATGATTCAAGCTTTTGAAATGTTTCATTGTGTAGGATGGCATCAACTTGATGGCTTAAACGTTGGTCTATTTCAGTAATCATTCTATCAATCAGTGCTTTTTTAACTGGCTCTGATTGATTATGAGGTTTCAATAACTCTTTAATGAAAGCACTGACACCATGTTTGGCGATACCGTAAGCTTCATCATTTGGCTGAATATTGGTTTGAGACACAATTTGATCTAACAGACCTACTGATGACTCTTGTTGTACTTCTGCTGCTGTTGCTGAATCGCTCATCGTGTTACTCCTTGTTATCGTTTAAGCCAAGCTCTGCAAGTAACTTGTCACGAGCATCATCGTTAACCAAGGCTTCTTCAATTGCTTTGCGAAAAGATGGCACATTTCCCAGTGGTCCTTTTAAAGAAACTAGCGCCTCTCTAAGATCCATTAATCCTTTGAGCTCAGGAACTTGTTCAACGATGCTCGCGGGTTCGAAATCTTTCATACTTTTAATGTCAAGGGAGACTGGAATTTCATCATTACCATCTTCTTGCAAGCGATTATCAACGTTAAACTCGATGTTCAAACTTTGTTTCTCAATGACATCGTTAAAGTTGTTTTTATCAATGTTGATGGGCTGACGCTCTTCCAGTTTTCGTTCATCAGCTTGATTGGTGAAATCTCCTAGCACCATCACTTTTAGTGGTAATTCTTTCTCTTCAGTTGCACCGCCAGTAGCTGGTTTGAACGTAACGTTAATACGTTCTTTAGGTGCAACAGATCCTTCTTTAGACATGGTTTCTCCTTGGAATATTAATCGTTAATGACTCGAACAGGATTTAAGCAGCAGAGTCGTTCACGTAGGGTTTTGCTCAGAATTGGATCCTGATCTTTGTTGGGTAATTGTTTGAGGCACGATAGCCAGAGCTCTAATAATCTTTCTTGTAACTCGGGATCCCAAGCACTGAGAACGTTACGGCTATATTGAGAATCAAGCTCATTGAGAATCGTGCTGGCTAAGTCAAATTTACGGGCTTGTATGAGCAATCTAATCTGTGAGAACTTCCAAAAAAAACGCTCTCGCCCAGAACTTGCTTGTTTATAGCCCGAGATCAACGGTTGAATTGATGACGATAATGTATTGGTTTTAAGAAGGTTCTTTGATTTTTCAAGTTCAGACTCCCACTCATTGATTAAACTAAAATCACTCTTTTCTTCGATGACGTCTTTTTCAGTCATTGAATTGAGTGTTGCGTGAATGGCAATCCAACTTTGAGTGTCACTATTGGCAAATGGGCTTCCATCATCAAAACAGAGTTCTAGTAATTCAGGAGATTGTTGCAGCAACAAAGAGAGCTCATGGCAGAGAATGGATGCTGCTTCATTTTTATTCAAATGGTCTGAGCATTGCCACGAAATGTAGTGTCCATCTAGCCAAAATGGCGATTTGCTTAAACTATTTTCAATATGAACTAACAGCTCTGCGTATTTTTTTTCGCTTAGGAGTGTTTGGTATTGTTGAATTTTTGTTATAGGCACGGGTTTTAGTGGGGTGACTCCCTCACTGTTGCCTTCTGGAGCTTGAGAAATATTGAGCCAAGTTAACGAACGATTGAGTTTATACGCACGAGTATCACCAGTATCTTGATTCAGCCGATACTCAGTTAAGTTTCTGCTCATGTCTTGAATTTGTCTGAATACCTTGTTGGCATCGCGATCATTATCAATGATTGTGTCAATGTGTAATAGATGAGTTGCTACGGATTTTGCTTTATCTAGTACGGTAGTTTTGTTGAGTTCTTTTTGTCGTGTCTCTTCATTTTTTGATGATTCAAAACGCTTGAGCGCTGTTTTTACCTTTTTGATCAAAGGAAGCAAGTTGGAAATACTGTCTTGGTATGACTCTTCTAAGCATTTATCCAATGAGGTGATGCATTCCAGCACTGAGGCGAGTGTTTCTTGATTTGCTGAATCAATATGGCTGCAAATTGCTTTATCAGCAAAGTTTATGAAGTCAGATAAAACACTGATTTGAGCGCGTTTGCGTTGCGGATATCCAGACTCACCAAACGCAGTTATAAATTCACGATGCAGAGACACTGTCGCCATTAAGTTATCAATGGAACTGTCCAGTTTATAGGCAGATTTAGAGTACCAATTAAGTAAACGGTAGTCTTTAGAGTGATTTTCAAGCAAGGTGGCTGTTTGATTGTTCACAAATGTCCAATCTGTTGATTTATTAGAAAATAAATTATTAGTATTATTTATTTCATTTTCTATATTTTCAAATCGATCATCGTATTTTAATTCAACGCCAACAGGGGCACTCTCGCTTAAAGAAGTGAGGAATTCATAGCCTAATTTCATGTATAACCTAGCCTAATGTCATACTAACACTGCTCTATCCTGATTTAATCAGTGAAAGAACAACAGTTTTATAATTATTATTTATTCTATTAATAGAATGGATTTTGTGTTTAATTCATGTTTCTATCAGTAGTAATGGTGTTGTTTTTATATTTTATGATGGGGAAGTTAGCATGGCTTAAGTTCATTTTATATTAATATATACATGCCTGTTGAATTGTTGGATCAATATCACGTTTATTTATAAATATATGCAACTAATATAATTGACAGTATTT
>JAESQY010000082.1 GCA_016764915.1 Aliivibrio sp. | reverse complement strand
TGCTGGCAGCGCTCGTTGCACCTGCGCTCATTCAGGTAGGCATTGAGCCCTTGGGCGCGCATTTATACGTGCTTTATTTCGGCATGATGTCGATGATCACCCCGCCCATCGCCATGGCAGCCTTCGCCGCCGCTTCGATTGCCCGAGCGCCAGCCGTAGCAACCGGCTTTGCCGCCATGAAATTTGGCTGGGCAGCTTATGTCATCCCCGTCCTGTTCGTCTTCTCGCCAACTTTGATCATGATCGGCGAACCACTGGATATCGTCCTTGCGGTGATAACGGCAGCAACGGGCGTTTGGCTGGTTTCAGCCGCACTGGCAGGTTTTTTCTCCAACCACCTATCACCAATGATGCGCGGCCTGTTTGGGCTCTTCGGTATGCTGGCACTAATCCCGTCAGGCGCATTCGAAGGCGCAATCTGGACCGATATAGCAGGCGTGATAGGCGGCATAGCAGTGATGGTGATCAACACCACCCAAGGACGCAAAGCAAAGCCACAGGCAAACTAATTAGCTATATTTTGAAAGGCTAATGGTGCGCCTGATTCTAGCTATTGGCCGGAATCTCTTCTGCATTGGGATGGCTCGCAATAAGTGAGTGGATGAGGCATCCTAAACACGTGATCTAAACCTAGTCTAGATTATGTATAACCTATGGATAGTAGTAGCTTAGTTAAAGAATGCATGTCGTTGATAATGTGAATAAAAAATTCTTTCGTCGAATAGTCACAGTATCCACAAATCGGGCGAGGAATCAGCCCTTTGAATGGCAAAAATATGGAGAGAGCACATCTTCGTCGCGGAAAAAATTGGGTGGCCGCTTTCTACTCAAATGGCATTCAACCCTGACAATTAGAACAACCACTGTACTACGTCTTGTCGCTTTTTTCTCTAGATTACGAAGTATCCATAAGCAAAAAAGCATTGATGCTTCACATTAATTCCCAACAATCAAATTTTAACTACTATGAATACAAAAGTTAGTATGTATATTTGAACGCTATTATGTTCCTGCTCGCCGATTCCTCATTTTCCAAGAAAACTCAGATGTCTGAACTTATAATTTTATTGACGCCAGTAATCGGAAAGCTCGTTATTGGTATGTTTTGGGGAGAGACAAGTAGCGCTATCGGAGGGACAGTACTCACCTATCTTTCCAAAAAAATTCCGACAGCTCATGACGCTAAATCAGCTGAAAAAGCCTCGAGAATAATTGGAAAATCAATAGCGTCACAAATTGATGCAAACCTTGATGGTGAAGGGGCCGCCGAGGAAGAAAAATTAATTGTTGCAAATGAACTAGCATACCTGTTGGAAAGGCTTCCACTAGCTAAACTGGCGATCGATTCATCCATGAACGAGGCCCAAATCGGGTCCTCGCTACGTAGTATCAAGCCGCCGCCTGGTTTATCAGAAAGGGAAGTGGGGTATTTTAACTCTGCGCTCCTCATCGCTGCCAAAAATCTGAGGAAGGTTTCCCCACTTTTAGAAGGTTTCGAGGTTGAAAAAACGGAAGTTATTCTAACAAGCCTTAAAAGCACTGCTGAGAAAATTGATAGTTTGATAGACGGAAGTGAAAAAATTTATGACCTGTTAAAATCAGCAATCTCAGAGTTTGGCAATCTCAAACCCAGCCAGACAGATACCTTCAACAAGTACACTAAGATATATAAAAACGCCACAAAAAGGCTCTGCAACTATGTCGAGATTATTGGTTTAGATGACATCACAAAAAGCAAAGCAGAATCCGAATTAAATGTCGCATATTTATCATTAAACACTAGAGAGAATGGACACCAATCTACAGATTTCAAACTATTGTTTAATAAAATACTGCTTGAAGGCGGCAGAATGATCATCGAAGGCGCTGCTGGCTCGGGAAAAAGTACATTACTGCGATGGGCTACGATTAATGCATTTGAAGTCGGTTTGGATAGTGTTACTTGGCAGTCTTTGTTTACTAGTCAACTGGATTCACTTAGAAAAGCTAATCTCTATTGGCATCATGAGCTTAATACGCAAAAACTAAAAATCACCACAGATAATAAACTCAAACAGCAACATGCAACTCGTCTAAAACATACGATACTTGATGTTACATTAGATAAAAAATTATCCCGACATAATTTATACTACAAAACTCAATCTTCTGATCAAAACCAAAACTTCATCCCCTTCCTTATTCGGTTACGAGAACATGATGGAGGAGTACCTAGCATTGATGAACTTCCAAAATTACTTTCTCCATCATTAGCAGGACCACCAAGTGGTTGGATTGAAGAAGTTTTTGAAGATGGACGGCCTGTGTTGTTATTCGATGGCGTTGACGAAGTTCCAGAAGGCGAAAGACGAAACAATATCCTAAAGCAAATTAAAGAATATTCGGATCAGTATCCAAAAATTCCTATTATTGTGTCGACAAGACCGTATGCATTTGAAAAGTCGGCAGTGGGACTGGACAAATTCTCCATAGCAATTGTTGAAGATTTAGATCAACGGCAACAAAAAGAGTTTATTTCAAATTGGCACACTGCGCGACAAACAAACTCTACACCGGAGGAGGTTAGGGAAATTTTATCCTTGCGCAACATGCTTCTCAATCGCTTTGATGTGTCGCCAGTGCTGATGCGTTTAGCGGCAAATCCACTTCTTTGTGCAGCTATTTGCGCACTTCATGAGTTTGATAGAGAGGCACTGCCTGAAGACGAGCGTTCGCTATGTGAGGCCCTCACCAAAATGTTGGCTTATAAGCGCGATATAACGTCAGGTCGAAACAAATCTATGAATATGAATGAATTTGGGAGTGCCTATCAAATTCCATATGAAAAAAAGAAGAAACTGATTGCAACGATAGCTGCGGCTATGTTGAGGGGTGGGCAGTCAAAAATGGATATGACAAGCGCGTTGAGATTAATTCCAACTGCACTTCAGAAAATTGGGTTATCAGAATTGAAGCCGGTAGAAGTATGCAAAGCACTGGTAGCAAGAAGTGGAGTTATTCGAGGCGCAAGTCTAGCAGGTGAGACGCAAATAGAAGGCGAATGGGGTGTAACCAATTTGCCAGAGGGTGTTGAATTTGTTCATAACCGCTTCAAGGAATGGCTAGCATCTACTCATTTTCTTTCTGAAGGAACTAGTGGCGAGCTGGCAAACAGAGCTCTAGAGGATGGATTTTTCGAAACCTGCGCGTTTGCGGCAGCCGCACCTGACCAAGAATTATTTGTTTCAGACCTAGTCAAGAAGTTAATGGGTAATGCCGCGAAAGAAAAGGACATGAACCGAAAACGCCGGCTGAATATTTTAGCCGTAAAATGCTCATTGGTCGCACAATCGCTGTCGTCTAATATTCGTTCAGAAATTGATAGTTTAAGTCGGTCTCTCCTTCCACCAAAAACAATGGAAGAAGCAAAAACACTTGCTGACCTTGGAGATCTTGCGATTGATAAACTCAAGTATCGTGTTTCGCGTAAAGTTAGGGAAGCAACATTTTGTATTCGCTGCCTTTCATTAATTAATTCCCCAAAAGTTGCTAAACTAATCAGTGAATACAAAAATGACAAACGCTGGACAGTAATTGATGAACTATCTCGACACATTGAGCCACTCAGTATTCCTATCGTTGAAGAATTCGTAACATCCATTCAAGATGAAGAAAAAAGATATTTGCGCAGAAGAATTATAGGCCGGGCTCAGTCTATACCAATAGATTTTTGCAATGGGAAAACTGTCGAACATCTAAACTTAATTACTGCTGGAATATCATCGTTTAATAGCTTTGAAGGATGCGAAACAATTAAATCTTTGCATCTAAACTGCTCTCATCTAAAGGACATTGACGCGTTAAAGAAATTTAAGGCACTGAATTATGTATCCCTATGGAATGCTAACCGTATAGATTATTCACCAATTTGGAGATTGCAAAAAATTCGCGGCTTAGACTTATGGTCTTCCAAAATTCGAAGTATAGATTTCGAAAATGAACAGGCGCAGAAATTGCTACAAAAGTTACACGAGATAGCCTTAGCGGACACAGACATTACAGATATTATATTTTTAGGAGGGGCAACTAAGCTGAAGGGTGTAGATATCAGCTCCACTAGCATTTCCAAATTTGACACACTTGGAACATTAAAAACAATTGAAGTGCTAAATGCTCAACAAACAAAAATTAAAAAAATTGATGGGATTGAAAATCTCGTGAATTTATATGATGTGGATTTTGGAAGGACAAAAGTGTCTGATATATCCCAATTAAGCAGTTTGAATAAGCTGAAATCAATTGGTTTGCATGATACAAAAGTAAGTAAAATAGATGCGATGACCAATCTAAAAAAATTGGAAGCAGTCTACTTAGGACAAACAAAAATACAGGACCTAAAACCTTTACAAAACTTAGCAGAAAAATATAAATTAAAACACATCGTCGTTCAGAACAATCCTGAATTTAGAACGTTTATAAAAAACTTAGATAAAGACATATTCTATTACGAATTCGATCATTCATGACATTTTTTGCAACAATGGTCGGCAATAATGCCTATCCCCATGACACGATAAGAACTGCGTTTAGAGGCTCTAAAGCTTTTATACTTCCGAATGGCTATCTGCCATCCATCTCTTGGATTCAAAAGGTCCAGAGGACAATTTATCAGCTCACGCTCCGCCACAACCCTCTTAAGCAAAATATTATGAATCGCGTCGCTTACCCAGATGCTAACTAATTAAAATAGCGATGCCCCCAGACTGGCTGATATTGATGGTCGAAGATGCTGGCCAGTGGTGGGATTAATAATGATAGCGTACGAAATAGAAGAGCGGGCGTAACTCAACGTTAGAGCACACACGCTAAAGCCAAATGCTTTAAGCACCGCGCCCTTGTCGGGCATCTACTACAACAGTAAATGGAAGTCTGTGAATCCTTGGGGAATAGGATTCGTCTGTTAGTTTTATAAAAAAACTGGAGCGGGCGAGGCGATTCGAACGCCCGACCCCAACCTTGGCAAGGTTGTGCTCTACCCCTGAGCTACGCCCGCTC
>JAESQY010000081.1 GCA_016764915.1 Aliivibrio sp. | reverse complement strand
GCTGGACCGGTGACGCGCAAATTTTTTCGCCGGTGTCACTTGTCAATTTCGACACCCATGCCTTTTGGATGAGTTACTTAGAAACCATGCAAATGGAAATGAAAGCAGATGGTAGTGTTCCAAACATTATTCCCTCAAATCAATATAGTGAGTGGGTTAATTCCGCTGGTTGGGGGGATGCCGCTTTTATTATTCCTTGGCAATTATATGTGCAAACTGGAGATATTGAAGTATTGAAAGAATTCTACCCGATGATGGAAAAACGGGTCAATTATTATCGTAATAAAGCTAAAAATGGGCTTGTTGAAGAAACTAAAAGTTTTGGTGACTGGCTACAACCTAAACGTTACCAAGAAGATA
Source organism: Aliivibrio sp. (assembly GCA_016764915.1). Lineage (GTDB taxonomy): Bacteria > Pseudomonadota > Gammaproteobacteria > Enterobacterales > Vibrionaceae > Aliivibrio_A. Next base: position 3,631 of record JAESQY010000081.1, on the reverse strand, counting down.
GTAAACCCATTGGTTATGGTTTGCTTAGTGGTGAAACATCGATGCGCTTAATAACTACCAGCTATTATGGCTATGGTGCGTATATCCTTGCTCAATCAGCACAGGCTTTAGGTCAAGAGGCTGAAGCTGCTAAATACCAGACATTATTTAAGAAAATCGCCAATGCGGCAGCGAATACCTTTTTTGATAAGAATGGCAAGCTTATCGAAGGCACAGAAACTCAAACCGCTTATGTTTTACCTTTAGCTTTTGGTTTAATTGACGGTCAGTTGGCAGAAAAGGCAGCAATGCAGTTATCAAGAAGAATTAAAGACGATGGTAATTTGCTTAACACCGGATTTTTAGGCACCGCTGATTTGATCCCAACCCTAGAAAAATATGGGCTGCGTGATCAGGCAATGAATATTTTATTTTCATCAGACTACCCGAGTTGGTTTTATTCTATCGATCAAGGTGCTACCACCATGTGGGAGCGTTGGAACAGCTATACCAAAAAAGACGGATTTGGTGATGCATCGATGAATTCTTTTAACCACTATGCCTATGGTGCGGTCGGGCGCTTCTTTTATGAAAATCTGGCTGGTTTATCTCCAGCGTTAACCAGCCCAGGTTACCAAGAAATTATTGTAAAACCTATTCTTGATCAACGCGTGCCGCTTGATTATGCCAAAGCGAGCATAGCTACCCGCTACGGCATGGCCTCTAATGGTTGGATAAAGTCACCACAAGGATGGCAAGTGACTACGGTAATACCAGCCAATACCAGCGGAAAAATTATCTTTGAGCAAGATGTAAGTAATATTGATGTGCTTAAAGGAGAAGCCGATTTTAGCTCAACACCTGAAGGTAGTGTCGCATTGATCCCCGCAGGCACTTATCAGTTTTTAATAAAGGGTTAAATCATGCAAAAAAATGCAAGAGGGGTAAATAAGGACTTTATACGCAAAGCATTTGTTATGTCAGTTAATTTGGATAAGCATGAAGAATATCAGCGCAGACATGATCTGATTTGGCCTGAGCTTCAATCACTATTGAAATTACACGGTGCTTATAATTATTCTATTTTTCTCGATAAGGGCACTAGCCAGCTTTTTGGCTATGTTGAAATTGAAATTGAAAGTGAAGAAAGGTGGCAAGCTATTGCAAGTACAGAGCTTTGCCAAAAATGGTGGGCTTATATGGCTGACATTATGCAAACAAACGCTGATGGCAGCCCAAAAGCGACAACATTAGATGAAGTTTTTCATATTGATTAACCCCTATAATATCAAAGTTACAAAAGTGATTGATTTTGACTTGTTTTGATTGTTGTTGGGTGTTACTGTATTCGAAACATTGCTATGTAGCCAGATATAACAATAACGATGAAAAGTAACGACCCATGACAATTAAAATGAAAACAAACGCTTTAGTAATCGATATTGGTAAAACCCATGTGAAACTGCATGTTTTAGATGGTGCTTTTACTTCTGTATTTTCAAAACAAATGAAAAATGTTGTTGAGTTAACAGGAGAATATCCAAGTATTAATGTTTCGGCTATTTGGCAGTGGATAGTTGAAGGCATTAAGGAAATTACTAAAAGCTATGCGATTAGTGCGATAAGTATTACCACGCATGGTGCAACGGCGGCATTAATAGATAGGAATGTCGCTAATAGTGATGGGCTTGTCTTACCAATATTGGACTACGAATATCAAGGTATAACTCCAGTTACTCCTGAGTATATCGATATTCGTCCTAAATTTAGTGAAACTTATTCTCCTGATTTACCCGGCGGTTTAAATATCGGGCGCCAGCTCTATTGGCTAAAAATAGAATTCCCTGAGGTGTTTTTAAGTGCTACCGATATTTTAATGTATCCGCAATATTGGGCATGGCGTTTTACTGGTCAGCGCTATACTGAAATAACTTCTTTGGGTTGCCATACTGATTTATGGTCATTAAAGAAAGATGATTATTCATCACTCGTTGATACTTTACAATGTCGAGATTTGCTACCACCACTTAAACCCGCTTGGTTTGATTGCGGTGCGATTTTACCTGAACTGAGAGAAGAATTAGGCTTGAGCTCTGATTGCCAATTATTCAATGGTATACATGATAGTAATGCCAGCTTTTTGCGTTATCGCCTGACACAAGGTCAAACACCATTCACCGTTATCTCTACTGGCACTTGGACTATTTTAATGGCAACACAAGTACCATTAGAAAATTTAGATGCCAAGAAAGATATGCTTGCTAATATTGATGCAACGGGCAGACCCATTGCCTGTGCACGATTTATGGGCGGTCGAGAATTTGAAGCAATATCCGAACAAGCCGGCTCTTGGCTGGGTGAGCAATTCGATGAAACCGATTTACAAAAAATTATAGATCAACAAGTTTTTGCTTTACCTGACTTTAGTGATGGTAGTGGCCCTTTTGGCAGCAGAAATAGTGGCTTTGTTGGTGATGTTAACCCTATTAGCGGTATTGCGCTTGCGACACTTTATTGTGCTTTGATGATCGATTATCAACTCAAACTGTTAGGCGCTAAAGGAAAAATATTTATTGAAGGTGCCTTTCTTAAAAACCCCTTGTTATGTGCGGTAATAAATCAATTAAGAGAAAAGCAAGAGGTCTTTTTGTCAAAGGACTCAACAGGTACTGTTCAAGGCACGGGCTATTTAACTACTTGGGATGATGTTGAATGTAGTATCGACGTTGGTCAAGCTAATGAAACCAGTTTAACAGCGCTATCACACTATAAAGAACAGTGGCTAAAATACGCCTTAGAGGTTTAAATGAAACAAACATTGATCATCGCTAATTGGAAAATGAATGGCAGTATCTTGGCAAATAGTAAACTGCTTATCGCCATGTTGAAGTTTCATAATAAACTTCAACATGTTGAACTTGTTATCTGTCCACCGTTTCCTTATTTACACCAAGTTAAAGAGTATATGGTTGGTAGCAATATAAAACTTGGTGCTCAAAATGTTAATGAAAATAATAGTGGCGCTTTTACTGGTGAAGTTTCTGCTGACATGCTTAAAGAGTTTTCTTGTCGATATGTTCTGATAGGACACTCAGAAAGGCGAGCTCTTTTCCAAGAATCTAATGATATTATTGCTAAAAAAATTACTCAAGCCATGGATGCTGGTTTAACGCCAGTTTTATGTATCGGTGAAAGCCTAGCGCAACGGGAAAAAGGTGATGCACAGGCTGTTATCCTTGAGCAGTTATCGTGCGTGATTAATGATATTGGCTTAAAGAAGTTCAAATCAGTGGTTATTGCTTATGAGCCTATATGGGCTATTGGTACAGGACAAACTGCATCACCGGAACAAGCCCAAAAAGTTCACCGTATGATTCGACAATATATTTATGGGCTTGATCCCATCTTATCTAAAAGTATTTCAATACTGTATGGCGGCAGCGTTAATGAAATTAATGCCGCTGAGTTGATCAAACAAAAAGATATTGATGGCTTTCTTGTTGGTGGAGCCTCTTTAAAGTCAGACTCGCTTGAAACTATTTGCAAGTTAAAAATGGGCTGCTCTGTAGCACCCTATGATATGGTTTTACAAGGATAAAAACGTGTCATAAAATTTTTGTTCGTGTTGTTTACGCTCTTGGTTGTCAACTTG
>JAESQY010000080.1 GCA_016764915.1 Aliivibrio sp. | reverse complement strand
TGGTAAGAGACACTGTCACGGTATTAGAGTCAACCGTGCCATCATTGGCTTTATAAGTAAATGAATCAGTGGTGGTTTCACTGCCATCATGGGTATAGCTAAACGTACCATCACTGTTCAGCGTTAACGACCCATTCGTTGGTTCACTGACTTTGATTGCGGTTAAATTATCGCTCTCTGCATCCGTATCATTGCTTAACACCGTTGCGCCTGACAGGAGTGCGCCTTCATTGACATTATAACTGTCGGCAACCGCCACTGGCGCGTCATTGCCGCTCACTGGCACAGCTGTACCAACGGTAAAATCAACAAACTCCATACCCTCAGCACCACTACTATTAAATGTTGTGAAATAAATCTTAAAGCCAGTTAAATCCCCCCAATCGGCATGTGAAAGTTCTGTGCCCGTAAATGGAAACGAATCTTTTTTATTTTGTGTTGGTTTATTTATAGGCGCTGAGCTGATGGTGCCACCCGCCGTCTTTAAACCAACGATATAAACATTGGTAATGTCATTGGTAGTATATTCCTGAAGATTAACCCCAGTTAAAGAAAATGTCGAATACCCTCCTCCATCGTTACCATCGATAAAAAAGTAGCTTGTTTTAGCACTAGTATTGTTATTTATATAGGCATTCCCACCAGATATTTTTAGACTAGTCTGTACCGCAGTAACATAACCTTTCAGTGTAAAGTCAGTTGTTGTTAAAGAAAGCCCTGGCGCACCACTGAACCCCCCCGAAGATACCGTGCCTAAAACAGCGCTAAAATCTTTTAATGCGTTTGGTGAAAAAGGCGAAGATACATTTATATCTCCTGTATGTATTTCCAGATCCCAATCACCTTGCAATCTCATATTTCCGGTAAGATCATTAGAAGCAGCAACATCTATATCGGCCTGATGAGCGATTAAGGCTAAAAGTCCTTCACCTTTTTCAGTTTTCGCTAAGTTACAACCATACAGCAATAAGTCAGCGCCTTCTTTTAAGGCATTATTCAGGCTGGAAAAAGTATCGACTTTTTCTTTTAGTAACTGCTCAGTTACTTGGGTATTACCTAAGTAAATTACGCCATCATCGGCATGAGAAACCAAGTGCAAGGCATCAAGATTTTGGTATTGAGATAATATTTGATTGAGCTGGGTTAAACCGTCTTGATCAGAGGCAATTTCGTGTACTGCTGTACTTGGTTTTAGGTCTTTATAAAAGAGATGTTTGTCGGGCACCGCTTGGTCAATGATGATTAATTCATTAATAGGATTGTTTGTGCTTATTTGTAATTGTAAATCGGAATCGCCTATAGGAAAGGAAGTAACTTGGAGAGCAGGTTCATTACTTGCTTGGATATAAAGCGTGAATTCATCTTTTGGCGTGGTAGCTTGCATTAAAGAAAGCGGTTTAGCTAGCAATGTTAGAGGATTTCCAGCCCGCTTGTTCACATAGTTCTCAGCAGAGTTATATACTATATTTTTGCCACGATGACCAACATATCCATAAGCACCCGCCGTCTGCATGGCTCCAAGCTGTAGACTTAAAGGTAAAATGGCTGCCGTCATGACATTGAGCGTGTGATTTTTCATCGTATCGTCCTCTTCCTTGACTGCTTCATTCCGTGCATGGCTATGCTAAGGTATCGTTTTTAAAGTTATTTGTTTTACTAATTATAGTGTGTCGTTTTTCTTCGCTGCGATAATATTGGCAGATGTGCCTGTTGTATCTTTCCAAGATGCCATTTCGCTATATTTTTGAAATAAGTCTGGCGGCAATATGCTGCGTCTTGGTTTAAATTCTACTTTTTTCTTTACTGTATGTAGCCCTTTTACCCCCAAATCCTGGTCAAATTCATTTTCATCGTAAGCAATATTATCAAAATCATGCTGATACTCTTTTTCACCTAAGAATTGATAGATCAATTGAATTGCCCGTTGTGGATGCTGCGTGAGTAAATCATAATCTATTAATAATAATCGATCAGAATATTCTCCGTAGTAAGCTTCTTTTAACGCGGTCCATGCACTACCCACAGTACCTACGGCATTTATTTGTGCTTCACAACGTGAGTACACCGTTTGCCTAGACTGCGGCGAATACATCCGACTATAGTCAAAGGGATTTTTACGATAAATCACTTCAAAGCTGTCCATCACCCAAGCGGGATTACGTACGCAGCAGATCATTTTAAAATCATCAAACAATTCTACTAATTGATGCAGTCGTGCGGTCCAAATACGATTGCTATCAAAAATTGTGCTTTTGGCTTGTTGCTCTTGATAATAAGCATCAAATAAAGCCCTACATATGCGTTTACGCTTATGCTCATCAAAAAATGAGCTGAATTCGCTACCCGCACCCATTTGTTCTAGGGCACTGTTCATCATTGGTGCAATGGGACTAGACATAGCAGCATGAAACCGGGGGTTTTGCCGTAATATACCTGCAAGTAATGTGGAGCCAGAACGAGGCAAGCCAGAAAGAAAATAATACTTCATTGTACTCATGCTAATTTAATCCCATCTAACATTTTTCATATAGTGATATGCCTATATACTTTGTGAAAATTTAAAATAAATGTTTTATTTTGATAGGTAGAGCGGAGTTCATTCCGACCTACCACAATTCTTATAAAAATATTTTAATCAAGACCTTGAGCGCATAGCACACAACGGTCTTTTACTTAATTGCGGCTTGGGAATACCCCTACAAGAGCAATAATGTAATTTACGGTTAAAAAAGGTTGCACGTTATTGACAAGTTTTGATCCACCCGCATTAACGGTTGTTACTGTGGTTGTTGCAACAGCGCTTGCAGTGGCAGTTCCTTCTTTTGCTTCACCACCAGACAAGCTAGTATCAGGGGTTTCAGTGTTGTATATTAACGCATCGGTATTCTTACCTCTTCCAGCCGCTACCACAGCCAATGAACTACTACTGGTTGGCGTGGTTGACGTGGCTTCTTTAGAAGAAGCTTGAAGAGAAACATTAACGCTCACATCACTAACAGTAACTGCAACAGTAGTTTTAGCCGTCGCAGCATGGGTATGTGCTGGCATCTGATTTATACTAAGTGTTACAGTTTCTGTGCCCCCTCTTTGACCTAATGGTCTGAGGCTTAAACCAGGTCCGGTACCTGCATGAATTGGCACGCGCCCGCGTAAGTCAGGCAAACCCATTGTAGTTCTGCCATCACCACCATAAGTGGTACCTATAAGCGAGAATAGGGCAGTGTTTTGGGCAATTGACAATAGCTGTCCGTTACAGTAAGCCCAGCCTCTTGGGGCGAAATTTCCTGCAAACATAGTAATTTGCGCAATATATGGTTCCATAGTTATTCCTTTGTTTTTTTATTTTACTTTATTTTATCTACCGTATTATTACAGTCCATTACAGCCAATAATCTAACGTAATTAAAGAATGCTAAAATATTCCAACTCACCTTGCCGATCTATTTGAGCCTAGATATCACCACATGACATATCGTTGCCGAGCTGGGGGAGAGCATCACTTCACAGCAACCAATTTTTTCATGCTCTATTTGACAGGTTCCTTCAGGAGGAAGTGCATTTTCTTCACCTTTAAAGCTAGCAATAAAAGACTCGCCTTCAAAACCTTTAATAACATCTTCTTCAAGCTCTGAAAGCCAAAGGTTAACGACACCACCTTCAACATCAGTGACTTTAAATAATTCACCAACGAGTGGTTTTAGGATACTAAGACAAAAATCTTTGTTCGGGTCAGTCATTATAATTTTCCTTGTTATGTACAACAATTACATGTTTGATGGCCAGGTTAGGCCGCATCAATATAACGGTGGTTTAACTCCAAATGAATCAGAGCGATTATACTGGTTAGAATACAAAACCGTGGCCAAAATTAGTTGACCACTTCAATAATTCAGTTAGTCATTCCATACTAAAAACTCATGAGGAGGAGTAACAGATTTAGAGATGAAACCTAATTTTAAGTAGAGTGCGCGCGCTGCTATATTCCCCTGTTCTACAACCAGTGTTATAGGTGTCGCATTCTCAGTGGCTATCTGTTGTAGAGCCTTGATCACCGTTTTACCATAACCTTTGCCACGCGCTTCGGTTAAAAAAGAAATATCGACTAAGTGCATGCTTTTACCAATAAAATCAACAATAACACGACCTACCTTTTCATTTTGGCATTCAATAATAAAGTGAGTCGCATCAGGAAAGCTATGTATATAACTGTTCATTTGCAACACCTGCTGACTCGCGATCATTGCGTCTATATCTTCAGATTCAGCACCCGCTAACTGAAAAAATTCTCGGGTCGATTTAAATAACATCGACAAAAAAACCTTATCGTCAGAGCAAGCAAGCCGCATACTTATATTGTTAGTAAAGGTCTGTTTATTAAACATCGAACAACTGAAATCCAAGAAATACTTCACTTTGCAGTGCCTTTAAGTGAACCTCTTCTCCTTTGCGAACCAGCCTAGGGTTTTCAAAAAAGTAAACAGCCTGCCCCCAGTGCACCATTTCATTCTGTGGCCCGCTGGAAAGTGTAATGTCATTATCAACATGTAATTGAAACCAAAAAGCAATACCTTGCAACTCTCCGTCTTGAGTGACTGACACAGTTAAATTAGCTGTGTTGGGGTTTTCAACCGATGCATGCGGAGGCAATTGGGAAAAATCAAAATACTGCACAAAAAACGTGTCGCTCAAAACCTGATGGGAAGTTTCATTTAAACAAGTGGCTATGTAATCTTCTTTAACCCTAAAAGCATTGAAGGCTGAAAGGTCAAAACCAGCAATATTTTGCACTGGGTTTACCCGTTTTAAACGGTTACATTGGAGTAGACAAGCTTCTACGGTTGCCGATTTAGGAATGATCACCGCATTATTATTCAATAAATTTGCCAAAGCATGTCTAAATGTAGGCAACACACCCTCACCAAGTAAACCTGCATCTAGAATTTCGGCCACAAGAACATCAGATTTACGTGGTAATTCGTCACCTATTTTCAAGTTTGTCGATTTTTTGTTACAGATCGTTATAACATCGCTCATTTTATTATCGGCAACAACTTGGCTAGCAACTTGAGCCAAATCTGGCACCATCTCACATGCCACTACCTGATCGGCACCCGCCCTTTTCGCCATCATAGCCAACAAACCAGAGCCTGTACCTATATCCAGAACCAGATCTCCTTTTTTAACATGCTTTTTTAATGCTTTATTAAAAGCATTATTTCTTGCCTCATCGGCTAACATGTCAAAATGCCAAGCCGCTATTTTCCCTTTAGAAAATTTATTGAGATTCTCTTTAGCTATTTTATTCGATGGATTTATTTTAAGCGCCTTTTGATAAAACTTATCAGCACCACTAATGTCATTTTTTTCCCGCAAACAATTGGCCATTAAAATAATGCTTTCTTCGTCTTCCGGCGAAATTTTAAGCGCTTTTTGATAATACTGCTGTGCAATCTCTAGCTCGTTTGATATATGAAAAACCATGCCTAACGCTTTCATTACACTGAAATTATTAGGTTCCATCGTCAACACACTTTGATAGCTTTTTATAGCATTGTCGTACTTTCCTTGCTCGGAATAGATTTGTCCTAAATTAATAAAAGCCTGCAGAAATTTCGGTTCAAGGCTTACTGTTTCCTTAAATGAAGAAATAGCTTGGCTAACTAAGCCTTGAGTGTAATACAAGGTACCAAGATTAAAATGAGCTTCGACGCATTGAGCATTTAGCATTAATGTTTGCTTATAGCCTTGCTCAGCTGCGCTCAATTGATCCGACTGATAATAAAAATTAGCTAGATTATAAATAAACTCGACCTTACCTGGTGCTTTATCTATGGCTGATTTAGCCAGTTCAATCGCTTTCTTCATCTCACCTATACTGCTTTGCAGTAGCGAAAATGTCATCAGCAATTCAGCACTTTCTGGAAACTCTACTAAGGCGCTTGTTAGTGTAATATATGCACCTTGATTATCTGCCACAGCCAATTGTGCCGAAGCGAGGTTATTATTAACTAATGGAGAATTTTTCTCAGAGAGTGCCTTATGGTACAACTTTATCGCTTGGTGAAACTGACCCGATTGATGGTATTGTAGTGCTTGCTGTAAAAAGTCTAGGTCAGAAGTCGTCATCATTGTTTGTATTATCTAAGCAGAATGTAAAACTATAACTTAGTACTTTTTCTATCTTTTCGGTAAGAAAGAATGAGTTTATAAAATATTGGTCACAATAAACATCATTAAAATGATATATCAATGTATTATATTGGCCTGCAATGATGCATGGCTAAATGTTTAGTCAAGAGGACGAATACTATGCCTGAACAACCTACCGTATTTGAGTTTGATAGATCAAAAATTGCTCGCATGTATGACCCTATCCGCTTACAACAAGAAACATTGGATCTTATCCAAAACCATCCACCGTATATACACTACAGTGTGATCCCATTAACTATGGCCAGAAAACCAAATAGCAATACCATGGATTTTTCTGATCCCAACTGGGCGTCATGGGACGAAACGCCAGCATTGCGTAATAGCCCCTATATCCAAGAGGTTTTAAATTCACTGATATGCCAAAAAACCAATGTAAGACTATTAAGGTTAGTGCCGTATGGTGAAATAAAAGAACATACAGATCCACAGCTTAACTTACAATTTCGTAATCAAATACGCCTACACGTTCCCATTTTCGTCAATGAACTCGTTGAATTTAAGCTAAACAATACTATTGTTCCACTACAACCAGGTGAGCTTTGGTTTATGCGATTAAGTGATTTACATTCAGTAAACAACTACGGTAACACTGAGAGGATCCAACTGAGCATTGATGTGGTTGTCAACAAATGGGTTGAAGATATAATCCTTCAAGGTAATAAGGCATAAAAACGGCTATGAACTAAGATTCAACCTAATAACAGCCCTTGGCAATGTTAGCGTGGTTAAGAGGTTACTCCTTTTCAAGGATAGATAACCATAGCCGTCACCTTAGTTTTTTAGAATTTTTTGCGTTAACCAGGTATTTACCTTGCAATCAATAACCAAATTAATTCTATCTTCGTTACCCACATGTTTAACTGAATGAGTAGCATCGGCATTCAGATACCACAATTCACCATTTTGCATAGGAACAAGTTCACCGTTGACTATAAACTCGACCTGTTCAACAGCGCATATGGGAATATGAAAACGCGCGAAACCATGCTCCATTGCTAAACCTTTATCTTGATGAGGTTGGATATGTGCACCAGGTTTTAAACGCATTAGCCGCACCGCCTCAACATCACATTGAAACCACTCTATAATATTTCTAATTTGCGGTAATACATGGATGATAGGCAAATAAACCCAATCACCTTTTTGCTCTAAATTAAAGCTTTGCAATATTGGATGTTTGTCTAGATGGGTTGCCAACGTTCTAATAGGTAATACATCCCATAAACCGCTATAACAATCTCTATTCACATGATCGACCCAATCGCGAAATACGCATGACAAGACTTCTTTCTGTAATGCCATTACATCGCATTGAAGAGAAAGTTGTGCAGTATAAATTATGTTAGGCATTCCATTCCTCAAGTCATATCATAAACAGTATCTATTTGAGTATATTAACGTTTATGATTTCCACAAGGCGAGTATTACTCTTTTTCTGGAAAACGCGATCAAGCACCCACTTACAATTCCAGCTTAATACGAACAACCTCTTCGCCATCGATGGCTGCAGGCACGGCGCAACACAGTAATACTTCATCATCACGTAAATCAGCTGAAACTTCAGTTTGATAACTGACTTTACCCGCCAGTAATTTGGTTTTACAAGCGCCACATTGGCCACTGCGACAACCGAACTCAGGGCTGAGTCCGTGGTTCTCGGCAAATTCCAGTAATGTGCCCTCTTCTGCTGTCCAGGCTTGCTCGACCTTAGTTTGATTAAATTCAATCACCGCCGCACTCGCACTTGGAATAGCGGTAAACTCCACAGAACTTACATCGTGTTGACGTGTTAATGAGGCTGGACCAAATTCTTCTGCTTTAATACGCTCGTTGCTAATACCTAATTCACGCAGTAAATCATACATACTTTGCATAAATGCACTGGGGCCACACAAGTAAAAGTCATAATCATCAATCGGCAATACCGCTTGCAACAAGTCTTTATTAATACGGCCTTGATGATGGTAATCTCGGCCCAGTTTTAATGGCCACAAAAATCA